>DASQMR010000303.1:0-48090 GCA_035645375.1 Rubrobacteraceae bacterium
GCAGCTCCGCTATATGGCGAGTTCGACGAGGGTAGGCAGGAGGAGTTTGGTAGAGCAGTGATCTCGGCCTTCGGCTATGACTGGAGGCGTGGCCGACAAGACCGCTCCGTACACCCGTTCTGCATGCGCACCGGCCCCGACGACGTGCGCATGACAACCCGCTTCGATGGGACTAGGCTCTCCCCCGCCCTCTTCGGCACCATGCACGAGGCCGGCCACGCCTTATATACGCAAGGCGTAAACCCGTCCTACGCCCGTACCCCGCTCGACGACGGTACCTCTTCGGGCGTTCATGAGTCTCAGGCAAGGCTGTGGGAGAATCTCGTTGGGCGCTCGCGGCCATTCTGGTCACACTACTATCCAAAGCTACGGGAGGCCTTCCCGGAGGCCTTAAAGGGGGTGGACGTCGAGGCGTTCTACAGGGCGATCAACGCCGTCTCGCCCTCGAAGAACCGGATAGAGGCGGACGAGGTCACCTACAACCTGCACATCCTTCTGCGATTCGAGCTGGAGGTTGCGATGATCGAAGGAACCCTTTCCGTCGCCGACCTTCCCGCCGCCTGGAACGCCAAGATGGAAGAGTACCTCGGTATCATCCCGGAGAACAACTCGGAGGGCGTGCTGCAGGACATGCACTGGTCGGGCGGCGTCTTTGGCCACTTCCCCTCCTACGCTATCGGCAATGTCCTCTCCGTCCAGCTCTTCGACGAGATGATAGATGCGCACCCCGAAATCCCCGAGCAGATACGGGAGGGCGAGTTCTCGACCCTACTAGGCTGGTTGCGTGAGAAGGTACACCGCCACGGCTGCCGGTACTACCCGGACGAACTGATCCAGAGTGCCACCGGACGCCCCCTCGAGACCGCCCCTTACCTCTCCTACCTGAACAAGAAGTTCGGCGAGCTGTACGAACCTAGACTCCGAGAAGGAGCGTTCTCGTGAACCCAGAGGGCCTGGAGGATACAGAAGATACTCAGGAGAGAGTACGGTGATTAGGCTAGAGCAGATCGTGACAGCATCCACGGCCGAGTTACAGCGGGTAAAGGACTTCATCGAGGCAGAACTGACCAGCTGTACTTGTACCTCGGAGTGGGAGCAGGATCGGGACCGCATTAAGGTGGAGTTGGAGGCACGCTAGGCACGCAACGAGGAGTCGAAGAAGGCTCGGACCCACGACAACAAGCCGCTCCGCGATGTAAACGAAGAAAACACTTCTGTAGGAATCTGCCAGATTAGTGCTGGTTGTTATGGGATCCCTTGGGGTTGAAGAGCCGCCGCAACATAACTCATTAGTGCAATCGTAAATTTGAGGGTTATTCACCGGGTTGCCGCTAAGTGGTCTTCTCGGATACCTATATCCACGATCCTGCATACACTGAGGAGTCTATAGTTCACCACGCCATCGCGACAAGTCTTAAAACACATGATCCAACACAAGATCTCGTGGGTCCGCATAAAGTTGCGTGGGGGGCGTGCAAGAGCCGACGAGCGGACTCGAACCGCTGACCTGATCATTACGAGTGAGCTGTTCATTGGCTAAAGGAGCGGCTCGCACAACACCTCCTCTCTACGGGCTTTCCGGCATTCTAACCCGCTGCCACTCGCTCGAAGCGCACCTCCCGCGCGCCGTCGGAGCCGCGCCAGATGCGGAAAGAGAGCGTGTTTGTAGATTGAACACTCCACAGGCGTGGACTTCGAGACCCGCGAGGTGGACCTCGCGAACAAGTCCGAGGAGTTCTTGAGCGTAAGCCCTACGGGCAAGGTTCCGGTTGTAGTTGCGGACGGTGACTCCCTCCATGAGTCGAACGTCGTCAACCAGTACCTCGACGAGGTCTTCGAGTCGCCCAGGCTTCTTCCGATGGACCCGAAGGAGAGGGCTTACGCTCGAATCTGGATGGCCTCCGCCGACGACGATTTCTTCCCGACCGTCTTCGTCGCGAGCATCGGCCGCGAGCGAGCCTTCTCTGAGGAGAGGATTGCGGAGGCTTTGGAGAAGCTGAAGGTTTCACTCGCCGCGTTAGAGAATCGCTTGAAGGGGCGAGAGTATCTGGTGGACAGGTTCTCTCTGGCCGATATAGCTTATGCCGGAAACTTTGTCAGGCTGCGCGAGCTTTCGGAGAGCGGAGAGGTCTCGCTCGGGGACTACCCGAACATCCTGGCCTGGATGGAGAGGATCGAAGCGCGGGAGAGCTTCGAAGCCGCGGCTTGATCGCACGTCCAGCGATCCTCCGCCCTCGCTCTAGGAGGAGGGTGACTCCCCGCTAGCGCTGCGCGTACGAGCCCCACGTCTGAATGACTCTCAAGCCTCTCGGCGCGGGCCAGACGCTGCGGTTTTGGGCATAGCGAGGTTAGGGTGCCCTTCGTGAGAGAGATCCTCTCTCGCGGAGAGGATAGCGGGACTACCGGGAAGGACCGGGCGTTCGCCGAGGCTGAGCCGCACCATCTCGATCCTGACCGTAAGCCATGCCTCTACCGCTACTCTTTCGAGGCTGCTTCGGTCTACTTCAGCCCAGAACAGCCCCGAGAGAGTAGCCCTATGTGTTAATTACGCTTGCTCAGTTCTTGATGACGTCGCAGGCTTCGAGGTGCTCAAGGCTGTCCCGGAGCATTGCCTCGCCCAGGCATAGCATCTCGAGAACCCTGTCGTCAGCTAGGGAGTAGTAGGCGTTTCGGCCCTCGCGCCGGACCTTTACGTAGCCGCACCAGGCCAGGCAGCGTAAATGGTCTGAGACCCGTGGCTGCGGAGCACCCAACTCGCTCACTAGCTCGCCTACCTTCGTCTCGCCCCGGCGGGCAAGGAGTAACAGGATAGAGAGCCTTGTCGAGTTGGCAAACCCGTTGAAAAACTGCGCCAGAAGGCACATGTCTTCGCTCTCTCGGCCGATCTCAACGTCCGGGTATGCTTGTATATTTGTACTCCTCTCTTGCAAGAGTACCTCCTTTCACGTCTGCGAGCACTATACACCTTATGCGTACCGTCGTATATGCCAGAAAGCGATGCTTTTACACGTATTGCAGCAAAAGCTGTAAGGTTCGACGGGGCCTCTCGGAAGGTGCGGGCTTCGTTCGCAGGCTTTTTCTGCCCGGTGCTCCGGTGTTTTCTATCCGTGGGTGGCGTGAGGCTTGCGAGCGTAGCACACTGCCTGTTAGGAACGGTAGGGACACAGCCGTACCGGAGCATCACTATATACGGAGGTGCACGTTCATGCTTGTAAAAGACGAGTTGATCGAGAAGGTCGTTGCCCGCGTATGGGAGCAGTTGCCCGAGGAGCGGGCCCGGTTGGTCGAAGAGTTCGTGCGTCAGTACTACGGTTGGGTTCCGAGAGAGGACCTATCCTCGCGCGGCGATGTAGACCTGTACGGGGCGGCTCTGGCGCACCTGAACTTCGCCCGCCAGCGGGAGCCCGGAGCCGCGAAGGTTCGAGCGTACAATCCGCGGTTCGAGGAGCACGGCTGGCAATCTACGCACACTGTAGTGGAGATGATCAACGATGATATGCCGTTCCTCGTGGACTCGACGAGGATGGAAGTTAACCGGCGCGGATACGGCATACACCTGACGTTTCACTCCGTAGTAAAGGTACGGCGCGACGACGAAGGGAATCTCGTCGAGGTCCTTGACCCCGGCTCGGATGCGAACGACGCTCTTTTTGAGTCCATCATACACATCGAGGTAGACCGGCAGACAGAGCCAGAGGTTCTACAAGAGCTTCACGATTCCCTGGAGAGCATCTTGGGCGACGTGCGCGTGGCCGTGGAGGACTGGCAAGAGATGAGTGAGAAGGCTCGGAGTATTGCCACCGGATCCGATGAAGACGAGGTATCGCCGATCGAGGGAGATGAGCTCGACGAGGCTAAAGAGTTCTTAAGCTGGCTTGTCGACGACAACTTTGTATTCCTCGGCTACCGCGAGTACGACCTGCTGACACAGGACGGAGAGGACCATCTGCGCTCCGTGTCGGGGAGTGGACTCGGCATCTTGAGGGGAGACAGTCCGGAGCCGGTCTCACAGAGCTTTGCGAGGCTGCCGGCCGGGGTGCGCAGGCTCGCTCGTACGGCGACCTTTCTGAACCTTACCAAGGCTAACTCGCGCGCCACCGTCCACCGCCCTTCCTACCTGGACTACGTCGGGGTTAAGCGGTTCGACTCCTCAGGCCAGGTCGTCGGCGAACGGCGCTTCCTCGGCCTGTACACCTTCTCGGCCTACAGCGCGAGCGTGTTCGAGATACCGCTCGTCCGGCGCAAGGTTAGGGGCGTGCTGGAGCGGGCGGGGTTCCCTGCTGGAAGCCACAACGAGAAGGACTTGGTCGAGATCCTTGAGACCTACCCGCGTGACGAGCTGTTTCAGATCTCGCAGGACGAGTTGTTCGAGGCCGCGATGGGGATACTGCACTTGCAGGAGCGGCAGCGGGTCAAACTATTCGTTCGGCGCGATACCTACGAGCGTTTCTTCTCCTGTTTGGTGTACGTGCCGCGTGACCGCTACGACACGCAGATACGGCGGCGCATGCAGGAGATCCTGCAAGACGCGTTCGGCGGCGAGGGAGCAGAGTTCGACGTCCGGCTCTCCGAGTCGGTCCTTGCGCGGCTTCACTTCACCATCTACACTCCGCCGGGCGGAGCGCCAGAGTATGACGTGCGAGAGATCGAGACAAGTCTCGTCGAAGCAACCCGCTCGTGGAAGGACGGTCTCTACGACGCCCTGATAGAACGCTGCGGCGAGGAGCACGGGGTGGAACTCTTTCACCGCTATGGCGAGGCGTTCCCCCCGGGATACCGCGACGACTACCTCGCCAGGACCGCCGTAACGGACATAGCGAGGATCGAGGGGCTCGCCGGAGAGGAGGATCTCGGTATGAGCCTCTACCATCCGCTGGAGGCGCCCGAAGACTTTCTGCGGTTCAGGCTGTACCGTTCGACGGGTCAGATCTCCTTGTCGAGAGTCTTGCCGTTGCTCGAAGACATGGGTGTCGAGGTCGCCGACCAGCGCCCGTACAAGGTGGAGCCTGCTGACGCGCCGCCGATCTGGATCAACGACTTCGGCCTGACCTACGAGTCGCAGGGTCAACTCCAGACCGAGGAGATCCGGGGCATCTTTCAAGATACCTTTGCCAAGGCGTGGAGCGGCGTCGTAGAGAACGACGGCTTCAACCGCCTGGTTCTGCGTTCCCGGCTAACCTGGCGTGAGGTCTCCATCTTGCGAGCCTATGCTAGGTACCTGCGCCAGACCGAGATCACCTTCAGCCAGAGGTATATAGAGGAGAGCCTCGCGGCGAACTCGCGGATAGCCCGCCTCCTGGTGGAGCTCTTCAAGGTCCGCTTCGACCCGTCACGCCAGGGCGAGGCCGAAGGAGAGACGGAGCGGCTGACCTCGGAGATCGAGACGGCCCTCGACGAGGTGACGAGCCTGGACGAAGACCGCATCTTGAGGAGCCTCTTGAACGTCACCCTAGCGACGTTGCGGACGAACTACTACCAGACGGGCCCGGACGGAGCGCCGAAGCCTTACCTCTCCTTCAAGTTCGACTCCGCGCGTATCCCCGAGCTTCCGCTGCCGCGTCCGATGTTCGAGATCTTTGTCTACTCTCCCAGGACCGAAGGGGTGCACCTGCGCGGCGGCAAGGTCGCGCGCGGCGGCATCCGCTGGTCCGACAGACGGGAGGACTTCCGCACCGAGGTACTGGGGCTCATGAAGGCCCAGATGGTCAAGAACGCCGTGATCGTACCCGTCGGCGCGAAGGGCGGTTTCGTGGTCAAGCAGCCGCCCGCGGACGGGGGCCGGGAAGCGCTGATGCAGGAGGTAGTGTCCTGCTACAGGATTCTCATTCACGGCATGCTCGATTTGACCGACAACATCGTCGAAGGCGGTATCGTCCCGCCGCCGGACGTCGTGCGCTACGACGAGGACGACGCGTACCTTGTCGTGGCGGCGGACAAGGGGACCGCGACCTTCTCGGACATCGCCAACGGCATCTCGGTGGAGTACGGCTTCTGGCTCGGCGACGCCTTCGCCTCGGGCGGATCGGCGGGCTACGATCACAAGCGGATGGGGATCACGGCTCGCGGCGCCTGGGAGTCGGTGAAGCGTCACTTCCACGCTCTAGGCCTTGATACCCAGGAGCAAGATTTCACCGTCGTTGGGATCGGGGACATGTCCGGCGACGTCTTCGGCAACGGCATGCTCCTGAGCAGACACATCAAGCTCGTCGGCGCCTTCAACCACCTGCACATATTTCTCGACCCTAACCCCGACCCGGGGACGAGCTTCGGGGAGCGTGAGAGGCTCTTCGAGATGCCTCGCTCCTCGTGGAGCGACTATGACGAGACGCTGCTCTCTAAAGGTGGCGGAGTGTTTTCGCGCACGGCCAAATCAATCCCCCTCTCGCACGAGGTAAAGGAGTTGCTCAACGTTGAGGAGGATGCGTTGCCTCCAAACGAGGTCATCCGGGCGCTCCTCAAGGCGCCGGCGGACTTACTCTGGAACGGTGGCATCGGCACCTACGTGAAGGCGAGCACCGAAACCAATGCCGAAGTGGGGGACAAGGCGAGCGATGCTCTAAGGGTGGATGCGAACGAGCTGCGGTGCCGGGTAGCGGGGGAGGGAGGGAATCTCGGGTTCACTCAGCGGGGGCGCCTAGAGTATGCGCTCAACGGAGGAAGGATCAACACGGACGCCATTGACAACTCCGCCGGTGTGGATACCTCTGACCACGAAGTGAACATAAAGATACTGCTCGACAAAGTCGTCGCCGACGGTGATATGACCGGAAAGCAGCGCAACGAGCTGCTTGCGCAGATGACCGAAGAGGTGGCCCGGCTCGTCCTGCGCGACAACTACCTTCAAAACCTGGCGCTCGACAACGCAGTTGCTCAGGCCGCCTGGATGGTAGATGTACACGCGCGTTACATCCGGGCCCTGGAGAGCGCGGGTAGGATAGATCGCAGTCTTGAGTTCCTGCCCGACGAGGCGACCCTCTCGGAGCGGAAGTCAGCCGGGCAGGGGCTGACGGCGCCTGAGTTCGCGGTGTTGTTGTCGTACACCAAGATCGTGTTGTACGGAGAGTTGATCTCCTCGGACGTGCCAGAGGATCCTTACCTCTCCGCCGAGCTTGAGCGCTACTTCCCCACGCCTCTGCGCGAACGTTTTAAGGAGCGGATGCAGGAGCACCGCCTGCGACGCGAGCTAGTCGCTACTCAGGTGACCAACAGCATGGTAAACCGGGCTGGCGTCACGTTCGCTTACCGCATGGGCGAGGAGACCGGTACGGAGACCCCGGAGATCGCCCGCGCCTACGCAGCGGCGCGCGAAATCTTCGACATGCGTGGTCTGTGGGCGGAGATCGAAGCTCTCGATAACGGAGTTCCCGCTCGAACTCAGACGCAGATGCTTCTGGCCGGGCGCAGGCTGGTCGAGCGAGCGACACGCTGGCTTCTCCGCAATCGCCGGCCGCCCCTCGATGTTGCCGCTGCCGTCTCCTACTTCTCGGAGGGCGCTGCGGAGCTTGCAGAGCGTCTTCCGCAGTTTATGCTCGAGTCCGACCGCGAATCCCTCGGTGAGACGACCGCCCGCTTCGTTGACGAGGGCGTCCCGCATGAGCTCGCCCGGCGGGTAGCAAGCTTGAACTCGCTCTTCTCTGCGCTGGATGTGGTGGAGGTCGCCGCCGCGACGGACCAGCCGCTGGAGACTGTCGCCGCCGTTCATTTCACTCTAGGCGAGCGTCTTATGCTCCACCGCCTGCGCGACCGCATCGACGCTCTGCCTCGGCAGGACCGCTGGCAGACCTTGGCGCGAGCCGCTCTGCGCGACGACCTCTACGGCCAGCAGGCCGGGCTAACCGCTGGGGTCCTGCGCGACACCGACGGGAACCTTGACGCCTCTGAGCGCATAGAAGCTTGGATAGAGAGGAACGAGGCGTCCGTCGAACGTTTCGTGCAGGTGTTGAGGGATATCGGCGCAAGCGGCAACTTCGATCTCTCGACGCTCTCCGTGGCGCTACGGGAGCTCCGAAACCTCGCCGCTTCGTCCGGCGCGTTATCCATAAAGGCGGAAGCAGCTGCCGGTTGAGCGACCCGACGGGAAGAAGGTTGGCCGAGGGGCCGGGCTGGCGCTAGATCAAGCCTTGCGCGATTAGGGCTCGGGCTACCATCAGGAAGCCGGCGATGTTCGCACCGTTCAGGTAGTTGCCGGGGGTGCCGAACTCCTCGGCGGCGTCTCGGCAGTCTGCGTGGATCTTCTGCATGATCTCTTTTAGCTGCTGGTCGGTGTACTCAAAGCTCCAGGACTCGCGGCCGGCGTTCTGCTGCATCTCCAGAGCCGAGACCGCGACCCCGCCTGCGTTGGCGGCCTTGCCAGGACCAAACGCGATGCCGGCCTCCAAAAAGGTCTGCACGGCTTCGGGGGTGCAAGGCATATTTGCCCCCTCACCGATCGCGATGCAGCCGTTCTCGATCAACGTTTTCGCGTCGTCTTCGTCGAGCTCGTTCTGGGTCGCGGAGGGAAGGGCTAAGTCGCATGGTACCTGCCAGATGTTGCCGTCTTCCTCGAATTGTGCCCGGTCGTGAGCCTCGGCATACTCTGAGATGCGGCCGCGCTGAACCTGCTTGATCTGCTTTATCGCCTCCAGGTCGAGCCCTTCTTCGTCGTGGATGACGCCGCCGGAGTCAGAACAGGCGATCACCTTACCGCCGAACTCTTGTATCTTCTCGATCGCGTAGATTGCCACGTTGCCAGAGCCAGAGACTACGCACGTCTTTCCCTCAAAGGACTCGTCAAGGGTCTGCAGCATCTCCCGCATGAAGTAGGCGCAGCCGTATCCGGTAGCTTCGAAACGGACTGGGGCGCCGCCCCAGTTGACCTCCTTGCCGGTGAAGGTGCCGGTCTCGTAGCGGTTGGTAATGCGCTTGTACTGGCCAAACATATAACCGATCTCGCGCGGCCCTACCCCGGTATCACCGGCCGGGATGTCGATGTTCTCGCCAATGTGTCTGTAAAGCTCGGTCATGTAGCTCTGGCAGAAGCGCATCACTTCGCTATCCGACTTACCTTTGGGGTCGAAGTCGGCTCCGCCCTTGCCGCCGCCTATCCCGAGGCCCAGCAGACTATTCTTGAAGACTTGTTCAAAGCCCAGGAATTTTACGGTACCGAGGTACACCGAAGGGTGGAAGCGCAAGCCGCCCTTGTAAGGGCCTAGAGCGTTGCTGAACTCGACGCGGAAGCCGCGATTGACGTGTATCTCGCCCTCATCGTCCTGCCAGGGGACGCGGAACATAATCTGGCGATCCGGTTCGCACAACCTCTCGACGACCTTGTGCCCAACGAACTCTTGGTGTTTGTCGAGCACGGGCTCCAGAGAGTTCAAGACCTCTCGCACTGCCTGGTGGAACTCGTCTTCGCCAGGGTTCCGCCCGACGACCTCCTCGTAGATACCTTCGATGTTGGTCTTAGTGTCCGTCATTTTGCTCCTTTTCCCGCTCGTAGGTAGCTTATTACCCAAAGGCGATGCGCGCCACAGGCGCTCTGAGAATAAGCAAGCTTCTCCGCTCTCTAATCGAGACAATTTCCATCGACCCCGTTTCGGATCATACAATGACTACGCTAGTTACGGAGACCCGACAGGGTTGGAAGGAGCTTCATGGCGTACGAGTTTGCGCGTTACCTAAAGATACGCACCGCTCATGGCGCCACCTGGTCGCCGGATGGGCGCCGCATCGCTTTCCTGACGGACATCACGGGGGTGCCGCAGGCCTGGGAGGTGCCGGCGGGAGGAGGCTGGCCGGAGCAGCTTACCTTCCACGAAGAGAGGGTCTCGGACATCCACTACTCTCCCGCTGAGGAGCGGCTCCTATACAGCATGGACGCGGGCGGCAACGAGCGGACCCAACTCTTCCTGCTGGACGGCTGCGCAGGCGAGGAGAGAGACCTCACGCAAGCGCCCGAAGCGATCCACTACTCCGGCGGCTTCGCGCCGGATGGGGGACGCATCGCCTACACCGCCACGCGCCGCAACGGGACGGATTTCGACGTGTACGTCCAGAATCTGCCCGGCGGCGAGCCGAAGGTGGTCTGGGAGACGGCCGGCTACCACACCGTCTCTGGCTGGACGCCGGACGGATCTTCCCTGATCGTCTCCCGCCACCACTCGAACCTGAACAACGACCTGTACAGGCTGGACCTGACGAGCGGCGAGGCTACACTGCTCACCCCGCACGAGGGGGACGCCCGTTTTCAGGGTGCACGCGCGGCGCAGGGCGGAGAAGCTTTGTTCCTTGCGACGGACCGGGACGGGGACTTCGTGCGCCTCGCGCGCCTGGCCCTCTCGACGCTGGAGATGGAGCACCTTACCCCCGACGACTGGGACGTCGAGGAGGTCGAGCTCTCCAGGGACGGCCGCTGGCTAGCCGTGAGCCGCAACGTCGAGGGCTACTCTGACTTCATGCTCTTCAACGGTCGCGGGAGGCGCGTCCCCGGGGCGGAGATGCCGGATGGTATCCTCGGGGGCTTCGAGTTCTCGCCGGACGGGGATAGTCTCGCCTTCACCTTCACCGCCCCGAACCGCAACCCGGACGTGTGGATCGTGGATCTACCCGATGGAGAGCCGAAGCGCCTCACTCGTTCCTCGACGGCGGGTATCCCCATCCACGCCTTCCGCAGGCCGGAGGTCGTCCGCTACCCGTCGTTCGACGGGCGTGGGATTCCGGCTCTCTTCTACCAGCCCGAGGCTTCGCCGGGAGCGCCGGTGGTGGTGAACGTTCACGGCGGGCCGGAGTCGCAGTCGCGGCCGCTCTTCGCCCCCGTTACCCAGTACCTCCTCGGACGTGGCTACGCCGTCTTTTCTCCGAACGTTCGCGGCTCGACGGGATACGGCAAGGCCTACACTCACCTCGACGACGTGTACTTGCGGATGGACTCGGTCAAGGACCTGGCCCACGCCGCGGAGTGGCTGCGCGGGCGTGGGCACGAGCGCATCGCGGTCATGGGCGGCTCCTACGGCGGCTTTATGGTGCTCGCCGCCCTCACCGAGTATCCGGAGCTGTGGACCGCCGGGGTGGACATCGTCGGTATCGCCAACATGGTTACGTTTCTCGAGAACACCGGCAGCTACCGCCGCGCTCTGCGCGAGCCTGAGTACGGGTCTCTGGAGAAGGACCGGGAGTTTCTGGCATCTATAAGCCCGATTCACAAAGCCGAAGAGATAACCGCCCCTCTGATGGTCATCCACGGCAAGAACGACCCGCGTGTCCCAGTCGGGGAGGCAGAGCAGATCGTGGACCGCGTCCGCGAAAATGGTGGCGCGGTAGAGTACCTCCTCTACGAAGACGAGGGACACGGACTCGCCAAGCTCAAGAACCGACTCGACGCCTACCCCAGGATAGCCGCCTTTCTCGATCGTTACCTCGCTCACAACGAGCCCTAGACGCGCCGAGGGTCAACACTACCAGCCATGTGCGGGTCTTCAGGCCTTCGTCCTTATCTCAAGCATAACGCTTGTTAACGCCTTGTTAAGGGAAATGAAATTATGTAAGGTACGCTTTGTCAGCGTTACTAGTGCTCGTGGATTGGGAGGTGATTTTTGCCGGTACGGTCGAGCAGTCTGGAGGCTGTGGAGAACGATGCTGGCAGAGATGTACCGGTCAAAGGTGATGACGGCGATCGGAGGCGGAACGCCGCCGAGCCGGTCCGCCGGGTCTGGCTCTCGCAAGGGCTCTCGCTTCTTGCTGGCTTCGCTCTGGCAGGGTTAGTATTGCTCTTTCTATCCGAGACGGTAGTAGAAGGAGGGACGGGCGCGGTCTACTGGCCGGAGGCTACTCCGCCACCCCTGCCGGAGGCGCTGCCGAGCTTCGACGAGGAGCAGTTGCGCACCCGGATCCAAGAGATAGCCGAGGGGCACGGGGGCCTCTACGGGGTCGCGGTGCTAGAACCGAGCTCTCGCGCGTGGGTCTCGATGCGTGGCGACGAGGAGTTCATGACGGCTAGCATCGGCAAGCTGCCTACGCTGGCGACGCTCTACCGGGCCGCGGCACGCGGCGAGTTAAATCTTGAAGAGAAGCTGCCTGTTCTCCCCGAGGATAAACGGCCCGGTGCGGGCGGGCTCGAAGATGTTCCGGCCGGCCACTCTATAAGCCTGCGCGAGTTCGCGTACCGTCTCGTCAAACACAGCGACAACACCGCATGGGCCGCGCTCGATCGCCGTCTTGGGGAGCAGAAGATAAGAACCGAGCTTGAGGGTATGGGGATAGTAGGCTCCCGGTACCACGGATACCTCTCCGGTTACTTCGCCACCCCAAACGACGTAGTTCTACTTTTGGAGAGGATCTCCGACCCGCGATTCACGAGCGAGGAGTTCTCAGCCGAGATGATCGACAGTATGACGGGGACAAACGTAGAGGACCGCATCCCTGGGAAGCTACCCTCGGGCGTCCGCGTCGCGCACAAGACTGGTTCCTGGGAGGGACACTTCGGCGACGCCGGAATCGTGTTCTACAAAGACTCTTTGGGGATCGAGAAGCATTACTACATAGCCATACTAGCTTCGGGGGCCGGCGAAGGCGAGGCGAGGGCGGCTATGCGAGATATCTCTCTCGCCGTTTACGAAACCCTTACCGCCTCTAAAGACGTCGCGGGCTAACCCCTTTACAAGTCTTTCCTGAAAGCTTCTTCGCCAGGCACCATCAGTCCAGCTGTATAGCTGTCGGCGCATCCGATGTCGATACGGGCGGTGATCTCAAGTAGCTTCCACTGCATCATAGTGCCATGTTGTCCGTAAGCGTTTAGAACGCAACCGAGAGAAGTAGCTTCTCAGGCTGATTACGCGCTTGTCTTCTGGAGTTCGTTCCAAATCAACAACCGCGCTGGAGATTCTGAGACGGCTACTCTGTTGCTCGGACGCCTTGGGTCTCTCTCTCGAACTTACTCCCTAGCGCAGACGCAGCCAATATTACAGGGCTGAGGACTGGACCAAAAGGAGGAGCGTAGGCCAGGTCCAAGTTGACGAGGTCGGGGTAGGAGAGCCTGCCCCAGATAGCGGTGGCGCAGATGTCCACGTACTTGTCCGCCCTACCACCAACCATCTCCGCGCCCAATAGACGACCGGTCGCGGCATCGGCTATAAGGTTGACGAACACTGGATCCGCCCCGGGTAGATAGCCCGCTTTATCCTTGGAGTCCACGGCGGCTGTCACTACCTCGAAGCCCGCGCTTTCGGCCTCTTCTCTCGAGAGCCCCGTCTTTGCCACGTTAAGCTCGAAGACCTTGAAGACGCCGGTACCCAGCACGCCGGGGAACTCCAGTACATCTTCTCCTGATGCGAAGTTCGTGCCGGCGACTCGGCCCATCTGGTTCGCCGTGTCTCCTAAAGGCGCCCAGGTCGGCTCTCCCGTTATGAGGTTCGTCGTCTCTACACAATCTCCGGCGGCCCAGACGTCCGGAAGGTTCGTCCTGAGGTACTTGTCCACCTGGATCGCGCCTGTTGCCCCGATCTTCGCCCCCGCTTCCTTGGCGAGCTCGACGACGGGCTCTACGCCGATCCCCACTATGACCATCTCCGCCTCTATCTCCTCACCGTCGAACCGGACAGCGCCTACCTGGTCTCCTTTGCCTACCAGCTCATCGACCTTCTCACAGGAGAATACCTCTACGCCCTTCTCTTTGAGGTGATCCTGAACCTTCTCAGAGACCTCGGAACCGTAGGTGTTCGCGACCCTGCCCTCAGCCTCCACCACGGCGACCTCCATCCCGATCTCCTTGAGGTTTTCGGCGAGCTCGAGCCCTATATAGCCGCCTCCGACGATCGCCGCCTTTCCAGGCGAGCGCTCTCTTATGTACCTCATGATCGCGTCGGCGTCCGACAGGAAGCGCAAGGCAAAGACGCCGCTAAGGTCCGCACCCTCGATCGGTGGCAGGACGGCCCTGGCGCCGGTCGAAATCAGGAGTCTGTCGTAGGAGTCCTCGAACTCCTTCCCCGTGGATAGATCCTTGACGATCAGCCTCTTGCTCTCGGGCTCTACGCTCTCGACTCGGTGACGGGTGAGAACCTCAATGTCCTTCTCGGCGAAGTCTTTGGGGGTGCGAGCGACAAGGTCGTCGCGACTCTCGACGACGCCAGAGATAAAGTACGGTAGCCCGCACTCGCTTATAGAGATCTCCGGCTCTTCCTGATAGAGGGTTATCTCAAGGTCGGAGTTCACCCTCCGAGCCCTTGATACCGCCTTCGTTCCCGCCGCCACCCCGCCGATCACTACCAAACGCATACCTGACGCCCCCTTTCGCTTTAAATCTTCTTCTCCTAAGTGTACCGGAGCACTACCCGCCGGAAATAACCTGAAAACGAGAGAGCCCCCGGAGCGACTCCGAGGGCTCTGAGAGTGGTCTTTTAGATGTGCGTTAAGAAGACTTTGCTGCCTGGTAGCGGCGCTCGGCCTCCTCCCAGTTGACCACGTTCCACCAGTTGTCTATGTACTCGGGGCGGCGGTTCCGATAGCTCAGGTAGTAGGCATGCTCCCAGACGTCCAGCCCGATTACCGGTAGCTTGCCCTCCATGAGGGGGTTATCCTGGTTCGGGGTCGTATCGATGCTCACCGAACCGTCGGGAGAAGCGATCAGCCACGCCCAACCCGATCCGAAGATGGCGCCCGGAGCCGCAGCCGCGGCCCACTGCTCCTTGAAAGATTCGAAGGAGCCGAAGCTCTGGTTTATAGCGTCTGCCAGGTCTCCAACAGGCTCGCCGCCGCCGTTGGGGCTCATAATCTGCCAGAACATCGCGTGGTTGGCGTGTCCGCCTCCATTGTTCCTTACCGCACGGCGGATGTCCTCCGGCACGTTGTTTAAGTTCGCGAGAAGTTCGTTGATGTCGCCGGGATCTACGTCAGGGTTCTGCTCCAGCGCGCTGTTGAGGTTGGTGATGTAGGTGTTGTGATGCTTCTCGTGGTGGAGATGCATCGTCTCCTCATCTATGGTCGGTTCCAGCGCGTTGTAATCGTAGGGCAGCGGCGGAAGTTCGTAAGCCACAGTACCTCTCCTCTCCTATACTTCGCTAACCTTCTCAGGTTACCCCAAATTTGCCTCTCGCAAAACTCTAGAAGCGGCGTGTGGATAGACCGGTACTGTAAAATATCCTGGTGGACGCTTTCGAGTTCTATCGTAGCGCGGAGCCGGGGGCCGAACGTCTCGCGGACCTTGCGGTACGTTCGAGCGCCGGCGGGGTGATCATTACCGACGCGACGCTGCCGGAGAACCCTGTTATCTATGCGAGCCCGACCTTCGAGCATATAACCGGCTATTCGGCCCGGGAGGTGCTCGGCAAGAACTGTCGCTTTCTGCAAGGGGACGATCGTGACCAGCCCGCCCTCGACGATCTGCGCACGGCTCTCGGAGAAGGCCGTGAGTGCCGGGTTGTCCTGCGCAACTACAAGAAAGACGGCTCGCTATTTTGGAACGAGCTCTCCTTGTCCCCCGTTCACGACGAAGAGGGGCGTCTGATCAACTTCATCGGGGTGCAGAGCGACGTCACGGATCGCAAGAGGATCGAGGAGCAACTCGGCAGGAGTGAGGACCGGATGCGCCTGGCTGTCAGGGCTACGGGGCTAGGGACCTGGGACTTTAACCTCCTAACGGGGGAGCTGGGGTGGGACGAGCGGTGCAAGGCGATGTTCGGGCTGCCGTTCGACGCGGAGGTGGACTACGGGACGTTCCTTGCGGGGCTGCACCCGGAGGACCGGGATCGGGTGGACCGGGTAGCGCGGCGCGCGATGGACCCTGAGGGCGACGGTGACTACGACATAGAGTATAGAACCCTCGGGCTTCACGATGGGGTGGAACGTTGGGTGGCAGCCCGGGGCCAGGTGTTCTTTGAAGAGGGGCGGGCGGTGCGCTTTGTCGGGACGGTGCTAGATATAACCGACCGCAAGAAGGCAGAGGAAGAGCGAGATTTGCTCTTCCTGCGGGAGCGCGTCGCCAGGAAGGAGGCCGAGGCGGCGCGGAGGAGGATAGGTCTGCTCGCGGAGGCGGGAGCGGTCCTCTCGACCTCGCTTGATTACGGGGCTACCCTGGCTCGCGTGGCGCGCCTGACGATCCCTGAGTTCGCCGACTGTTGTCTTGTGGACGTACTTGGAGAGGACGGCTGCATGCGCCAGCTTGCCGCCGCTCATGCCGACCCGGAGCGAGAACCCCTGTTACGCGAACTAGGCCGGTATCGCGAGCTAGAAGCCGAAGAGTTAGTGGAAGCCAACCGCGTCGTCTCAACGGTGCTGCGTACGGGTAGAGCTATACTGATTCCCGAAGCAGAACAGGTCATAGCCGAGGGTGACCGGAAGGAAGAGCACCTAGCCCTGCTCCGCGAGCTGAATCTTAAATCCTGCATCTGCGCGCCTCTCGTCGCCCGCGGCCGGACCCTGGGAGCTATCTCCTTCGTCCTCAGTCAGCCCGGACGCCGGTACGGTTCAGACGACCTCTCGCTCGCTGAAAGCCTCGCTCAGCGCTGCGCATTTGCGGTAGACAACTCCCGCCTCTACCGCGCGCGCACCAGGATTGCCCGCGCCCTCCAGGAGAATTTGCTGCCGACGCGTCTACCCGAGGTGACCGGAGTCGAGGTTGGACTGAGCTACCTGCCCGTTGGAGAGGCAGACGTCGGCGGCGATTTTTACGACCTCTTTGAGGCGGAGGCTGGCGCGGGAGGCGGCAGCTCGTGGGGCGCAGTAATCGGGGACGTAAGCGGCAAGGGGGCCGAGGCGGCCGCCGTTCTGGCGCTGGCCCGCTACACTATCCGGGCCGCCGCGATGCACCGATCGCGTCCCTCCGCCATCCTCGCCGATCTGAACGAGGCCATGCTGCGTCACGCCAACGAACAAGGAGACCAGAGGTTCTGTACCGTCGCTTACGTGCGGCTAGAGCCTGATACGACAGGCTGGGGAGCTGGCATCTGCGTCTCTCTAGGCGGGCACCCGGCGCCCATGTTGCTCTGCGCGGACGGCGAGGTTCGCCGGGCCGGTTATCCGGGGAGGGCCGTCGGCGTGTTCGAAGAGCCGAAGCTTATAGACCAGGAGACTCGACTGAACCCCGGCGACGCCCTGGTGCTCTTCACCGACGGCGTAACCGAGGCTCGCTCTCCCGGCGGCGGGTTTTTCGGCGAAGAGAGGCTCGCGGCCTTGCTCCGCTCCTCTACCGGTCTCGACGCTGCGTCTCTCGCCGCCTGTATAGAGAGCGCCGTTCTAGAGTTCCGTGAGGATGGGGAGAGCGACGACATCGCTATTCTCGTGCTGCGGATGCCTGCGCAGCCTGTTAGCTAGGCAAATTTTTCGGAGGCGGAGCCGACTACCACGCCGCGCACCCGGCGGCTTATTCTGCACCCTGGTTCGAGAGTTACGATGACGCATACTATCTGGCTCTTCTGCGTCGGTTATTTCGCTTGAGAACTGGGTTTATTCAGAGCGGCGGCGGGATGAGATACTGGGTGCGCTAACGAGGAGGTCTCGTAAGATCACGACGGGGATAGGAGAGAGGGAAACGTCGGGCCTTCCGCCTACCCTGGCGGCGCTCGCGCGGGCGTTCGCCGAGGGAAGCCTCTCGCCCGTGGAGGTTGCGGAGACCGTCCTTAGACGCATCGAGGAGCGTAACGGGGAGTTGAACGCGTTCGTTACCGTCATGGCGGAGGCGGCGCTGGAGGATGCGCGACGGGCAGAGGCGGAGATCCGGGCGGGCCGTTACCGGGGTCCTCTGCACGGTGTGCCCGTTGGCCTGAAGGACCTCATCGAGACGAGGGGTGTTCGTACCACGATGGGCTCGGCCTTCTTCAAGGATCACTTCCCCGCCGCAGACGCGACCGTCGTGGAGCTGCTAAAAGATGCTGGAGCGGTGCTCGTGGGCAAGACCAACACACACGAGTTCGCCTTCGGCCCGATAGGCGACCGCTCCTTCTTCGGCGCGACGAGGAACCCTCATGATCTCGCGAGGATTCCCGGCGGCTCCAGCGCGGGCTCGGGGGCGGCGGTGGCGGCGGGCCTTGTCTATGGTGCCTTGGGGACGGACTCGGGAGGGTCCATACGCGTCCCGGCGGCGCTCTGCGGGGTGGTCGGTATGAAACCGACCTTCGGGCGGGTGAGCAAGCGCGGCGTTTTCCCTCTCTCGTGGGTGCTCGACCACGTCGGTCCCCTCTCTCGGACCGTCGAGGACAACGCCCTCCTTCTGACCGATCTCGCCTGCTACGACTCTGAAGACTCTTATTCGGTGGATACAGGGTCGGAGGACTTCACGAGGGATCTCGCGCGGGGCGTGAAGGGCGGCGCGGTCGGCGTACCGGCAGGCTTTTATTATGAGCACGTTGGGCCGGGGGTAGAGAAATTAGTGAGGGCGGCGATCCGGTGTTTTGAGGATTTGGGTGCTGAGGTACGGGCGGTGGAGATACCCGGTCTTCAAGAGGCTCTCTCCGCGCAACGGCTGATGCTCGCCTCCGAGGCGCACGCTGTTCACCGGGAGCGGCTGGACCGGGCGCCAGAGAAGTTCGACGACGAAGTACGCCAACGGCTGCTGGAGGGCGCGGAGCCGCGGGCCTACGAGTACGCGGAGGCTCAGCAGGAGAGGCTGCGCTCTATACGGGCGTTTCACAAAGCGCTGGAGGATGTCTACGTGATTCTGACCCCTACCGTACCGATCACGGCCACGGAGATCGGGCAACGTAGAGTTGACATAGACGGCTACGAGGAGACCGTGCGTTCTGCGCTTACCCGCTTCACCGGGCCGACTAACCTGAACGGTTTGCCGAGCCTCTCCGTCCCCTGCGGCAGCATGGCATCGGGCCTGCCCGTGGGGATACAGCTCATCGGACGGCCCTTTGACGAGGCGACCCTCTACCGTTACGGGCACGCCCTCGAAGAGGCACTATCCGGAACGTGAGGTTCCTTGCGCTGCTTCATGCTCATGCATGCCTTTCGGTTGTTATTAGATAAGGAGAAATGCAATTTTTTGGAACCATCGAACGACCGGCTCTCGCCTGTACCCTCGGCCTTGCGGCGCTTTTGGTTTTACCTACCCTCGTAGTGAGGCGGGAGCGGCTGGCTTCTTCTCGGAGAGGGCACCGGTACGACTACAGATAGCCTCAAGCTGCGGAGTATTACGACGGCACCTGGTGAGACGGCAACGGTGGTGGCAGAGGGAGCAGGCGCAGCGTTGGGCGCTACTCGTCTAGACCTCGCTTGCTGGCCTCGCCGTTCCCTTCGGTGGCTCGGAGATGGAGGCCTCGACGGTAGCTTTGCCGGAGCGCACGCGGACCCAGAGCCAGATCAGGAGGCTACCGACGATAGTGGCGGCGATGTCGAGCAGGCCGGCCTCGGGGCCGAAAGCGCCGCCGGTGAAGAGGGGAGGGCCGCCCTGCTCGATGGAGATGAACTTCGCTCCCAGATCGTTCATGCCGCTAACAGGGAATCCGAAGACAGTGCCCTGGAAGAAGTTCCAGGTGATGTGTAGTCCGATAGGGATGCCGAGTCGGCCAGTCAGGATGTAGCCGGTCCCAAGTAGAAGCCCCGCGAAGGCTATGTTGACGGTGCTCACGAGGGTCGCGTTCGGGTTTGCTAGGTGGAGCAGGCCGAAGAGGGACGAGGAGATCACCCAGGCCAGGACGATGGCGCCTTTGGGACCGAGGCCCGGATATTTCAGCCCTTCGGCCATGTTCTTGAGTTGGTAGCCGCGCGAGAGCAACTCCTCATAAACGCCCACACACAGGAAGAGCGTCACGGGAGCGAGGACGGCTGGGAAGAATGCCCCGCCGCCGGGCGTCTCGAACGTGCCCGTTACTTCTATCCAGCCAGCCGCCAACTCGATCAGAAAGATCGCCGTCATAAGCAGCGCGCCTAGAAAGAGCCCGAAGCCGAGATCCAACCACCACTCTCTGTCCGGACGCAGTCCGAAGCCCGAGAACGGGCGTCGCCGGTCGAAGAAACGGCCAGCAATCCCCACGCTAACGAGCACCGCTACCAGCGATGCGACCGCGCCCGTAGCCAGGAAGGCGGGTGAGGAGACGACCCTGCTTGTGGTTTCGCCACCGAGCTCCATACCCCCGCCCAGGATGAACCCCAGGAACACCAAACTACCCAAGACCACCTCACCGAGTATGTAGATCACGAACTGGAAGAGCAGACGCCAGAAGGCGCGCAGCCGTCCTTCTTGTCCGTTGTAAAAGAAGTTCAGCAAGACCGGTAACCTTCCCGCTCAAAACGACGATCAAGAGATTTTAGACCCGCGTAGCTCCGGGACGAGAGAGACGCTCTAAAGAGGACTTGGAGCTTCTTTAGACGTAGTCACAGCGGTTGACCGCCTCTTTGAGCCGCCGGCTTGCGCCTGCGTGTATGGGTTTGCCGTGGGTCATGACGACGGTGTCGAACTCTTCTGCCAGCATCTTCTCTGCCGAACGTTTCGCAAGCGGGGGATCTGTGCAGGCGGCCTTCAGCCCTCCGACCTTTACCCTGCTCACCATCGCTCCGAAGGCGTCTGCAGTAAAGAGCAGACCGTCCTCGTCGCGCAGGAGCGAGGTGTGCCCTAGGGTGTGCCCCGGCGTGAGAAGGACGCGGAAGCCAGCCACGTCCTCTCCTTCGGCTACTACGCGGTCTACGGTTACAACCGGCAGCTTCGTGAGACGGTTGGCGAGGCGGAATGCAGCGCCGCTTGAAGTATCAGGGTTGCGCTCGCCGGAGATGATCATGGCCTCGTGCTCTGAAGCCATCACCTCCGCGTCCGGTGCCCACTCGCGTACGCTCGGCAGCCCGCCGATGTGGTCGATGTGGTGGTGCGTGAGATAGATGCGCCTGAGATCCTCCGGCCTCCCCCCGAGCGTGGCTAGAGCCTCCCATATGCGCCCAGGACTGCTACCCAAGCCGGTGTCTATGAGCGTCCAGCCGTCGACGCCCTCGACCAGCAGGACCGAGACGGCGTTCGAGAGTCCTATAGCGTCTACCCGGTATGCCCCCGGCGCTACTCGTTCGGGTTTCGCCACGCTTCGCGCCTCCTACAGGTTGCCGTGAATCCTTACGTCCTCACTTTAGCATCCCGTGCGGGTCCTTAGAGTGTGTCTCCTCTCCCACGCGAGCGTGTCCGGGCGGCGAGAAGGGAGAGGGCGGCCGCCAGAAGAAGCGTAAGCCCGCCCGTCGCCTTGAGCGAGAACCCGCCGGTGTTAGGCGTGCGGGTGGCGGGGGAGAGAGCTGCAGGATCGTCCTTCAGCGCTGCGGGGCGGACGATGATCGCCTCCGTGCCGTCGGGCTGTTCGGGGTCACGACCCGCGCTCAACGGATAGTTGTTGTCGTTCAAGAGGAGCAACCGTCCACCTTCGAGAGGCAGGATGCTCTCGATCGTCTGAAAGGGAAATGAGAAGGGGTCTCCGAGGCCGATGGCACCCTCGCTTCCCGGTTCTGAGATACGGTACGGGTCCCGTATCTGGAGCAGGTCTAGCACCTCTTCCTTGACCAGATACCCTTCGGCGTCGACGTTGCTCAGGTCCACTAGGTAGACTTTTTTGAAGCGCGCCGCCTCGCCCTGCTCGTTGTCTCGTTCTATCACCAGGAAGCGGTCTCCTCCCAGGAGCGTCAAATCCCCAATGGAGTTCTCTGCGGTTTCGGTCCGGTAATGCCACTGTTCGCCCGTGTACCGTTTGCTAGCCAGCTCGAACTCGTAGATATAGCGTCGGCTACTCGCGGAATCATCTTCAAGGGCGCCTTCGAGCATCGGGTAGAGAGCGTTGCCGTCTTCGGAGATCGCCATACCCTCGAAGCCCTTGCTGGTCGGTAGGTTGGGCTCCTCCTCTGATTGCAGGTTCGGGTTCTCGGGAGACTTTACCTCCGGCAGCGGTATCGGGGCTTCGAGCATGCGCCCGGTTGCGTCGGCATGGAGCAGGAACGGCCCGAACTCGTCGCCGACCCACAGGTCGCCCTGTGGGTCCCGCCGCACCGACTCTATATCGAAGTCTCCGCCGGTCAGGAGGCGGTCTGCGTTATCTTCGTTGACGATCTCGAACGGTATAAGCCGGTCTGGGTCGCGCAGCTGTATGAACTCTCCGACCGGGATCTCGCCGCTACCGCCCCCCGCGGTCTCGAAGTCTGGCCGGATGATGTAAGCGCGCAGCAGGAAATCCGCCGAGTTGTCTTTCTTGCCGAAGCCGTTGTCGGCCATCGCCAGGTACTCTCCGTTCCCGGCGTCTAGCACCGCCGAGACGCCTCCGACCGGCTGCCCCTCGAAGGGCGGGACGCGACCACCCTTGGTCTCGTCTTCGAGCATGGAGCCAGAGGAGTGACCCTCGGCGAACGTGTCCGCGGGAAGCACCGCCCGCTCCTCCAGAACGGCCTCCGGAGCTTGCGCGGCGGAGACAAGTCCCGCCGCGGTGATGAGCGACCCGCCGATAACTAGAGGTCCGAGAAACATCATTACGCGCTTCTTCACCAAAGTCTCCTTTCTGCAAAACCGATGAGCTTCGCAGCCCTGGTTGGCAGGCAAACGTGCCATCACGCCAGGTCATCTTCGAGGCCCAGAGCTGCATGCGGGGTTCTGGCAGGCCTTTGTACCTCGATCTCTCTGTTGGGACTGGACAAACGCACGCTGTCCTTTATCTCGGCACACGACCGGATAGAGCTGGCAGAGGAGCTAAAAGCCGGTTATGGCGACGACGGAAGACTTGGGGACATCACCACCGGGCCACGTGCTGGTGGGATCATCGGGCTCTTCCGTCTCCTCGCCCGGGTGCTGGATGGCCAGAAACAGCGTGCTGCCGTCGGGGGTGAAGGCTGGTCCCGTAAGCTCGGCCTCGACCGGAGCGCTGGCGAACTGGTAGGCCTCTCCGCCGGGTCCTGCGGCGCCTTTGGGCATGAAGAACGCCCCGTTGTTCTTGAAGGTGCTGTAGATACCTTCGTTCATCTTGCTGGAGGACATGTCCGTCACGATCCAAAGGTTTCCGGCACGGTCAAACGCCAGGTTGTCGGGAGAGGCGAAACCGGTCTGGGGACCTCCGGCTGCGTAGACCTCGAAGGCAAACTCTGTGGCTGCGGGGTCGTCGCCGGCCTCAGTGATGCGCAGGATCTGCCCGTAGAAGTTGCCGTGCTTCTCGTTGTTGGTGAGCGCCGCGTAGATGGCCCCGGTCTCGGGATCTATCTCTATATCCTCGCAGCGGTCGAGCGGGGTACCTAGAGGCGGCTCGTCCTCTTTCTCGGAGAGGTTGGCCGCCTCGGCGGTCCGCACTAGCACGTCGGCCTGGCTCGCGAAGCCGTTGTCGCTGAAGATGGGGTTGTTCTCGTAGTCGAGGGCGACCCACTCACCTTTGGAGAAGTCGGCGACGTGGAGCATCCCGTCCGAGAGCAGGTCCATGTTCGCCTCGCGGTCCCTGGAGCTATAGGTCCCGGAGGAGACGAACTTGTAGATGCACTGGTCTTCCTGGTCGTGGCCGGTGTACACCACGACCTTGCCGCCCGGCGAGACGGCGACGGCTGCGTTCTCGTACCGGACGCGCCCGAGCCAGGTATGTTTGCGGGGCTTGGACTCGGGATCAAAGGGGTCTATCTCCACGATCCAACCGTAGTGCTCGGGGGGCTGGGCGCCATCCGGATCGTCGGTCCAGCGGTAGGAGGGCACCTTGGGGTTGTCGTCCTTGCTGGAGCCGGGTTCGTCCTGACCCTCCTGGGAACGCTCGCCGTAATAATCCTGGAAGTTCTCCTCACAGGTGAGGACGGTGTTCCAGGGCGTTACGCCCCCGCCGCAGTTGGCTAGAGTGCCCGTTACCTCGCTCGCCCCTTGCATCTCCTCTGACCCCGCGGCGGGTCCTGTAACGTCCATCGGGGTGGTGGCGTCTATCCGGCGGTTGAGCTCGTCGCCCTCGGCGAACGCCCAGGTATCCCCTTGCCGCCGCACTCGCACCACCGAGCCGCCGACCGCCGCCTTCTCCTTGGCCACCTGCTCCGTGGACTTCTCGGTCTTGCTGTCTTTGTCCGTGTAATCCGAGACGAACATCGGGTTTATGTACTCGTGGTTCACCCACAGAAGCCCATCCCCGCTGTTCTCGCCGCCCTCCAGGGTGTCTATCGGGAAGTAGGCCACGTAGTCGTTGTGGTCTCCGTAGGCCCGGTCGGAGGTCAGAGGATCTCCCGAGCTACGGATGACCTCGTACTTGTACCCCTCGGGCAGAACTAGCTCGTCCGCGTCTGAAGGCTTTATAGATTTGAAGGGCGTACCTCCGCCGGATGCCGATTTTCCATTCTGGGCCCCCGCGTTGCTTGCACCCTGTTGCTGGGCCTCGGCGCTACCCGGAAGCATTCCTGCGCTACCAGCCGTGAGCGCCGCGGAGCCGGCCCCAAGATAAGTCAAAAAGCGCCGCCTCGTCATGCCCAACGGGCCTGGTTCCACCTGCTGGTTACGCTTCTCGCGCTTGATCTTCTGTATGTCCGGACCGTTCGACATGTAGTACTCCTTCTAGCTCTCCTGCACGCGCCCATGTTAGGGAACACCTGGGCCTAAAAGGTTTCAGGTGCGTAAACTCTTCTTTAAAAACGCGTTTAACTCGCGGGAGAGCCTGCTCTCGTTTCTGCGCTCCGGGGTGTGGGATTCAGTATCCTTAATAGAGATGCCGCAGGTAAGGAAGGTCTGAACGGGCGGGCTCGAAGGAAGGGAGAGGATGCATGGCTTCGGTGGTTGGGGTTCCCAGGGAGATAAAGGACAACGAGCGGCGGGTCTCGATGCAGCCGGACGGCATCACCGAGCTCGTTCATCACGGCCATGAGGTGATCGTTGAGACGGGCGCCGGGGGCGGTGCCGGCTTCGAGGACGAGGAGTACGAGTCGTGCGGGGCGCGTATAGTCACAACGGCGGACGAGGTCTTCGAGAACGCGGACCTGATCGTGAAGGTCAAGGAGCCCGTGCCGGAGGAGTACGATCGCTTCCGCGAGGGGCAGGCGCTCTTCACCTACTTGCACCTCGCCGCCGACAAGAACCTCACCGAATTCTTGATGGAGAAGAATATAAACGCGATCGCCTACGAGACGGTCGAACTCCCTGACGGCAGCCTGCCGCTCCTCACCCCGATGAGCGAGGTGGCAGGCAGGATGGCTATACAGGCCGCCGCTCATCACCTTGAGAGCCCGCAGGGCGGCGCCGGCCTCCTGTTGGGCGGCGTGCCGGGGACGCCCGCCGCGAGGGTTACTATTATCGGAGGCGGGGTGGTTGGGACGGAGGCGGCCAAGATAGCCTTGGGCATGCGGGCCATCGTGAGCGTGCTGGACACCAATCCCAAGCGTCTGGCGTACCTCTCCGATATCTTCGAGGGCCGGGCGGACTTGGTAATCCCAAACCGCGCTCGTACCGCCGCCTACGTCAAGGGGGCGGACGTGGTCGTGGGCGCGGTCCTGGTCCATGGGGCGAAGGCCCCGAAGATCGTGAGCCGCGAGATGATCGCAAGCATGAAACCGGGCAGCGTCGTAGTGGACGTTGCTATAGATCAGGGCGGCTGCTTCGAGACCTCTCGCCCCACGACCCACTCAGACCCCACCTACGCAGAAGATGGCGTGGTCCACTACTGCGTGGCGAACATCCCTGGCGCGGTGGCCCGCACCTCGACCCTGGCGTTGACCAGTGTGACGCTCCCTTATCTGATAAAGATAGCCGACGAGGGCGTGGAAGGCGCCTCCTCCGACCCCACCCTCTTCAAAGGTCTCTCGACCCTGCGCGGCAGCCTTGTCTCGGAGCCGGTAGCTGAAGCCCATGACCTGCCCTACGAGCCGGCTGAGCGTCTTCTCGGCTAACCGCCCGCGACAAAGAGAGAGCCGGAACCTACTACGCTCCGGGCTACTCTTCTTCGAACCTCTTACAAGCGGATGGCCTTCTCGTACTGAAGACTCCGTCATCGCCTCAATAGTTTTATTATTCGTTACTGTACACTCTTGCGAGATAGTCTAGATCCTTGCTGTACACGCCTTCAGAGGTATGGAGTTGCGCCGAGGCTTTCAGTGCCGATGTCGTCCAGATTCACGATAGCGACCGCGAGACGTGCGGGTATGTAGTTGAGGTACGAGTGATGGAGGGAGACGACAATGTTCGAGAACCCGGGCGCGGGTGAGGGATACGTGTTGCTGGGACGGATGGAGGGAAATATCCCCGGCTATCTCTCCTATGGGGTAGAGGAAGGGGAGGTAGTCTGCGTGTTCCGGAGCTTGGAGGAGGCTGAGCGTTTCTACATGCATTGGCGAGCTAGGATCCCCGGCGAGGGCTGGGGCGCAGTAGAACTGGACGATAGAGACCTCGTGGAGGTGCTCGGAAACTTCGATCTGGTCTCCGTCAGCCCGCAACCTGAGCCCGGCCTAACCGAATATCTCTATACCGTCGAGGACTTCCTCAGTACGTTGCGGTAAGTACCAGAGAGAGGGGCTATATATAGCGTCTTGGAAGATCCGTACTACCTCTGGTCGGAAAAGACCCTACTTTTGGTTGGTAAAATTCCACAAGTCTTTGATACAGTATGTGCGGTAGAGAGAACCGGCGGACCGTATATCATCCTGGTCGCCGATCCTGTTAGACGGAGCAAGTGAGAGGTGAGAAGGTGCGCTTGAGGAAGCTCTTGTTGATAATGACGGCCCTGACGATGGCTGTGGTCCTGGCCGCTTGCAGCGGGTCAGAGGATCAGGGGAGTGCTCCGTCAGACGACGATGTTCAAGCGCCCACCGCCCCTGCGACCAGCGAGGATCAGGACACCCAGGGTCCGGCGGACAAGACGCTCAACGTCACCGTACCTGCGATGGAGCGCATCCAGAACTCTCCGGTCCCTACCACGGCTGGCGACGATGAAGACGCTCTAAGGAACTACGTCGGCATACACTTGGAGGGAACGGGCTTCCCTTGGGAGGATGAGGCTAACGTGTATATCGCGGGTCACCGTCTCGGCTACCCGGGCACGGACAGCTTCCTGGCCTTCTACGATATCGACGCCGTCCAGGTAGGGGATCAGGTAACCCTCTCTGACGCCGACGGCAAGCAGTACATCTACGAGGTTTTCAACACCTTCACGGTCGCCCCTACCGACCTGTACGTCACTGAGCCTATCCAGGGCAGGAATGTGGTGACGCTACAGACGTGTACGCTCCCCGACTATACCAACCGCGTGATCGTCCAAGGCGAGCTCATGGACAGTCAGGCCTGAGGCAGGGCTAGGAAACAGTCAGTGAACAAGAGGGCCGGGATTAACCCCGGCCCTCTTGTTCTTTGAACCCGAGGCTCCTCGAACCGTTAGAGACCGCACGATGCGCTCGATACCTCATCAGAATCGGCGTGCTCGTCCAGGCTAGCCGCACCGGTCCTTTATCCACGTGTGAAGCTACAAGCCAAGCTGCGTACGGTAGTCTGATACGCTTGAGAACTGTTGGAAAGGGTGCTCTAGAGAGGCAGGCATGGCGCTGAAGCACAACGTTAGTTCAGAGGGACCGAGACATGGCGCTCTGACGGGCTGACATGCTACTCGGCCTCGACCTCGGCACGGGCTCGGTAAAGGCTCTTGTGATGGACGAGGGCGGCGAAGCGCGGGGGGAGGGGACGGCTTCTTATGCCGTCTCTTCACCGCATCCCAGGTGGGCCGAGTCGGACCCGGAGGAGTGGTGGAGGGCCGTCTCGCCTGCGGTCCGAAGGGCGGTCGGAGAACGCGGCGGAGAGATTTTTGCTTTGGGGCTCTCCGGCCAGATGCACGGGGTCGTGCTCTCGGACGGAGCTGGGAGCGTGCTGCGGCCGGCGGTGCTCTGGCCGGATCGGCGTTCAGACAGGGAGCTCGAACAATACCGGAGGCTCGGCGAGGAGACGCTACGGTCTTTCGCCAACCCGCTCGCGACGGGAATGGCGGGCCCGACCCTTCTGTGGCTGCGCGATCATGAGCCGCGAGCCTATGGTTCGGCTGCCTACGCGCTCCAGCCAAAGGACTGGCTCAGGCTACGGCTGACGGACGAGGCCCTCTCGGAGCCCTCCGACGCCTCGGCTACCCTACTCTACGACCTCGAACGCGACTCCTGGTCGACAGCTACGGTGAGGTCGCTCGGTCTTCGAGAGGACCTTCTCGCACCGCTCGTATCTTCGTCCGCCGCTGCTGGGATTCTCTCTAAGGAAGCTGCCTCTCGTCTTGGCCTAAGCGAAGGGATACAGGTTGCGGCGGGTGCCGCGGACACGGCTGCTGCTGCTCTGGGATGCGGTCTCCTCGAGCCAGGCCCGGTGCAGCTCAACGTCGGCACGGGCGCTCAGATTCTCTCCGTATGCTCCAGCCCAACAACCGGTTCGGATATACAGACTCACCTCTACAGGACCGCTACTGAAGGCCCGCAGAGCCGTTACTATGCGATGGCCGCCATCCAGAACGCGGGGCTCGCCCTCGAATGGGCGCGTAAGGTGCTGAACGTCTCCTGGGATGAGCTGTACGCGGAGGCTTTCTCTGCACCGCCCGGCGCCGGCGGCGCCGTCTTCCTGCCGTATCTCGGCGGCGAGCGCACGCCTCACTTCGATCCCGGCGCACGCGGCGCCTGGACCGGTCTGGATCTCTCGCACGAACGCGCCCATCTCCTGCGCGCCGCCCTCGAAGGGGTCGCCTTCTCCTTGCGCGAGGGGCTCGAAGCGTTGGGGAGGACCGGCATCGAAGCTCCGCAGCTGCGTCTCGCCGGGGGCGGAACCGCAGAATCTCCCTGGCGCCAGCTCCTCGCGGATGTTTTGGGACGGCCCCTTCTCCCCTTCTCTCCCTCCGTTGCAAGCAAAGCCTCCGCCCGCGGGGCGGCGCTCCTCGCCGGGCTCGCCTCCGGAGTCTACGAGAAGAGAGACATCATGGCTCTGGCGCCCGAGACCGGGACCGCCGTTGTACCTCGGAACACCGCTCCCTACGAACCTGCCTACGCACGCTACACGGAGCTCTACCACCGGCTCCGGGAGTAACGTCTCGATACCGCGTTCGCCCGGAAGAAAACCCTGTGCTTAGAGCTATCGCGGCGCTAGAGGCCGAGGGGGACGCGGCCGGGACGGGCGACGCCGCTCTCTATCGCCGCGTCTCGCACGGCTATCGCGACACGCTCGTGAACCTCCGGGTCGAGAGCAGCGGGGACCAGCTCCGAGCCGGAGGCCAGGGAGGCGAGGGTCTCGGCGGCGGCCAGCCTCATCTTCAGGTTGATCTCTCCCGCCCCCGCCAGGAGCGCCCCGCGGAAGATGCCAGGGTAGCCCAGCACGTTGTTCACGGCCGCCCCGTCCGCGGCGAACGCCGCGCCCGCCTTCAAGGCGTCCTCGGGCTCTATCTCCGGGTAGGGGTTCGTGAGCGCCAGGATCACCTGCCCCTTCTGAACCATCTCCGGTTTTATAAGGTTCGTCACCCCCGTCGTCGCGACGACTACGTTCGCTTCGCGCATCACGGTCTGCATGTCGGTGATCTCGATCCCTTTCGCCATTGCCCGCTCGTGACTCGCCTCGTTCGGGTCCGAGGCCAAGACTCGTTTTGCCTTTCCGTCCACCATCAGTGAGGCGATCCCGAAACCGGCCGCGCCCAGTCCGATCTGCCCGACCGTCGCTTCCTCTAGCGTGAACCCCGCCTGTCGGCAAGCGACGATAGCCGCCGCCAGCGTTACCACGGCCGTGCCGTGTACGTCGTCGTGCATCACCGGCTGGGGGAGGCTCTCTATAAGTCGGCGCTCTATCTCGAAGCACTCCGGCGTCGAGATATCCTCCAGGTGTATGCCGCCGAAGCCGGGCGCTATGCGCTTTACCGTCTCTACGAACTCGTCGACGTCCTTCGTATCTATAAGGATCGGCATCGCTGAGACATTGGCGAGTTGATGGTAGAAGACCGCCTTGCCTTCCATCACCGGCATCGAGGGGAGGGGGCCGATGTCGCCCAGGCCCAGTACGCGGGTACCGTTGGTGCAGATGGCGACGCTGCGTCCGATCATAGTGAGTTGCCTTGCGAGAGAGGGATCTTCGGCGATGGCTGTACACGCCCGTGCCACCCCCGGCGTGTAAACGTCGCGCATATCTTGCACTGTCCGGACCGGTTGGGTCGCCTCGATCAGGAGCTTCCCGCCCTCGTGCTTGAGCAGCGCCCGGTCTCGGAACCACAGAACAGTGACTCCCTCAAGCTCGTTTAGGAGCTCCGCTACACGCTCGGCGCTCGCGTGGTCGTCCACCTCTAGCGTGACCTCTCGTATAGAGGAGTCCCGTCCTACGGTTACGGTGGTCACGTCACCGATCAGACCTTCGCCCTTGGCTATCGTTCCGGCGACCCTGGCGAGCTGCCCGGTACGGTGCGGCAACTGTATGCGGTATGTGTAATCGAGCGGCATGGTCGTCCTCCTGAAGTCCCCTTGCTCGTTTCCCAGCAGTACACCTAATAATACGCCCCGGCGCAACTAGAAGTCCGAAGTCTCTCGTAACCGGCGACTACACTCAGGACGCTAAAACGTATGTTGGCGGATGGATTCTGATATACTACAAGAGCAATTGAAGGTGGGTAACAGTAGATGGAGCGTCGCCCCCAAATGGAGGGGCGATTTTTGTTTGTTGGAGCCCAAGGAAAAGGAAGGTGGGCTCACGTATGCCCCAAGGTACGGTCAAGTGGTTTAGTGATGAGAAGGGCTACGGCTTTATCTCCCCGGACGAGGGAGGCGAAGACCTCTTCGTGCATCACACCGGGATCTCCGGTAGCGGGTTCAAGTCCCTCGAAGAGGGGGAGAAGGTCTCTTACGAGGCGACCCGTGGCAAGAAGGGCATGCAGGCAGAGAACGTTACTCCCGCCTAAAGAACAGCAGTCCTAGAGAATACAAGGGCCAGGGTAGTTCCCTGGCCCTTTCTACGTCGGTAGGGTATCCCCTTCGGCTGGGCTTAAAGACAGGGAAACCGCAATTTTAAAAGCGTATCGGACGTGTATTCGGCGTCTCTCAAGGGAGGTTTAGTGAGCTATGTAATAGCCGTGCTGGTGGGGCTGACGCTAGCGGAGGTGGCTACCCTGATTACCACCATCTACCTGCACAGGGTTCTATCGCACAAGTCGATCTGGCTCCACCCAGCCGTGACGATGTTCATGCGCTTTGGCACCTGGATGCTTACGAGCATCTCGCCTAGGGAGTGGGTCGCAGTACACCGCAAGCACCACAACTTCAGCGACGTCGAGGGAGACCCGCACAGCCCCCACATCGAGGGGTACTGGCAGATCATGATCGGCAACGTCTACTACTACCGCCGCGAGGCGAACAACGACAACACCATGGAGAAGTACGCCTCCGACCTCCCCTTCGACCGTCTGGACAGGATGTTCCTCCGGCGCGGGACGCTCGGCTTCTCTCTCACGGGCGTGATCCTGGTGCTCCTTATGGGCATAGGCCCAGGCCTCGTGGCGCTCACTACGCTCGCGGTCGTATACCTGCTCCTCAACGCAGCGATCAACGGTGCCGGGCACACCTTCGGATACAAGAGCTTTGAGAACGATGCGACCAACCTCAAGCTGCTAGCGCTGATCACGTTCGGCGAGGGCCTGCACAACAACCATCACGCCCGTCCTGCCTCCGCGAAGCTCTCCGCCTTTCGCGGGGAGTTCGACCCGGCGTGGCCGGTGATCCGGCTTCTAGAGAAGCTTAGGCTGGCGAAGGTGTTGAGCAAGGTGGACGAGGGCTGGGAGGAGCATCGCCGGCGCATACCGAAGACTACCGTCAGTCCGACTGGCCGCGTTCTCGTAGAGGACTAAACGCGAGGAACAAACGGGTAGCCTGCGCGACTTACAGGCTACTCTAGCTAGCCTTGGTTAAAGTGCTTATCCTGGGGTAGCCGTCCGAGGCCGGATGTGAGTAACTCGGCCGCTTCGTGACCAGGGAGCGGTCTGGCGAAATAGTATCCTTGACCCGCTCCGCACCCTAAGTTGCTCAAGAGGGTTAGCTGCTCGGCGTTCTCGATGCCTTCAGCGGTAACGCTTAGGTTTAGGGACTTGGCGAACGCGATAGTAGCGTGCACGATCGCTGTATCGCCTGCGTCACTGCCAAGCCCGTTGACGTACGAGCGGTCGATCTTCAAGGTGTCTATGGGGAAGCGCTTGAGGTAGGAGAGGGACGAACATCCCGTCCCGAAATCATCCATAGCCAGGCGGATCCCCATACCTTTAAGCTCCTTCAACGTGCTTATAGCCGACGCGTCATGCATCATGACGCTCTACGTGATTTCCAGCCTCAGGTCGTGGGGAGCCAATCCGGTCTCTTGGAGGGTCTTGCGAACCTCCTTGACCAAGTTGGGTTGTTGAAACTGGCAGGCGGAGACGTTGACGTTCAGCGTAAGAGGCGAGTCGCTCCGGTGCTCTTCCTGTCACGCGCGCACCTGACGGCAGGCTTCCTTTAACACCCACTGCCCAATAGTCGTTATGAGCCCCGTCTGCTCCGCCAGAGGTATGAGCTCGCTCGGGGGGATCAAGCGTACAAGGGATGCTGCCAGCGCACCAACGCCTCCACGCCTGTTACTGCGCCGGTTTCGAGCGAGACTACTACCAACCGCTAGTAGTCTCGGAACTCCTTGTCCTTGATAGCCTGGCGCATCTCTGATTCTTGTACCAGATGCCCCCGATCGTGCTCTCCGCTCCCGAATCGAAGACCGTGTAACGTGACTTTCCTTTTTTCTTGGCTCCTTGCATAGTGACGTTGGCTTCACGCAGCAGGCTTTCGGGGGTACTGGTATCGGAGCCTCTGCTCAAGGTAATACCCACGCTGGCGCTGAGGAGCATCTCGCCTTCCGCCAGGGTGAACGGTGCTCCGAACTGCTTGTTCAATCGATCTGCCGCGGCGACCGCAGAGTTTATGTCGGAGACATCTTCGAGCAAGACGGTAAACTCGTTTCCACCGAGCCGACCCAGCATGTCGTTCGGGAAGGTTGCGCCAATCGCTCCGCGACAGCAACGAGAAGTTTGTCCCCCGTCTCATACCCGTGACTGTGGTTGATATCTATGAAGTCGTCCAAGTCTACGAACATCATGGCGATCGAGGCCGAACTTCCATCGGCTTGTGTGAGGGCCTGATCTACGCGATCTACGCACAGAGACCGGTTCGGAAGGTCGGTGAGAGAGTTGTGTAACGCGTGATAGCGCAGGTGTTCATTCTTCTGACGCCCCATTTGTATATACAGTGACGCAAGCGAGAAGAGGACCAACGCGGAGATAACCAACGCGAGTACGACGCTCGAACTGCCCGGGTTGGTGACGACATACAAGACCACCGACGCGAAGAGAGCCGCTACCACAAACACTGCCGCAAGCTGTGCAAGAATCTGAGTTCGGTGCCCGCTACTATACTTATGCATTGGAACTTCCGTCTCTTGGTCCCTGCGCCAGCCTGTGTTCGATGTTTACCTTGCTATTGTCAACCAAAGCCACCGCACTATACTACACAGCCGAGCAGAACCGGCACTACGTGTAACCCGCAACCGGGCCTGTACTCAGCCGGGTGGCCAGAACTCTGACAGATACATGTTTTGCTGACCGAGTACGTGGTGCTTAGGTTCAGCACACATTGTTGGGACGCTGCCCTTGTTCTGTGCCGCCTCTGCCTACGAGCCGAGGAGTAGGTACAGAAGCGCCTTCTGAGCATGCAGTCTGTTCTCCGCCTGAGCGAAGACGCGGCTCTGAGGCCCGTCTATGACCCCGGCGCTTACCTCCTCGCCCCTGTGGGCGGGGAGGCAGTGCAAGAAGATCGCGTTCGTGGCGGCGTGGTCCATCAGATCCTCGTTCACCTGGTAGGGGGCGAACTTCTCCCTACGCTCTCCGGCCTCGGCCTCCTGGCCCATGCTGGCCCACACGTCGGTGTACACGACCTGCGCATTGGCTACTCCTTCGCGCGGGTCTTGTGTGAGCGTTGGGGCCGCTCCTAGCTCTCCGGCGAGCTTTACTATCCCCGCGTCGGGGGCGTGGTCCTCTGGGTGAGCTATCGTTAGCCGGGCGCCGGTCAAGGCGCAGCCGAGCGCCAGGGAGTGGGCGACGTTGTTGCCATCGCCGACGTAAGTTACTTTCGTCCCCTCTAAAGAGCCTAGCTCTTCGTGTATGGTGAGGAGATCTGCGAGGGCCTGGCACGGATGGTGGAGGTCGGAGAGGCCGTTAATTACCGGGACTTCGGCGGCCTCGGCGAGCTCTTCGACCTCGTGATGGCCGAAGACGCGGGCCATGATCGCGTCGGTAAAACGGGCGAGCGACTTGCCGATATCCGAGGTGGTCTCGCGCTTGCCCATCTGTATCTCCTGTGGGGAGAGGGATAGCGCGTAGCCGCCGAGCTGGTACATCCCAACCTCGAAAGAGACGCGAGTGCGGTTCGAGGGTTTCTGGAAAATCATCGCGAGCGTCTTGCCGCGCAACGGCTGGAAGGGGATGCCGGTCTTCTGAAGCCTCTTTATGCGCACGGCTTCGTCGAGGATCAACCCTATCTCCGCAGGATCAAACTCGGTGAGGGTGAGACAGCTCCCGCCTAAGATGGGGGAGGGCGCTGCTTCTTGCTGCTGCTGCACGGCCTGCCGCGCGTTCAGGCGACGGCCGCCTGGGGCTGCTGGGCCGTAGATAAACCGACCGGGACGCCCACGAGGTCGTCTATGGCGGCGCGTATGGTGTCGAGAGCGTAGCGTATCTCCGCCCGCGTTACGGTGAGGGGCGGGGCGAGCCGCACGGTAGTCCCGGCGACGAGGTTGACGAGCACGCCTTCCTCCAGGCAATGCTCGAAGACCTGCCTGGCGAGCTCCGGATCTTTCAAGTCGAGGCCGAGTAGGAGACCTTCGCCTCGCACCTCCGCACCGGGAACGCGGTCGGCGATCAAGGCCAGCGCGTTCTTTAGGATCCTACCCTTGAACCGCACCTCTTCCAGGAAGGCGGGATCGTCGACCACTCCTAGCACCGCCTTAACGGCCGCCATCGCGAGCGGGTTGCCGCCGAAGGTAGAGCCGTGGTTGCCGGGGGTGAGCGAGGCATACTCCTCCTTCGCCATCACCGCTCCGACCGGCATACCGCCCCCGAGCCCCTTGGCGCTCGTGAGGACGTCCGGGACTACGCCTATGCCCTGGTACGCGTATAGGTGCCCGGTGCGGCCCACGCCGGTCTGCACCTCGTCGAAGATAAGAACCGCTCCATACTCGTTGCAGAGGTCTCGCAGACCCTGCAAGAAGCCCTCGGGCGCTGCGTTAATGCCGCCCTCGCCCTGGATGGGCTCGACGAGCACCGCCGCCGTCTGCGAGCCGATCATCTCCCTGGCTGCCTGGAGGTCGCCGAAGGGCGCGTAGGCGAAGCCGGGAAGCATCGGGCCGAAGCCTTCGTGGTAGGAGGTCTGGGCTGTAGCGGTGAGGCCGCCGTAGGTGCGGCCGTGGAAGGAGTTGGTGAAGGCTAGGACCTCGCTCTTCTCCGGACCGTACTCATTGTACGCGTGCTTGCGGGCGAGCTTTATGGCGGTCTCGACCGCTTCGGTGCCAGAGTTGCAGAAGAAGACCTTGTCGAAGTCAGTCGAGGCGGTGAGCATCTCGGCGACCTTGGCCTGCAAGGGGATCTCGTACAGGTTCGAGCAGTGGATAAGCTCCGCCGCCTGCTCCTGTATGGCCTTTACGAGCGCCGGGTGAGCGTGACCCAAAGAGTTGGTCGCGATGCCGGCGATGAAGTCCAGGTACCGGTACCCGTTCTCGTCGAAGAGCCAACTCCCCTTCCCCTTGGTGGGCGTGATGTTCATCCGCTTGTAAGTCTCCATTACTGCCTTCATGCTGCGACTCCCTCCGATATTAGAGTTCCGATTTTCTCGCCCGCCATTGCTCTTGCGAGCGAACCTCTCTTGTTCCCGTTGACTATCCTCGCCGCAACGCCTTCTCTTGCCGCATCCGCAGCCGCTCGTAGCTTCGGTACCATCCCCCCGACCGCGAGCCCGCTCCTTACGTACCCCTCGCACTCCTCAGGCCCTAGAGCCGGCACGGCCTCGTCGTCATAGAGCAGCCCGTCCACGTCCGTGAGGAAGAACAAGTGTCCGGCGTTCAAACCGACCGCGAGAGCCGCCGCCGCCGAGTCGGCGTTGACGTTGTACGCTCCCTCCGGTCCGAGCCCGACCGGCGCGATCACCGGCACGAATCCGCCCGACCACAGCGTCTCAACGAGCTTCGGTTCTACCTTCGCCACGCTCCCCACGCGACCGAGACCCGGCACGGGCTCGACGCGCATCGTCGGCCCGTCCGTGCCGGAGATGCCGACCGCCGGGACGCCCATCGCATACAGTTCCCGGACGAGCGCCTTGTTAACTTCGCCTGCGAAGACCATCTCGGCGACCCGCATCGCCGCCTCGTCCGTGACCCGCAGACCCTCGCGAAACTCGGTCTGGATATCGAGCATCCCGAGCATCCGGGTGAGCTGCTGTCCTCCGCCGTGCACAAGCGCCACGGGAGTTTCGCCAGCGAGCAGGCCGGGCAGGTCTTCGAGCGCTCCACCCGCGAGCGCCCCGCCCCCGATCTTTAGGACCACCGGCTTCGCCTCGAACTTCACGTGCGGTAGCTCCCGTTTATCCTGACGTACTCCTCGGTAAGGTCGCAGCCCCAAGCCGTCGCAGACCCCTCGCCCTCCTTGAGCCGCGCCGTGACCGTGACCTCGTCTCCGGCGAGCGTCGCGTTTGCCTCCTTCGCGTCGTGCTCCAGGGGCTCCCCATCCGCAAAGACCTTGATCGGGCCGAAGTAGAGCTCCACATCCTCGGGGTCGAACGATGCCCCCGAGTAGCCCATCGCGTTGAGCACCCGGCCCCAGTTAGCGTCCTCACCGTAGACGGCGGCCTTGAAAAGGCTGCTCCCGACGACGGCCCTGGCGAGCGTAGCGGCCTTCTCTTCGCTCTCCGCGCCCTCGACGATGACCTCTACGAGCTTCGTCGCTCCCTCGCTGTCCCGCGCGATCTCCTTCGCCAACTCTCGCATAACGACCTCTACAGCACTCTCGAACACCGCGAGGTTTTCGGAACCTTGTGTAAGCGTTTCGTTCCCCGCTGCTCCGTTGGCCATGAGCAAGACCATGTCGTTAGGGGAGGTGTCGCCGTCCACGCTGACACGGTTGAAGGTCCTGGCCGTAACCTCCGTCAGGACGCTCTGTAGACACTCCTTCTCGACGGCGGCGTCGGTGGTCACGAAGGCGAGCATGGTCGCCATGTTCGGATGGATCATGCCGCTCCCCTTGGCGACGCCGCCGACGGTAACAGTCTCCCCTCCGATCTGTACCGTCGCAACTGCCTCCTTGGTATGGGTATCGGTAGTCAAAATAGCCTCGGCGAAACCGCTGCCGTCGCGGCTTAGAGAGGCAGCGGCATCCCTGATGCTGCTCTCCACGCGGGCCATCGGGAGCTGCTCTCCGATCACCCCGGTCGAAGCGACCGCAACCTCGCTTGTCTCCAACCCGAGCGTCTCGGCCGCGAGAGCCTGCATCCGGTACGCATCCTCGACGCCTCGCTTGCCCGTCGCCGCGTTCGCGATGCCGCTGTTTACGACTAGCGCCCGCACATCCCCGGTCTCGACCGCCCCCTTCGTTACCAGCAGAGGCGCCGACTTGAGCACGTTCGTGGTCACGACCACCGCCGAAGCGCCCCCGCCAACCTCCGAAAGCAGGAGCCCAAGGTCCCGGCGACCCTCGTACCTCAACCCGGCAGAGACCCCGGCCGCAACGAACCCTGTCGCCGCCGTTGCGCCACGCGTTACGCGTTTTATTCCAATTTGTGGATTTTTATTCATCGATAGACGTGAGTATCGCACGCGCACGCGTAGCGGTCAACCATTTTATTCAAAAACTTGAATAAATATCCGATGGGTGGTGTAATGACGTGTATGGGATTGCGTGTTGGAATCTTTGGCGGCAGCGGATACGCGGGGTCGGAGTTGGTGCGTCTGCTCTCCGGACATCCTGAGGTTGGGGGGATGGAGATCTCTTCTCGCTCCCACGCCGGACGGTCCGTCACCGAGGTCCACCCGCATCTCACGGTGAGAGAGAAGTTTGTAGAGCCAGGTCAAGTGGACGTTTCGGCGCTCGACGTCGCGTTCATCGCTTACCCGCACATGGAGAGTGCTGGGGTAGTTCGGGATCTCTTGGAGGGCGGGACGAAGCTCGTGGTGGATCTCTCAGCTGACTTCCGGCTCAAGGAGGTCTCTTTGTACAACGAGTGGTACGGGGAGCATCCCGTGCCGGATCTGTTAGAAGAGGCTCACTACGGACTGCCGGAGGTCTTCGGGGCTGCCGAGGGACGGCTTATAGCGAACCCGGGGTGTTACCCCACGGCTGCGGTGCTCGCGCTCGCGCCTATCGTGAAGAGGCTGAAGGTCTCGTCGGTAGCGATTAATGCTCTGAGCGGGGTGAGCGGGGCGGGGGCGAAGCCGTCGGCGAAGACGCATTTCGTTTCGGCAAACGAGAACGTCTCACCCTACGGGCTTGCGGAGGGTTCCCCGCGTCATCGGCATACGCCAGAGATAGAGGCCGTGCTGCGCCAGGTCGGCGAGACGCCGGAGGTTACGTTCATCCCGCACCTATTGTCCATAAGCCGCGGCGAGTTTGAGACGATCTACGTGGCTCTCGAGGAGGGTCAGCAGCTGCCAGAGACCGGGGACGTGCTCGGTTGGTACGGGGAGGATTACGAGGGATGGGCGTTCGTGGAGGCGAGGGAGGAGCCGCCCCATATCTCTCACGTAGCCAACACCAACCGGGCGAGATTGTCCGCTGTGGTGGATAAGAGGGCCGGGAGGCTCGTGCTCTTCGCGGCGCTCGACAACTTGCTCAAGGGCGCATCCGGGGCAGCGGTCCAGAACATGAACCTGGCGCTCGGCTATCCGGAGGACGCCGGCCTAGAGCACCTGAAGTAGGAGGCAAAGGATGGGGAAGACGCTTTCTAACGTGGACAAGGGAAATAGGCAAGATTTGATACTGAGGCTCATCTCCGAGCAGCCTCTAGGGACCCAGGGGGACGTCGTCGCGGCGCTCTCGGGCATAGGGGTCGAGGTGGCCCAGGCTACCGTGAGCCGGGACCTGGCCGAGCTTGGAGTTCTCAAGGTCGGCAGCCGCTACCTGGCGCTGCCACACGAGCCGGGTGCGGCCGGGATCGAGGTGCTGCCGAGCTTCGTGTTGGACATAACCCCGGCGCAGCACACGCTCGTCATCCACACCCGCGACGGGACCGCCGGCGCCGTCGCTAACGTGCTTGACAGGGTCCAGGGGCTTAAGGTCCTCGGTACTATCGCCGGGCAGGACACGGTCTTCGTGGTGACGCCGGACCAGGAGGCGGCCGAGGAGGTCGCCGGCCTCGTCGCGGACGTTTGCCGGGCAAGGACGCGGCCCGCCGGCAACATCGAGTAGGCTCGCTCATGACCGTCCGGAAGCATCATACGGTGCGGCCGTGCGGGCCGGAGGACTTGGAGTTCATGTGGGAGATGCTCTACGAGGCCGCCCATTACCGTCCCCTGTCCGATCCGCACATCTCACGCTACCTTCGAGGTTGGGGTAGGAAGGGCGACGCTGGTGTGATATCCCTGGACCCCGACGATGGTAGTAAGAGGGGCGCCGCCTGGTACCGCCTCATGCCGGTCGAAGACCCTGGTTATGGCTTCGTGGACGCTTCGACGCCCGAGGTCGTTATCGCCGTCGCGCCCGACCAGCGCGGGACCGGTATGGGCGGAGCGCTGCTGCGGGGGCTTCTGGACACGGCGAGGTCGCAAGGCTTCGACGCGTTGGGCTTGAGCGTGCGTAAAGACAACCACGTTGCTATCCGGTTGTACGAGCGAAGCGGTTTCTTGAAGCTCTCCTCTGGCGAAGGCTCGTGGACGATGAAGGCGGATCTCGCCGACCCCGGCGGGGAGTAGGGGTATGCGGCTGGTGCGAGTCGAAGGCGGCCGGGAGAGCTCCCTGGCCCTGTCGGTGCTCGGGGAGCGGTTGGCGGTGTGTCGGTTGGAGGCAGAGGGCGAGATGCCTGCGTGGGCTACGAGGGCATGGTTCTACTCGGAACCCGCACGCTGGACGAGCTCTCCGTCGTCTGCCCGGAGGGAGAGGTTCCCGACGGGGTGAAACACGAGAGAGGTTGGCGAGCGTTGAAGCTTAAAGGGCTGTTCGACCTCTCGTTGGCCGGGATTCTGGCTTCGGTGGCGGAGCCGCTGGCAGAGGTCGGGATTAACATCCTCGCCATCGCGACCTACGAGACCGACTACTTGCTGGTGAAGGAAGAACGGTTGGAGCTGGCAGCGTCGACGCTAACGGACGCGGATATGTTGTCAGGCGGTGTGCGCGGGATGAGTAGAGATCATATATACAGAACGCGGGAGGAAGTATGCTAGAAGGAAAGAAAGTAGTGCTCGCGTACTCCGGGGGGCTGGATACCTCGGTGTGCCTGAAGTGGTTCGAGCAGCAGGGTGCGGAGCCGTATGCGCTGTACTTGGATCTCGGGCAGGGAGAGCCCGCCGAGGACGTGAGGGCGAAGGCTCTGAAGATAGGGGCCGTTGACGCGTTCGTGAAGGACGCGAGGGCCGAGTTCGTCAAGGAGTACGTCGCGCCCGCGATCAAGGCGAACGCGCTCTACGGCGGGAAGTATCCGCTGTTCACGGCGCTCGGGCGGCCGCTCATAGCGAAGAAGCTCGTCGAAGTGGCGCGCGAGGTGGGGGCGACGCACATCGCTCACGGGTCGACGGGGAAGGGCAACGACCAGGTCCGCTTCGATGTCACGACCGCCTCCATTGCCCCGGACCTGACCGTGGTCGCCCCGGTGCGCGACTGGAACATGAGCCGCCCCGAGGAGATAGCCTACGCCGAGGAGCACGGTATCCCCGTCTCCGTCACCAAGAAGTCCCCCTACAGCGTGGACGAGAACCTCTTCGGCCGCTCCATCGAGGCCGGCCCGCTAGAGGACCCCGACCACGAGCCGACAGAAGACGTCTTCGCCCTTACCGCCGCCCCCGAGGACGCCCCCGACAAGCCAGAGTACGTGACTGTGGGCTTCGTCGAAGGGTTACCTGCCAGCCTAAACGGCGAGGAGTTGCCGCTCGTAGAGCTTATAGTTGAGTTGGATCGCATAGCTGGAGCGCACGGGGTCGGACGTATAGACATGATCGAGGATAGGCTCGTGGGAATCAAGAGCCGTGAGATTTACGAGTGCCCCGCCGCTCTCGCTATTGTTCAGGCCCACAAAGAGCTTGAGACGATGACCCTCACCAAAGACGTCCTGCGCTTCAAGGCTACCGTTGAGCAGCGCTACGCCGAGCTCACCTACGACGGCCTCTGGTTCACGCCCCTCAAGCGCGCCCTCGACGCCTTCGTCGCCGAGACCCAGAGGACCGTCACGGGTACCGTTCGCCTGAAGCTGTACAAGGGGACGAGCACGGTCGTCGGGCGTACGGCTCCGCAAGCACTGTACAGCAAGGAGCTCGCCACTTACGATCCGAACAGCACCTTCGACGAGGCCGCCGCCGCCGGCTTTATCGCCCTCTGGGGCCTACCGGCGCGCCAGTGGGCCGGGGTGAACGGCGGCGTCGAGGCCCAGCCAGCGGCGAAGTAGCCGGCGGCGGCAGACCAGAGAGATGCAGACCACTACCGTCGGCGGCACGAGCCTAGAGCTTGTGCAGGGCGACATCACCAAGCAGGATACCGATGCGGTCGTCAACGCGGCCAACAGTGGACTGTCAGGCGGGGGAGGGGTGGACGGCGCGATCCATCGGGCCGGAGGCCCTCGGATCATGGAGGAGTGTCGTGAGATCGGCGGCTGCCCGACGGGCGAGTCGCGCATGACCTCGGGCGGTAATCTCATGGCCCGTTACGTGATACACGCCGTCGGCCCGGTCTACAACAACGGTGTCTCCGGTGAGGATAGCCTGCTCGCGAACGCCTACCGCAACAGCCTGCGCCTCGGCGTCGAGAAGGGTCTAAAGAGCGTCGCTTTCCCCTCGCTCTCGACTGGAGCTTATGGTTATCCCTTGCGCGAAGCTGCAAGCATCGCTCTGAAAACCGTCGTGGAGTTCTTGAAGACTGAACAACACAGCCTGGAGCTGGTGCGCTTCGTCCTCTTCGACCGGCGTACCCTCGAAGAGTTCGAGCGGACGCTCGGCCGCGTAACGTCCGGGCTCAGGAGACCATGAGCGTCCAGAAGACGGGCGAGGCTGAGGTAAGGCCGAAGGTACTCTTCTTGTGCACCCACAACTCGGCCCGCTCTCAGATGGCCGAAGGGCTCTTGCGATATCTTGCCGAAGACCGGTTCGAGGCATACAGCGCGGGGACGGAGGCTACTCACGTCCGTCTGCTGGCGGCACAGGCGATGGGCGAGATAGGGGTTGACGTCTCGGTGCAGGAGTCGAAGACGCTCGAGCGCTACCTAGGAGAGCCTTTTGAGTACGTCGTCACCGTCTGCGACGCTGCCAACGAGGCCTGCCCGGTCTTCCCTGGGGCGAAGAACCGTCTGCACTGGTCTTTCGAGGACCCTGCACAGGCTACCGGCACGGAGGAGGATCGCCTGGAGGTGTTCAGGAAGGTACGTGACGAGATCGGGGAACGCATCGAGAGAGAGTTGCTGCCGGAGCGAGAGTGAGGAAGCCGCAGATCCCTCAGCCCCGGACCTTGCTTACCTCCTTCAACCTCTCGATCGCGGCGAGGACCTCGGGCTCCAGGTAGCCGAACTCCTCAACCAACGCGGCAGGGACGACGTTGCGGAAGCGGGCGTACAGGTAGATCTCCCCGAGCCGCGCCACCTCTGGTTCCCCTAGCTCCGCCTGGCGGTCTGAGTAGCCTATCGTTGTCGCGACCATAAAGCGGTCGAGCTGGCCCTCGGGGAGGGGGTAGGTGCCGTAGAATCGATGCGGGTTCTGGGTCGCCACGACGAAGAACGGCTCGGGCAGTATCCTGGTCTCTTTCTCCACGGTTACCTGTCCCTCCGCCATGGCCTCCAAAAGCGGACTCTGCGTCCGGGGTGTAGCCCTGTTGATCTCGTCCGCCAGCAAGACCGGCGCGAAGACCGGACCCGGTAGCCAGTTGAAGTTCGCCTCGCGCGGGTCGTAGATGCTCGTCCCGGTAATGTCCGATGGCAGGATGTCGGGCGTAAACTGAGTGCGCGAGAAGTTCGCCGAGATCGAGGAAGATATAGCCTTTGCCAGCGTCGTCTTCCCTACTCTCGAAATGTCTGTCAGGAGTACGTGGCCGGACCCGCGCAGGCGTTCGTAGATCGCCTGAACTTCCTCCATGCTCTCGATCCTATCCTACTACTCTGCACAGCCTTTCCAACTAGGAACGTGTCGGCCTTTTGCCTCCGTCTAAACCAGACGCACTGCTCGCCTCCATTCTGTACACTACACTGTTATTATCGGCTCGTGTTCGAAAAACTTGAATTCCACGACCAGTCCGGCGGCCCTGCTGCCGATAACTCTGGATCCTCCAAGCAGAGGGTAAGAGACCTGGACCTGATGCGCTTTGCCCTTGAGGAGGCTGAGCGAGCCGCCGAAAAAGGAGAAGTCCCCGTCGGCGCAGTAATTGCCCGCGGAGAGGAGGTGATCGCCTCGGCTCACAACGAGCGCGAGACCACGGGGGATCCTACCGCCCACGCTGAGCTCCTCGCCATCCGCCGCGCCGCCCATGAGCTGGGAGGCTGGCGTCTCACCGGTTGCACGCTATACGTCACCCTCGAACCCTGCCCTATGTGCGCCGGCGCCCTCCAAGCCGCCCGCATAGGCCGCCTCGTCTACGCCGCCGCCGATCCTAAAGCAGGCGCTGCCGGCACCCTCTACGATCTCCCTGCTGATCCTCGCCTCAATCATACTTACCCGTGCACCGCCGGTATCCTCCAGAATGAGTCTGCTACACTCCTCCGCGACTTCTTTCGCCAAAGACGCAGCAGGTAGCGATCCATGCCGATTCGTATCGGAGCATTAACGAATACGCATTAGGAATAACCGTATACTTCACCTTTATGCTTGTAGATATACCATTGCTAGGATGAACTATCGGTAGAGGTAGTAAACTCGACCTGAGAATAAAGGTACGCGATTTGCTGCTTATTCGTCAAAAAACCGTTTGCGTGAAAAAATTTCTGAAAAATTTCGTGAAGAGGTCTCGCGGGGCAAACACCGCATTGCAATGGGCTATTCGAGGTATTAGGTTCATATTAACCTAATGTTAACGGTTATGTAGCTGGTGTTGCGGTTGGAAAATGTGGTGTGCTAACTTGCCTCGGTACCAGATGTGGTGTTGAGGCAACGGGGGTTACGAGGTGCAGTGTCCATATTGTGATTTCGAGGATACGAAGGTGATCGACAGTCGCCTTTCGGAGGGGAAGGACGCGATCCGGCGTCGTCGAGAGTGCCTTTCGTGCGAGAAGCGGTTTACCACTTACGAGCGTCGTGAGCCTCTGAGGCTGATGGTCTTGAAGCGGGACGGCTCGCGCGAGCCGTTTGATAGAGCTAAGCTGCACGCAGGGTTATCAAAGGCGTGCGCGAAGCGGCGGGTGCCCGAGGAAGAGATCGAGTTTGTCGTAGATGAGATCGAGGCTGAGCTTCGCGACCGCCGGAGGCACGAGGTGACCTCGCGGCGGCTGGGAGATATGTCGCTGGTGCGCCTACGTCGACTGGATATGGTTTCGTATCTCAGGTTCGCCTCAGTGTATAGACAGTACACGGACGTGGACCAGTTCCGTAGCGAGCTCGTCAGGCTCGCTGGCTCCTCGGGCAGGTAACCCCGAGTCTTCTCCATAAGGAGTACGCGCGCCGGTGGGGGAGACCGGCGGCGCGAAAACATTTGGTTGGTATCCGGCACAGCGCCGGTAGAATTAGTTAATGGGTAACTAAGGGAGGAATACTTAGGGTATGGAGATCGGTCGAGACAGGTACACGACGGGCGAGGCGTTGGAACTATCTGAGAACGCGGTCGCGGTCCTCAAGAAACGCTATCTCAAGAAAGACGAGCGTGGAGAGGCTACCGAGGAGCCTATCGACATGTTCCGCCGCGTGGCGTCGAACATCGCCGACGGCGAGTTCCGCTTCAAGGAGGGCGAGGAGGCCCAGAGACTCTACGAGGACTCCCGGGAGAGGTTCCTCAAGCTCATGACGAGCCGCAGGTTTATGCCCAACTCGCCGACCCTGATGAACGCTGGGCGCGAACTGCAGCAGCTCTCGGCGTGCTTCGTGCTGCCTGTCGAGGACTCCATAGACGGCATCTACGATACCCTCAAACACCAGGCGATAATCCACAAGAGCGGCGGCGGGACGGGCTTCGGCTTCTCGCGCTTGCGGCCCAAGGGGGACATAGTAAAGAGCACGATGGGGGTCTCCTCGGGGCCGGTCTCCTTTATGAGCGTCTTCGACTCTTCGACCGAGCACATAAAGCAGGGCGGCACCCGGCGCGGGGCGAACATGGGCATCCTGCGCGTGGACCACCCGGACATCGAGGAGTTCATTACCTGCAAGAACGACAACACGGCGGTAAACAACTTCAACATCTCCGTAGCCGTCACCGACGCCTTCATGCAGGCCGTCGAGAACGATACGGACTTCGACCTGACCAACCCGCGTGACGGCGAGGTAGCACGGTCCGTACGGGCGCGGGATCTCTTCGAGAAGATCGTGAAGGGCGCGTGGCTGAACGGCGAGCCGGGAGTGGTGTTTATAGACCGGATCAACGCGGACAACCCGACGCCGCAGTTCCCGATAGAGTCGACCAACCCGTGCTCGGAGGCGCACCTGCCGCCGCACGACTCGTGCAACCTCGGCTCGATCAACCTGGAGCGCTTCTTTGTCGATGGCGAGGTCGATTGGGACGAGCTGCGCGAGACGGTCCACACGGCTATAAGGTTCCTCGACAACGTGATCGAGATGAACCACTATCCCCTCCCCGAGATCGACGAGATGAGCCGCGGTAACCGCCGCATCGGTCTCGGCGTCATGGGCTTTGCCGACCTCCTCATACAGCTTGGCCTCACCTACGACTCCGAAGAGGGCCTCGACTTTGCCGAGAAGGTAATGAAGTTCGTCGACGACGAGGCGTGGGAGGCGAGCCGGTCTCTGGCCGAGGAGCGCGGCGTGATGCCCCACTTCGAGGGCTCGCGTCACGAGGCCCGAGGCGACCGCGTACGCAACGCGACCGTCACGACCATAGCCCCAACGGGGACCATCTCGATCATCGCTGGCTGCTCGGGCGGCATTGAGCCTCTCTTCGCCGTCGCCTTCATGCGCCGACAGGCGGATATGGAGCTACCCGACGTGAACCCGGAGTTCGTCAAGCTCGCCAAGGAGCGCGGCTTCTACTCCGAGGCGCTCATGAAGAAGGTCGCCGAGCATGGGAGCGTGCGCGACATTCCCGAGGTCCCAGAGGACGTGAGGAGCGTGTGGGTAACCTCGCACGACATCACCGCCGAGTGGCACGTTCGCATGCAGGCGGCGTTCCAGAACCACACCTCAATGGGGATCTCCAAGACCATCAACCTCCCCAACGAGGCGACCACCAAAGACGTCGAGGACGCCTACCGGTTCGCCTACTCTCTTGGGTGCAAGGCAATGGCGGTCTACCGCGACGGCTCGCGCGACGCCCAGGTACTCTCTACGGGCAAGACTGGGCAGAGCCCGACGCTGGCCCCGCCGACCCTACCGGAGGCGCCGCCCGAGACGGTCAAGCACGTCTCTCTAGCCGAGGCGCGTAACGGACGTCCGCGCACCCTCACCGGGGTGACGAAGAAGATGCAGACCGGCCACGGTCCGATGTACGTGACGATGAACGATGATGAGTTCGGCCCGCGCGAGTGCTTCATTATCCTTGGCAAGCCCGGCGGTACGGCTGCGGCCTTCTCTGACGCCCTGGGACGAATGATCTCTTTAGCCATGACCCACGGTGCCCAGCCCGCAGAGATAATCCACCAGCTACGCGGTATCCAGGATGGCCACCCGGCGGGAGTCGGCCCCCACGCTGTCCTCTCCGTCCCTGACGGCGTCGCCCGTTCCATGGCCGATCACTACCTCGTAGACGAGGATACACCCGCCGCCGAAGCGAAGAGTCTCCCCATAATAGGGGCCTGCCCCGACTGCTCCGGCGGTCTTACCAAGCAGGAAGGCTGCGTAGTATGCCACTCCTGCGGTTACTCAAAGTGTAGCTAACTCTATAGTAAAGCTTTACAAAGGGGCAGGTCTTTCGGCCCGCCCCCTTTCTTTTTGATCCGATTGAATTTGGCTACTCAATCATCAGAAATACCTGCAAATCGGAGTATTTATGCGCACTAAATCCACGGCTATCCTGTCCGCAGCTCTATCAGAAATAGATTTAACCTTAACTGCAAGTTGAGATATGGTGCTTACGGGTCTCTATAACTGAGGGGGCTGGACAGCGGTTGAAGGTGAGAGGGGAAGAGTTTAGAGTCGGCAGCCAGCAGGTGATGTGAGTTGAAGGGGTGGGGGGTGAAGCGGTAAACTCTCTCGCGGAGAGGTGGCAGAGCGGTTGAATGCGGCGGTCTCGAAAACCGTTATGCCGGTAACCCCGGCATCGGGGGTTCGAATCCCCCCCTCTCCGCCACGAGTGATCGCCGGCGGTAGGGCGCTAGCGATTTTCTGTTTCCGTTTCATTGTCTGAAGCTTTCCCGGGCAGGACCAGCATGTATGTTGTGACTCTGCACGGTGAGGCGTAGGCCACGCTGTGGAGCGAGTATGTAGAGAAAGGGTGACGACGTGGTCATAGCCGAGGTCAGCATCTTCCCGCTTGGGACGGGGGAGCCGAGTGTTAGCGAGTACGTGGCGGCCGCCGTCAAGGAGCTTGAGGCGTCCGGCCTAAGGTGTACTCTGGGGCCTATGGGGACGGCGATCGAGGCGGAGACCCCCGAGGAGGCCTACGCCGCCATCGGCCGCGCTCAGGCAGCCGTTCTAAAGCTTGGAGTTGGGCGGACGTATACAGTGGTCAAGATGGACGAGCGGCGAGACGTCGAGGGCCGGTCCACGGAGGACATGATGCGCTCGGTGCGTGAGAGCTCGGATGCCCGGTAGAGCAGAGGGTCGTCCCGATTGACCCCGGGTGGCCCACCGGTCTCTACTACTGTTGCTTTTCAAGAAGGGCTTATCCGATCGCCCGGTAGGGTATATCGTCGGTCTGGGATTATAGAGGTGAGAGCTTGAGCGGAGGCGTATCGAAGGTGGCGTACCAG
>DASQMR010000304.1:0-3538 GCA_035645375.1 Rubrobacteraceae bacterium
ACGCCGATCAGGTTTATCCCGAGCTCCTGCGCCTTCTCGTAGACCGGGAACGCGATCTTCGGGTCGTCCATGCGCCAAGGGAATGGCTCGCCGTAATCGTAGCGGACGTTGTAGAACTTGAAGGCCTTGGCCCCGTACTCCTTGACCTGTACCTCCATCAGGTCGAGCGCCTTCTTGCCCTCCAGGGGGTTGACCGTCCCCCAGAAGACCGTCCGGTCCGGGTTCTCCTGCGCGAGTTCCACGCACCTCTCCCAGGGCGAGAGCCCATCCTTGAAGAGGTCCGTGAGCGGTAGCGGCATGGCGACGAGCATGTCCGTGTCGGACTCCTCGAATACCATGCGCGCTATCTCCGCGGTGCTCCACTCCTTGAGGAACTCGTCCGCCGAGAGCTTCGGCTCGCTCTCGGGGGTGAGAACGTTGTGAAAGGCGTAGAGGTGTTGGCGGAACAGCTCGCCCGCGTTCCCGAGGGCGTTGGACGGGTCGAAGTTAAACGGATGCGCCACGCAGTCGAAAACCAGCACGTCGTCCTTGATCATGCACTCTCTCCTCTCAGCCGCGCCTCGCGTAAGGGCGCCAACTTCTCCAACGGCAGCCTCAACTTCTCCCGCGCCCCCGCACTCATCCTCTCCGGCGTCCACGTCGGGTCCCAGATCACCTCGACCTTCACGCTCTCCACCCCAGGCAACCTGCCGACCTCCTCCTCGACCATCTCCAGGAGGCGCGAGGCGAACGGGCACCAGCCGGTAGTGAGCACCATCTCTATCTTCACACTCTGGTCTTGGATGCTTATAGACTCGATCAAGCCCATGTCCACAACGCTTATCTTGCGCTCCTGACAGCATGGGTCGTAGCAGTTATCGAGCGCTTGGATCACCGCCTCCCGCCCCAACGAGGCATCCTGAGCAGAGCCCACGACTTTCTCCATACTCCTCCTCTCCTGAAGGCCCCACGCCTTCTAATAACGATTGGTACACACTACCTTTGCTCCACACCAGGGTCAACCGGAGACCGTGTAAAACTAAGTTTCTCTACGATATACTTGGTCAGATCAAGCCGACGTAGCTCAGCAGGTAGAGCAGCTCACTCGTAATGAGCAGGTCAGCGGTTCGAGTCCGCTCGTCGGCTCACTCGAAGCCGGCTTATCTACGCCCAATACTCCCTGTAAGAAAAAGCCTTCAAACCGAGCCTAGAGGCTTCTCGACCATAGTGGGGTAAGTGTAGTATCTCTCAAACCGCGCTGAACCTAACAGCGAGAGCCATGGGGGCTGGCATTGGCTAGAATGTTGCCCAACGAGGCGCGCTGCCACCGCGCTGCTACCAGAATTCTCGCGTCCATTTTGCTTCTAACAGTTCCCCAAGTATTGTTTTATACGGGTCAGCCTCTCTGTCTCATCAACGACTCGGAGCAACTCCTTCAGGGCGGGATTCGCCACCTGCAAGCGCTGCCTGTCAAGGCAAATTTCCGCCAACTGGTTAGGGTCTGGGGGCAATTCTATCCAGGCGGGTTTGTTGTATTCAAAGGTATTGGGCCGGCTGCAGATAACCAGGTGAGGGTCGAAGCTTGTCACCTTGCTCGCAAGTACGCTTAGCTCGGCGGCTTCTACCTCCACACGCGGACGGAGTATCCGGATAGCGTCAGCTACCGCATCTTGGAAGATGCGGTATTCATTCTCGAAGGCTACTAGAACGCGCGTCTTCACCACTCTCTACTCGTAGGGCATCTTTCTGGCGATGCGTTCCTCACTAACATTCGTTTCTTTGAGCCAGGAGGCGGGGTCGGTAGCCGCCAGAGGCAGCCAATCTTCCTGGGTGTTCAGCCTTTCGGTGCTGTGTTGGACGCTTGGAGGACCGGCGCTGAGAGGCTCGCTCGTAGAGGCTCTCTCTATCATATCTTCCTTGCCGTCCACTCTCGTCAAGCCGTAAAGGTTGGGTGAGACTTGCGAAGCTTCCAGGGCTTCCTCCTCTCAGGGATAGACGCTCTACCTCGGACCGAGGATGCTAGGCAGACCTCCGAGATCTCCCAGATTTCACTTTTGTTTTCGTTACCCAAGAGGTAGTTCACAAAGGTTTCCCGGCGTGCGAGGTTGGTCGAGGTTTCTCCCGGGACGAGAGGTGCTGGAAGAGGGTTGAGGAGTACCCAGTCAGAGTCCTTGTGAAGTCCGAGCAGCAGCGACACCAGTTCGCCTGCGGAGCATTCCCTTACGTGCCACTCTCCCTGGTAAGCGCCAGAAAGCAAGAAACTCTGAGCCTTATCCCAAGAAGAGAATACTATTAGCCCCTCTTCTCTGAACCTTACAGGAGCGCTGAGCAGTCTCAGGCCCTTGTTCTCGTACTGCGCTATCGCGTACTGCAAAAGTACCGGATAAAGTGCTCGCCGCCCTGCCCTCTCAAGTGCTGTATGGGGGGCGCTGTATTCTTCCTTAGTTTCTGCCATCTGCTGACTCAGCATGGTAAGCTGGCGCCTTTGCGATCCTCAGCGTAGCGCCAGGGGTGGAGAACCTCGTCTCCTAACCGCTGGGCGGCCAACTCTGCTCGAAAGGTGGTCGTATGGTCTGCTCCGCACCGGCAACAGACGGCAGTTGAGGAGGCGGTCAGGGTCAGTCTCTCGCCGCAGTCGCAATCCACGACGACGCACTCCGGGCACCATCTATAGACCCTGCCGAACTCCACCTCCTGGACATCGTAATGCCCCTGGGTTCGCTCGACTATAGTGATCATCAGCTCTCCCTTTCCGTAGTGAACCGCCAATGACGGTCTTGTCGAAACCGCCATTGGCAACCCCTTTCCCCAGTGGGTATCTGGGCCTCCTGCATAGCATCTGAAGCTCCATGCCCACCCAGAGATATGATCACTCAAAGCTGGCTGATTTTCGTGAGGCGTAGGAGCCATCTTTATCTAGTTAGTAAGTACTATGAGTACTTCGCTGAAACTGGGCGGGGTTAGTTATGCGGTGGGGTGTTGATATTATTGAAGGCGTAGTAGATCCAGAAGGGGGGCCATGCACTTTAAGAAGGAGCTTTCGCACAAGTGGCTCAAGCTGGTACAAAGTACGATCTTGTGTCCGGCGTCATATCTGCTATCGATGGGTTAGTGTCCAATGCTGCTATGCCTTGCATATGTTTCTGATACCGAAGGCGGGACCCTGATGCAAATAGAGGAGGCGATCTCGAGATGATCGAGCGCAAGCAGGCCGAGGAGGAGATCCGCTTCCAAGCACGACTTCTTGATGTGGTTGGTCAAGCCGTCATCGCTACCGATCCTCAGGGGAAGATCATCTACTGGAACAGGGCTGCAGAAGTACTCTATGGCTGGTCTGCTACGGAGGTGATGGGCCGCTCGGTCATGGAGGTTACGCCTTCTGAGGAGCTGATACATCGAGCCGAGGAGATAATGGCCAAGCTTGCAGCAGGGAGGAGCTGGTCGGGGGAGATGGAGGTGCGCCGCAAGGACGGAACTACCTTCCCCGCGATGGTCACCGACACCCCTGTGTTTGATGAGGCTGGGACTCTAACGGCCATCATCGGTATTTCTACAGACA
>DASQMR010000305.1:0-6288 GCA_035645375.1 Rubrobacteraceae bacterium
CGCCTAAAGCCGCGGCTGCCACCCGCGCCACAACTCCCCGGTCCTCCTCCCGGTAACCCCGCAGCTTCAAACCTCTCCTTCGTTCTAGCCGACGTCAGGATTCTAGTCCACGAGCCACGCACTGCATAGTTCTCATCACGAAGTGCCTAACGTGCCGCTTCTGGGTTAGGCGCTAAAGCTTACAGGGGGATGGGGCTTTCTCCCGGCTCTGTGCCTACCGTTCCTCCAACCTTCGCCTTTGGACGGCCGCGTCGGTGGCGACGCTGGCGTAGCGCAAGGCCGAGCCGATGAATCGCGCGATCTCCTCGTGGCCGGGCCTGTCTGTAAGGCCGGATCTAACCATCTTAGCCTCTGCCAGGCTCAACCTTACCTTAGCATCCTCTATATCGCCGATGACTTCGATTACGACCTCATGCGGATCCATGTGCCTGTAGACTATCCTCGCTAATTTGTCGGATCACAACGCTAGTCATAACTCGCCGATACGTCTGTCGCGCCGGGCATCGTGCTCGGGTCGGCGGTGTGTATGGTCCCTCTCACGTTTCAGTCGGCCCTTCCTGCTCCGCTGAAGCCACATCCGTGGGGAACGTTCCTGCTGTGTAGATTGTATCCAAGGGTCCGGGCTCGTACCCGAGGAAGCGGATGTGTTCCACGAGGGGCCCTACCAGGTTGACGGTCTCGCTGCAGCCGGATCGGAGGGTGCCGGGTCCAACTCCATCGTGCATCAGCACAATAGAGCCCGGACGAAGCTCGGGTCCCACATGGTCGAGCATCTCGGAGGCCGTGTCCCCCCGATAGTCACGGGTGTCCTCCGTCCATAGGGCAAGCTGGAGCTCAAACGCGTAGGCGATCTCCGCCGTAAAGGGGGCGAGCACGCCCCATGGTGGACGCCAGAATCGGGGGTGTACCCCCTGGCGACGGAGCTCTCGCAGACCGTCCCGGACGTCGGCCTGGACCTCCTTGCGAGACTGCTCCGTGTGCTGCACGTGCTGTGTGCAGTGGAACTCAACCCCGTGCCCGTACCGGAGAATGTCGGAGATCACATACGGGAATCGCCGGGCCAACGGAGCTACAACGAAGAATGTGGCCCGGGTTTGGGCTCTCTCTAGCGCCCTCAGCACGCGTGGCGTCCAAATGGGATGCGGGCCGTCGTCGAAGGTGAGCGAGATTCGCGGCACCTCCTGGGGTGTGTCGTTTGTGGCCCCGGTCATCCGAACCTCCCAATGGACTATGTTCAAGCCTCCTTTTTCGCACTCTCCCCAATAAGCCTGTTCGCTACGCATCACCGGTCGGCATACTCCTAGCTGCGTAGGGTCAGAGAGAGCTAGAGGGCAGGCTACCTATATTCACCGAGCTACCGAGAAAACGTCTTAGCGGCAATTGGGTGAATAAGGGCCGCGGAGCAGCCTCCTAGATTAGTAGGGGACAGCCCGGGTTGATCTACGGCCCTACTCCCCTTCGTGAATCTATACTGGCGGGCTTGTACCGCCTCACAGGGGGCAGCTGTCCGGACGATGTAGACTTTGCTCTGTCGCCTAGCTACCTCCTGTTTCTAGCCGGGGTTATATATGCCCCGGCTTCTTGCTGGATTTCCGAGAAGACCTCTTGTCGGCAATACGGTGAAAAGGAAAGGCTATGAACCTACTCTCCGTGGACGCAGAGCCTTGACACATTCGTTATGTTCAGTCATTAATAAAATTGGAGGAAACAAAGCAGGTAGAGGCTAAGAACTCCGTAGTGTAGATGGATGGGCGCCTAGGGCGAACGGGGTCAGTGGCGCAACCGGTTATATATGAGAAGGACAAAGGAGTCGGAATGCTGTTCTTTTTTTCTTCATCGTTAGCCTTATTGCCGCAGCGGCGCACCTCTACCGTGATAAGGAACCCCGAACTGGGGTGCGCATAGTACAGATCTTTCTATTATGGCTCCTCGTTATTGACGTCGGTATAGGACTCATCTTTGGATTTATCGGCCATACCGTTTTCGCCGACCGGACCGCCGCATCTATTGGGTGGCCTGCTGGCAACCCCTTCCAGACCGAAGTAGCGATCGCAAACCTGGCCTTCGGTACTTTAGGGATCCTCTGCTACTGGTCTAGGGGCCAGTTCTGGACCGCAACCGTCATCGGAGCGTCTGTCTGGCTGCTAGGTGACGCCGTGGGGCATATATACCAAATCATCGTCGCTCATGACTATGCGCCAAACAACGCGGGCGCGGCACTCTTCTTCCAAGCAATTGGAATACCACTCATTCTCATCGCCTTGCTGATTTATCACCGGTATGCAGGTGAGCGCGAACCCCGAGCGGCAGCCCGGATAAGGTGATCAACGGAATTCTTGAAGTAGTCAGTGGCGGCCTCGGGCGGAGGCACTACAGCGGGTTGCTAAAGAAGTGGGTCCCTGCAAGACACCGACATGCGCACGTACTCAAAGGACTTGAGGCTTAAGGTGCTCTTTGCCGTCGACGGCGGCATGCCTCGCAAGGAGGTCGTCGAAGTCCTCGACGTGTCGCTAGTAACGATCAAGCGTTGGCTGAAGCGACCTCAGGATGCGAAGGTGTTGTTCATTCAATGCGGCTACGAATCTGAGGCCTAGCCCCAGCAAACACCGCCTTCAGGACGCTCCTACCCCCATGGTTTCGTCGAGCCAGTCGAATATCCTCTGGTCACGCAAGCCGTGGGCCTTGGGCTCGCAATGAGAATCGGCACCCTCGGCCGCCGTGAAGCGGACGAGCTCCTTCGGACAGGTCAGGGCCTCGTACAGCTGGCGCGACTGGCCGGGCCAGAACTGCTCGTTCTCGGGGTCGGTAACGAGCATTGGGCAGCGGATCTTGTCGACCACCCCCTCCAGCCTGTACTGCTCGGCCATCTTGTATGCCTCGTAGGGCGAGTCAGTGCCGAAAGGCCTCATGCGGAACCTCAGCGTGTAGTTCAGGGACTTGGAAGATCGCATGCCCTCCTCTATTTGCCTATCGAACTCCTCCTTTTGACCCTTTTCGAGGAGCTCCTGGATGTCCTGCGGGAGGTGGGTGATCCAGGAGGTAGAGACGTCGTAGACCCCTGGGTCGGCGATCGCCGCGGCGATGCGATGCTCGAAGGCTACTGCCCGGGGCACCCAGTACCCGGCCTGACTTACCCCCATAATCGCGATCCTCTCGGGGTCGACCTCGGGACGGCCTAGAGCGAAGTCCACCACCGGGGTTACTACCTTCTCCCAATCGGGCCTGAAGTGGAGCCCCTGCAGGAACAACGCTGCCCCCTGGCCTGGTCCGTCGTAGGCAAGGGCGTTATAGCCGCGCTCCAAGGCCGCCGCAGCGCCCATCAGGTACATATCGGCGGCGTCGGAGTCGCTGCCGTTGTTGAGGAGCAGTAGCGGGCGGGAGCGATCGGAGTCGTCCACTTTGAACAGGTAGCCTGAGAGCGTGGTCTCTTCGTAGGGTATCTCAACCTTCTCGACCGGGGGATCGAAGCGCGAAGTCGCCTCGTTAAAGCACTCCCGGTGCGCTTTGAAAGTAGGTAAGATTCGCGAGGGATCGGAGGTTCCGTCGAGAAAGAAGGCCGCATTCTTATAATAGGCCAACGAAGCCCTGAGGAACGCATCCCTGGCGCTCGCCTGGTGCCCCTTGGCCGCGCTTTGTTCCGCGAACCCTCGCACCCGGTCAGCGGTCGCCAGCCAAGCGCGATACCAGCCCTCATAGTCGCTATCATCGATCGAGGCAGCAGCCGAGAGGCACTCGCCGATATCGGCACACCTATAGTAGGTGGACCCTAGCACACTGAGCATCATGTACTCGAAGTCGCCGTCCTCGAAGAACGTGCCCACCATCACCTCCAACTAGTTTACTCGCGCGTGCTGGGCATCTCCCAGCATAGCTTGCCCGCTCTGCTCGCCCGCAAAGCTCCCTGCTGGCAGTCTGGCACGTGCTCATCCCTTAAGCAAGCTGCTACGGTGGGTTGCCTGTCTTTGCTGATGGAGCCTCGAATTTCCGAGAATTCGCACACCGGAAGCTAGAGTTCCGAGAAGACTTCTTAGCGGCAATCCGGTGAATAGGAGTTAGCAGCTTAGAGACAGCGGGGTAGTCCCCTACATTAGGCGCAAAAGCATTGACACGTTCGTTATGTACAGGCATTAATAAAAGTTGAAGGTAAGAAAATAGGTAGAGGCTTAGGTATGCAAGGTGAGCCCGCCGGGTTGTGGGCGAGAGGAAGGAGACGGGGATGGAGATGAGGGAAGAAGGGGCCACCTACGTCCCGCCGGGTGAGGGACACTCCTTGATAGTGCCCGCCGCCGATCTCATAACCTTCAAATGGCGGGGCGAAGAAGGCGACCCCTACTCGATAGTGGAAGACGCCACGCAAGGACCGTACGAGGGGCCGCCTCCCCACCTCCATCTCAGGCAGGACGAGAGCTTCTACGTCGCGCAAGGAGAGTTCGTCTTCGTTGTTGGGGACCGCGAGATACCGGGCACCGTAGGAGCGTTCGTGCATGTACCGAAGGGCACCGTCCACACTTGGCGTAACGTGGGCACCGGGATTGGCAAGCTCATCATGACCTTCTCACCGGCAGGCGACGTCGAGAGGTTTTTCGAGGAGATAGGCGAGCCGACTACGACGAAGACTCCTCCTACCCCTCCCATGGAGCCTCCGGACCCGGCGACTATGGAGATGATCCTGGACAGCGCCGCTAGGAACCACATTGGGAGTCCTCCGCCGCCGGGGGGATAAGCGGTTCTGTTTCTGGCGCTTTAGGTCCGTCCTGCTCCCCGTAGCCATCTGCCGGCGAGGGCTGGGTCTCACTTCGCACGGGGCTATGCGGCTTCCGAGAATCGGCAAACATAGCAACCGAGAGTCCGATAAGACCTCTCAGCTGCGGTTTCCGAGAATTAAGTTCACCGGAAGCTCAGGTTCCCGAGAAAACGTCTTTGCGGCAATCTGGTGAATACCCTGCGTAACGTGCGCTGGGGCTTAACAGGTGGCATCATGCCTTGGTAAAGGTTTAACTCGTTGTGGGGAGGTTCCTTTATGCCGGCAGCGAACATTGGTGGTTGGATTCGCACAGGCGTGTGGGCCCTGCCCGTCTACGGACTGCTGACCTTCTGGGCCACCTTCACCCACGAGCCCGACCGTCAAAACGAAGTTGACGCCTACGCTAGGTTCCTCAGCACAACCAGCTATCTAGCCCATCACCTGCTGGGCAGCATACTCGGTACCATACTTGCGATCTTTGGCGTCATAGCCCTAGCTGCCTACCTCGCAAACAGCCACGTAGGGCGCTTGGCGCTCTTAGCGATGGTCTTGAGCGTTGCGGGCAACTGCTTGATCCTGACGGTCTTCGGCTTCTCGACCATTGTCTCTCCGGTTATCGGGCAGTTGTACCTAGCGGGTCAACCAGGCGCCATGGAAGTAAACGAGGCCATCTTCAGCTCTGCGGCGCTTTTCATTCTCGCCGGGCCGGGACTGCTACTCTACTTGGTGGGTGCCATCCTCTTAGGCGTGGCCATCTGGCGCTCGGGGAAGCTGCCCAAGTGGGCCGGTGCGCTCTACGCCCCTTCGGGGTTATTGATCGGTGCAGGGGTGGCGATCGGGGAGGCCCAAACGCTCGGGAGCGCGCTGATAGTAGTAGCCGGAGGATGGATAGCGTGGACGATTACGCGCGAACCTTCCAGCCAGCTAGGGACTGGAGCACAGCCCAGGGTACAGTGACCCCCGCTCGTTGGGTTTCCGAGAAGTCCTCTTAGCGGGAACCTAGTGAATTGAGGTTAGCCTGCGATATCCTGGCCAAGAGAAGTAGCATTTACCTGAAGAAGAATATTCTCTTCCCTCTTCTTTGGCTCGGTACAGGGCCTGATCTGCTCGAGCGACGATGTCTTGGAGCGTCTCTTTGCTCCCTCCGATGCCGCAATAGACACCGCTACTGAAGGCAAGCTGAATCTCCTCGCCTTGAGGTATTAGCACCGGGTTGTAAGCAAGGTCTTCGTTAATCCGTTCGAATACCGCTTCAGTTACTTGTGCTTATAAGAGGTGAATGCCGACTCTCAGACCTCATACGGCTCTTGGTAGTCGAAAGAACCTATTCCATTGGAGCTAGGGATTCGTCTTACTTTTGTCGTAACATAACAGTGCTGTTAGCACAACATAGCAGGAGGATAAGGATGAAACAAGGAACCCTCATGTTAACTATGGTTGCGTTCGCCACGCTGCTTCTCGCTAGCGGGATCGGAACGGCCGTGGCCGAGCCCCAGAAAAATCAGATCTTGGTACCTGGTGCCACGTGCGACGATGGTGTGGAC
>DASQMR010000306.1:0-3664 GCA_035645375.1 Rubrobacteraceae bacterium
GTCTGTACCTGATAGTAGCTGCGGACCCGCCTCTCGAACTCTGCGGTTATCTCCCGGTCGTCTCCGAAGGTTGGGCCCTCCTTGACAGTGTCCTTATCCGCCGCAACCTCCAAGAGCTTTCGCTTGTCGTTGACGCGTACAAGTTCTATAGGGATGAGGGTAGAGGTGGTACCCAAGAAGCCCATCTTTACGCCTATATACTCTGGTTGGTCGTTCTCGTCTACGAACAGATCGTCTACCTTGCCGATCTTCTGGTAGTTCGTGTCGTAAACCTCGTAGTCTGAGTAGCGTTCCTCAACCTCCGGGAACCTGTCGCTGCTGCTACGCTGCTCCTTAGCCAAAGTGCATGTACCTCCTTAGTAGTAGGTGTACAGGACGCTTATCTTGCATCAGAGATAGCACTAATACCCTGACGCTTCTCTTCTACATATAGGACTAGCGCAAACTGCACTTAGTTACACTAAATGGTGCGCTTTCTTGCATCCGCTACGCCAACAAGGACCTGCTAAGGCCTGGTAAGAAGAGAGGCATAACTGGTTGTGGTGGTATCCGATTGCTAGCAGTTGTCGTTTTCTTCGACTTCCTTCTCTGGAGACCTGTACTTACTTCTTCCTTTTCTCTCAAAATAATCGCATAACGAAGCTACTAAGATTACCTAGGAAGCTTTGGGCCCAGCTTGGAGGCAACGGAACTGCTTCGAGGCATCATGCACTTCACCCAACAGCCCTCTCGTTCACATAAGGTTAGACGGTGTTAGAGTAGGGTACACCTTTTTCTGTGGCAGGTACTTCATTAGAGTCGAAGGTAAGTACTAAGAAGATGAGCTTTGTTGGAAAAGTCGTTTCCAGTCAGCTGGCGTGACGGGGTACCGTCAAGCTGCTCTCTAGCTCAAGGGTGCGCCAGGGCGCAGTGAGCCTTGCCAAGAGCCCATGTGTTCGCCAGGGAGCAATTAATTAGGCTCGCGAAGAACCTGCGCGTATGACGCATGCTCCTCAAGCAAGCAGCGCAACGGCTCTGCCGTTAGGAGAGTAGTCAGCCTCCCACTTCTATAACCTCAGGCATACTTACTCTACCCTGCTCTTGCAGCAGACTAACAGGCCGTACACTTGACTCATCTACTACCCTGTCAGGATCGCAATTTAGCGAACGCGATAGATCTACTTGACACCTCCTCACAACGAGGGCTACGAATCACTTCCCTTACTCGGTACCGGTCCTCCTCAAACGCGTTACTGTCCCTGCCTGTGGCTCCGTTTCTCGCGGCGCCATCACTCGGGCCGGGGGCCTGCGTAAGACGGCCAAGGCAACCCACCCGCCGCCCGCGAGCAGCAACAGCGCACCCAAGACCGAAAACAAGTCCGGTAGCGGTCCGGAGAAGAGCGGGGCGTGGATAGCTAGTAGGACTCCCGCCCATTTGGGTAGTGTTACAGAACCCCAGACGGCGAAGCCAAAGAGGATAAAGCCAGCCGAGTAGAGCAAGAAAGCTAGGTAGAAGATGGTTGCTGTAGGGTAGCCGAATATGGTATTGGCCATCTCTATGGCGTTTATTTGGCCGTCCAGATACGCCCCGCCAAGAGCTGGAACGGCGTAGGTGCGTAGACCATAGATCGAGAGCAATAGACCAGAACCCAAGACACTCAGGACCATCGCGCCCAGCACCCAGCGTTCCCCGCGCACCTCTGCTAGATAGACAGTCAGGGCGAAGATACCTAAGGTTAGCAACGTTAGTCCGATTACGTAGCCCGCGAACTGGCTAAAAAAGTAGCCGAGGGAATCGTAAGCTTGGGCTGCTTCCTCGGGATCAACTACCCTGTCCGAGAAGTCGAAAAAGGTGGTGCTGGCGATGGCTGCCCATACAGCAAGCAGCCCAGCCAAGGGGAGGGCCAACAGACCTAGACGAACCGTGGGCATTAATAAACCTCCTTCTCTAGCGCTTTCTCCGTCCGCTATATGGACGATCTTCGGCTCTATCGCTGAAGCCCCCTCCAAAACTCTTTAAGCGATGAACTACATCCTTTGTTACTTCCTAAGAAGGATATGTAAACTTACGCTGGTCGTTTTTTTCCTTGACTCTCAAGATCTTGGGGTCGATAGCGCGAGCAGCGGACAGCCTGTTAGCGTTCTTCTCTCGCTTGCCGGAGAAGCTTGCTCAACTAAGTGAGGAGGCCCTCTCAGCTTAAATGCTTGCGTAGCTTCGCCAGAGAGGAGCAGGAATAGGTTCAGCGAACTTACCTTTGGGCTAAAGAGCCAGTTAACTTGGATTACGTATGCGCCGCAGTTACGATCTACAGTGATGTGTGACTGTAGAGAGCAGGAGGGCGCGGTGGAGGATCCGCAAGCAGCTACATTCATAGAGCGAGCTATAGATAACCTTGTGGATGAGCTGGTCCTGGTGAAGTCCGCCGTGAACCGACGGGAGGCGCACGACACGATAAGGGATACCGTCGAAGACTTGTTGAGACACCATCCCGCCGGTCCGTTTCACAGGCAGTCACTCTCTCTGTTGGCACAAGCTCTAAGTACGCCTTATTAGGAGTAGTGTGCCCGCGAGAAGCGTTGCTGCCAGAAGCAGGGCACTCCCGCCCACGAACGTCGGGATACCCAGCCCGCCTGACTTAGGAAGGGGCTCACGATTAGCCATGCCACTGTCTGCTCGCTCGTCGCCGACCGTGTACTGAAGGGGCTCGACCACAACCCCTCCGTTTACCTCTACAGGAGGATCGCCGTCAGGGAAAGTGTAAGTCTCGTCCGCAGGGTCGTCAGCGTGAATCATAGCGTGGAGCGTCTGAGAGGAGCTTACCGGCTCATCTAGCGTGACCACGACGTCAGCGTTCTCGCCATCTTGAAGGGGGGCTTGACCAATGGACTGGGGAACTTGCGGACTATCGTTCCCGTCGTCCCGATGAACGGCGAGCCAGCCATCGATCCCACTGATGGTTGCACTGCCTACGGTGAGCGTCGTCCCGTCGCCGCTCTGGTCCTCAAGGCTAGAGATCTCTGCCGAAGTAGTGGCCTGCGCTCCGTCTTCTTCACCGCTCGCAGCGCCAGATCCCGCAGCACCTGTGGTATCACCCGCAGCGGCGCTCTCTGAAGTTGTCGTCTCCTCTGTAGCCTCCTCCTGAGAGGCTCCTTGGAGGATTCCTCCGTGTCTGATCCTCTCAAAGCCTGGCAAGCTAGAGGGATGAGCAGGGCGAGCAGGGCCAGAATTATAAGGGCCCCTATGATCCTGCCTGCCGTTAGCCCGCCTCTTCTGGATCGCTCTTCGCCCGGGATTCTGGGGCCTTGCAGATCACTCATAATCTATTCTTTCCCCACTTTACCTTGCCCAACTGCTTAGGAGTGGCTTATCAGGTGGCACTTTTTCAGCTTCTTATTGCTGTGAGAGGCGATCGCGTGCTTCAAAAGGACGGGCCTAGCAAAACCTAGACCCGACCTGGACAATTCGTCTACCCCTTCCCTCTTATAGAGAAGAGGTTCTATAAGGGAACGTTCTTATCGGTTGCGCCGCTCGGTCTCGTCGTCTACATCGACCTCTTCCTTGCGAACGTCCTCCTCGACGACCTCTTCGTCCTCGACGACGTCCTTGCGAATCTTCAACTCTTCCTTGACCACCGCTCGCTTGTCGGTGACCACCTCTTCCTCTACTACCGGCACGGACACCTCG
>DASQMR010000307.1:0-3145 GCA_035645375.1 Rubrobacteraceae bacterium
CGCCTCGTTCAGCAAGTTATGGCCGGATTTCACGTTTGAGGAGGCTGGATTCGAGGAGTTGCACCGGCTCTTCGGGTACGCTGTAGAGCTCGGTCAGGAGCCCGTCGTGGTCGATGCTGCCGACCTATCGGAAAACCCCGGGGGGATTGTAGCCGCTTACTGTGAGAGGATCGGCGTGTCCTTTATCCCCGACGCTCTCACCTGGGAGCCGCGTGAGGTGCCGGAGTGGGAGATATGGGACGAGTGGCACGAGGATGCACAGAAGAGCACCGGCATAGGCAAGCTCAGCCGCGAAGAGGTAGAGCTCTCTGATGATTTAGAAGAGATCTCCCGCCGCTGCCTGCCCTACTACGAAGCGATGTACGCTCAACGCATCCGCGCTTAGCGGCTACAGTTTTCAGCGGTCGTTATCCTGACATAAGATCGGCCCTACTGGCCTGCTGCGCCGGACAAACGTAAAGAAGCATCTCCTCCATCTCGGGCAGAGGTGCTTTCTCGCTTATACTTGCGACCTTCGTCGCTCTCGGCTGAGAGCTAATCGCCGGTAACCGGCTACTGCTAGGCGCTATTCTCTTCGAGGTAGCTCTTGAGAGCTTCGGCGCCGTCGGTGCCGTCGGCGGCCTTCACGCCGTCGAGCCACTGGTCCGTCAGCTCGGTGTTCTCGTTGAGCCAGTCGAGGGCGACCTGCTCGGGCTCCTTGCCAGAGTTGTCGATCTGGTCTATCAGGTTGGCCTGAATATCTTTGTTGACGATCATCTGACCGAAGAACTTGTCGAGCTCCGGGTTGCCTTCGGCGAACTCGGCGTTGAGAAGAGTCTCGACGTGCGACGTGCCTCCCCAGGCCTCCTCCGGGTCTTCCAGTAGACACATGTCGAACTTGTTGTTCATCCAGTGAGGCTCCCAGCCCGTAAAGGCGACCCACTCGCCCTCGTCTACGCGGCTCTCTACCTCGGAGAGCATGCCGTTGGTGCTGGACTCTACGATCTCCCAGTCACCCAGCCCGTAGGTATCGTTCTCGATCATGTCTATGACTACCTGGTTGCCGTCGTTACCGGGCTCTATGCCGTAGATAGTCGGCGTGCCACCCGCCTCAAACCTATCCGCAAATTGATCGAGGTCCTCGTGAGAGGTAACGCCTGCGTCACAAGCCTCTCGGTTCACCGCCACGCTGAAGGTGGCCTCGGGAAGGTTCGTCGCCGCCGAGGTAACGCTCTCCTGATCTATCTCATCCATGTTAGTCTGCATGGTCGGGAACCAGGCTTCGACAAAGACGTCGAGGTCGCCCGTCTCCAGGCCCTGGAAGACGAGTGGTACGCTGACCTCGCTAATATCGGTCTCGTACCCAAGGGCATCGACTACCGTCGAGGCGACGTTGGTCTTAGCGATGGCCTCGGGCCAGTCTACCGTACCGAAATTGATGGTCTCGTCGGAGCCGGCCGACGAGCCGGAGCCCTCGCTGCCGCCACCACCTCCTCCGCCGCATGCACCGAGAACGAACGCTCCTATGACGAGCGAAAGCCCTAAAAGCGTCGCCTTCACAAACCCACCGGTTCCCTGCATCTACCCAGTCCTTTCACTAGCCTCTATTGCCAATTCGGAGCGACCGTCGCCCCTCGGAGGACGCGCCGTAGCACGGTGTCCGTGATATCAGGGCTCGTTCCCCGTGGTCTCTTCCGCAGCCTCCGCATCCCGCGCAGCCTCGAGCCAGGGCTCCACGGCTTCACGGTTATCCTCCAGCCAGCTTATCACGCCTGTCTCGGGGTCTTCCGCCTGCTCTATCTCGTCCTCCAATTCGTTGAGTTGCGCTTCGTCGAGCCTCACCGAGTTCATGAGCGCGTAGGCGACGGGGTCGTCCTCCTGTAGGTCTTGGTTCACGATCGTGGAGAGCCGCGCCGGGTCGTTTAGCTCGCCCTGGGCGTCCTGCGGGTCGGCGAGATACCTGAAGTCGTACCTGTGGTTCATCCAGTGTGGCGACCACGCGATAAAGGCGAACTTTTCCCCTTCCGCATACCGCTTCTCGACCTCGGCGAGCATCTCGTTCGTACTCAACTCCACTAGTTCCTGATCTAGGCTATACGCCGGTATCACCTTTTCCCTGAGCTTTGGCATAATCTCCGCACCCGGCGCGATGCCGAGGATCTCCTCTACGCCGCTCTCGTTCAGATTCTCGAAGCTCGTCGCGTCCACATAGCTTGGAACCGCCACACCGAAGCTTGTTTCAGCTTCGTACCAGTCGTTGAGTAGCTCTACCTTGTTTGTATGCAGGTATCGCTGGTGATTGGGCAGCCATACGTCTTGGAAAGCGTTCAACTCGCCGCTCGCCACCCCCTCGAACAAGAGGCGTACGTCCATCGGCCGCAGGCTGACGCTATCGTACTCTAGCTCCTCTTCAAGTAGAACCTTCGTAAGGTTCGAGACAGCTGCTCCCTCTTCCCAACCTATATCGCCGAGAACTAGATACTTGCCCTCCTCTGCCGAGGCATCATCGCCGCCGCAACCCGTTAGGAGGGTCGCCGCTACGAGCAACAGACCGAAAAATATCGCACCCTTGACCCTGTCGGCTCCGTCCAACATCGGAATCCTTCCACCAACCGCCACTACAGATTTGGGGACCCGACCTAACGAGAGGCGTCACCCTCACGAACCTACCACCGCCTCTACCCCTTTTCCACCTGTCCTTTCTTAGTTACTACCCGCGCCAGCGGGGTGCCGAACGATAGGGATGTCCTCTATCAAAGGGCCGTCTCAGAACGTTGTTATTTTGTGGATCTCCCGTTCTCTAGCTGTTTCTCGAGCTGTCATACGGACCTTGGATCTCTAATTACGCACGTTCTCCGCAGCGTCGATCCAGGGTTGCATCGCTTCGCGATTTTTCTGGTTCTCCAGCCAAGTGCTAACGGCCGCAGCGTAATCATCAGGGTTGATAGCCTCTATCTCGTTGACCTGCTCCTCGGTGAGGCTCACGCAGCCCAGGAAAGCGTGGGCTACGGGATCGTCGTTCGGGAGGTCCTCGTTGACGATCGAGGAGATCGTCGCCCCGTCGTTCAGATCGGTCAGACCATCTTCAGTTCAGGGTCCTCCAGGTACTTGAAGTCGTACTTAGCGTTCATCCAGTGCGGCTTCCAGGCTACGAAGGCGAACTCCT
>DASQMR010000308.1:0-9975 GCA_035645375.1 Rubrobacteraceae bacterium
GGCGAGCGGGAAGAGGCCGTCGTTGTCTTCCTGCGCGAGGTAGTCAGGATGCCCCCCAGCGAGCTGGAACTCACGCGACAGTCACCCTCTTGGCGGGCACGCGTGGCGACAGCTCACACCCTACCGCGCGAGATGCATGCGGTCGAGGGCTACACGTTCAACCCCGCCCGCTTCCGCACCCTGCGTTCGCCGACCATGCTCCTTGTAGGCGGCGACAGTCCACCCTTCCTGAAAGCCGCCACTGAAACCGCCGGCGCTGCGCTACCCGACAGCAAGATCGTCTCTATGCCCGGCCAGCAGCACGTGGCGATGCACACGGCACCCGAGTTATTCACAAGCTTGGTCGTTCAATTCTTGATGCCGGGGTAGATGTATAGATTAGCGGAGGTAGCCGTGCATTCCGTATAGCATAGGATCGGGGCCTAGTGCTGAATTTCCAAGTAGACATATTGTCGGCAATTAGGTGAATGAGAGTTAGCGAGCTTAGAGGTAACGGGGCAGATACTCACTCGTTTACCGCCTGCGTTGCTGCACAAGGATCCCACCAGCAATTAGTACGCCCCGTTTTGGCATAGATTTTTCCTGCAAAACGGCGTATTTCGACAGTGGAGCCGAGGGGATTCGAACCCCTGACCTCCGCCGTGCAAAGGCGGCGCTCTCCCAACTGAGCTACGGCCCCGTAGGTCACGGGTGAGTGTACGCTTCGGACGTCCCTTCTTCAATGCAATGAGAGCGGTTCCTGTAGCTGCTTGTTCTGAATGTAGAGGATCGGGTAAACGTTCGGGTACGCATCACGGGCCGCGGCTTGAGAAGTGCTAGAAAAATAAGCTAGTTGCCAGCAGAATCGCTCATCTATCGACGACTTGAAGGACAAGGCCGTTGCATCCCTGGCGAGGGTAGACCTCCTTGAGAAGAGCGGCTCTACCTTGACTGCGTACGCAACGGGCAAGCGACCGTGCAGACATAAACGACTGAACTGGTTGTTGAGCACGTCCCCTGCGGAAGATGCAGAAAGCTGCGCGCCAGCCTCAACTCGCGAGGTCCTGGTGGCCTCGCGGTGGGTGCTACAATCTTCGTCAAAGGCGTCAGAATAGCCGCTGAGCTCGTATTTTGGCGGCGGATCATTCGAGAATCGTATTGAGGGGCGGGGTGCCGATGGCGGGTAAACCGGTGCTGTTTGCCGTTGATGACGACCGGGAGGTCTTGCGGGCGGTCGAGCGCGACCTGCGGCGCAAGTACGGCCGCAACGGCTACCGTATCCTGAGCGCGGACTCGGCGGCTGCAGCGATGGATGCTTTGAAGAAGCTTGCGCTGCGGGGTGATCCCGTGGCGCTGTTTCTCGTGGACCAGCGGATGCCGCGCAAGAGCGGTGTGGAGTTTCTGGAGGAGGCGAGGGAGCTCTTTCCCGGCGCGAAGAAGGTCCTGCTCACGGCGTACGCGGACACAGACGCGGCGATCAAGGCTATAAACGACATCGGGCTGGACTATTATCTACAGAAGCCCTGGGACCCGCCCGAGGAGAACCTCTACCCTATCCTCGACGACCTCTTGGGCGACTGGCGCTCCTCCTATCGGCCGCCCTTCGAGGGAATTCGGGTCGTAGGCAATCGTTGGTCTCCCCGGTCGCACGGGATCAAGGACTTCCTCGCCCGCAACCGGGTGCCCTACCAGTGGCAGGATGTAGATGCCTCCGAGGAGGCACGGCACCTGGTCGCGCAGCTAGATCACGGCGCCCCGCGCCTGCCGGTCGTCGTCTTCCCGGATGGGACTCACCTGGAGGCCCCAGAGAACGTAAAGATCGCCGAGAAGGTCGGTTTGCATACGCGCGCCGAGCGTCCTTTCTACGATCTGATCATCGTAGGCGGCGGTCCCTCCGGGCTCGCGGCAGCCGTCTACGGAGCGTCGGAGGGCCTGAAGACGGTCCTAATAGAGAGGGAGGCACCCGGTGGACAGGCGGGGACGAGCAGCCGTATAGAGAACTACCTCGGCTTCCCTTCGGGCCTCAGCGGAGCGGACCTCTCGCGGCGGGCCGTTACCCAGGCGAAGAGGTTCGAGGTCGAGATCCTCACCCCCCAGGAGGCCGCGGAGGTGCGGATCGAGGACCCATATCGGGTGGTACGGCTCACGGACGGCACGGAGATCAGTTGCCACGTCCTCCTCATCACCACCGGCGTCTCCTACCGCAAGCTGGATGTACCGGGGGTGCAGCGACTCTCCGGCCGCGGCGTCTACTACGGCGCCGCGATGACCGAGGCTCTCTCGTGCAAGGATGAGGACGTCTACGTGGTCGGCGGGGCCAACTCCGCCGGACAGGCCGCGATGTACTTCTCCCAGCACGCCCGCAAGGTCGTCATCCTGTGCCGCTCGAACGACCTGCGCAAGGGCATGTCCGAGTACCTCGTCAAGCAGATAGAGGAGACCTCGAATATCGAGGTCCGTACGAGCTCGGGCGTCGTCGAGGCGATCGGGGAGGACCATCTAGAGAAGCTGCGGGTGCGAGACTCGCAGACGGGTGAAGAAGAGACCGTTCCGGCTCACTGGCTGTTCGTTTTCATCGGGGCGGCGCCAAAGACGGAGTGGCTAGAAGGCGTGGTCGAGCGCGACGAGCGCGGCTTTATCCTCTCCGGTCCGGACCTCGTAAAGAACGGCAAGTGGCCGAAGAACTGGACCGAGGATCGGGATCCGTACCTTCTAGAGACGAGCGTGCCCGGCGTCTTCGTCGCCGGTGACGTGCGGCGCGGCTCTGTTAAGAGGGTCGCCTCGGGGGTCGGTGAGGGTTCGATCTCGGTACAGCTCATCCACCAGTACCTGGCCAAGGTGTAGGGTTGCAGAGCACAGCCCTGATCAACACCTTGCGCCGGGGACCGCTCTTCAAGGGTCTTACCGATGATGACCCGCGACGCGTTGCGAAACAAGGCTTGGAGCAGATCGTCCGAGAATTCGAGACAAACAGGCTGGGGAGAGAGCCCGCGAGATCGATGCGAGAGGTCCTCAGATGATGCACCAGCCGGGCGATACGGCGGTCTTTCCGAGGTTCACGGACGAGCAACTGAATTGGCTCCATCCTTACGGGACGGAGCGGCGCTACGGGGAGGGAGAGTATCTCTTCACAGAGAAGGATACTGTCAACAGCTTCTACGTTGTGCTAGAGGGGAAGGTAAGGATCTCCCTGACCAACGAAGGCGAGACGATCGCGCTCCACCCACCCGGTGAGTTTACCGGGGGTCTGGCGATCCTGACCGGCAGGGGCTCGCGCCACCGGGCTCAAACCACGGCTCCAAGTCGTATCTTGGAGATAAACGCCGGCTCCTTCCAGAGGCTGCTGGGCGAACGGCCGGAGGTAGGCGAGGTCTTCATCTCCACCCTCGCCCGGCGGATGCGCGAATCTCAAGCCTGGCTGCGCCAGCAGGAGAAGATGGCGGCCCTGGGCAAGCTTTCAGCCGGCCTCGCTCACGAGCTCAACAACCCCGCCGCCGCCGCCCGCCGCGCGGCTGAGGACCTGCGCGAAGAGATTCTCAAGGCCCAGAGATCAGCCCTCGCCCACGACGAACGCTTTACCCCCGCCCAGAGAGATATGCTTGGGCGTTTGGGGCGTGAGGTAGTAAAGAACAGCGGTGTTCCCGTCTTTCTCGACACGCTCGAACGGAGCGACAAGGAGGACGAACTGGCTGGCTGGCTGGAGGATCACGGCCTCGAAGACGGCTACGAGCTCTCCCCGACCCTGGTCTCAGCTGGACTCGATACGGGACGTTTGAGGTCTCTGGCCGAAGGACCGGAGGGCTTGCACGATGAGGCGCTGGTAGGGGCTCTGGAGTGGCTCGGGGCGACGCTGACCCTGGCGACGCTCGCGAGCGAGGTCGGTCAGAGCACGGGACGCATCTCGGAGCTGGTGCGGGCGATGAAGGAGTACTCGCACATGGACAAGACGGCGAGGCGCGAGGTGGACGTACGCGAGGGGCTGGAGAGCACGCTCACTATCCTCGCCCACAAGCTCAAGAAAGGGATCGAGGTCGAGAAGGAGTACGCGGAAGATCTGCCCCGCATTCGCGCCCACGGCGGGGAGTTGAACCAAGTGTGGACCAACATCGTGGACAACGCCGTGGACGCGATGGGCGGGCACGGTAAGCTGAAGGTAAAGGCTTCAGGCGATGAAGAGCACGTGCTCGTGGAGATCGCCGACGACGGGCCGGGGATACCGCGGGAGATAAAGAACCGCGTCTTCGAGCCGTTCTTCACCACGAAGGAGGTCGGCGAGGGGACGGGGCTGGGGCTCGACATCGTGCGACGGATAGTCGCGGGGCACGGCGGGGAGATCCGGGTAGACTCAGAGCCCGGCGCGACGAGCTTCAAGGTTAAGCTCCTCGTAGACAAACCACGAAAAGCATCAGACGAAGACGGAGGTTAGACATGGATCTTAAAAACGATCTGTTCAAGGAGATATGCAGCGAGCGACGCGGGATAAACACGCAGGTTCTCAAGCAGGCGGTTACTCTAGCGGTCGAGATCGCTAGAGAAGGCCGCGAAGGGCGCAAGATCGGTACGCTCTTCGTCGTCGGTGACTCGGAGGCGGTGCTCAAGGCCTCCCGTCCTCTTATCCTCGATCCCCTTCTCGGCCATCCCGACGAGGCGAAGTACATAAACGACCCGAACGTCCGCGAGACCCTCAAGGAGCTCGCCCAACTCGACGGGGCGTTCGTAGTCTCGGACGTAGGCGTGGTCCTCTCGGCGGCCCGTTACATAGACGCGGTCTCGGACAATCTGAGCCTGCCTCTGGGCCTCGGGAGCCGGCACATGGCTGGGGCCTCCGTCTCGCACCGGACGAACGCCGTGTCGGTCGTCGTCTCGGAGAGCTCGATGGTACGCGTTTTCGACGATGGGGAGCTCGTCTCGGAGATAACGCCCGAGCTCTGGATGCTCGGCCGCTACAGCTCGTACCTCGAAGGGCGCTCGTCCACGGTTCGTCAGACCGAGGAAGTCACCGTCGTGAGCCGCGCCGAGTAGGGACGCTCACGATGTCAGAAGAGAACAAAGCCGTCGTCAGACGGCTCGTGGAAGAATTGTTCAACACTGGAGATCCAGACGTGGCGGACGAGGTTTTCGTCGAGGATTACACGGATCACTCTTCCTCAAACCCAAACCTCAACGGGGTCGAGAACGTCAAGAAATTAGTAGCCGACTGGCGCACGGCCTTCCCAGATACCTACAACACCGTAGAGGACTTAGTCGCCGAAGGGAACAGGGTTGCGGCCCGCTGGACTACGCACGCTACCCACGGGGGAGAGTTCATGGGCATCCCTCCGAGCGGCAACAGGATCGAGGTAACGTGGTTCGGCATCTTCCATCTCTCGAACGGCAGGATAGTAGAGAGTTGGGATACTTACAATACTCAGGACATGCTGCGCCAGTTACGCACCGCTCCTTCTCCGAGAGAGGTTCTTGACTTCTGGTTCGGGCGCGAGGGAGAAGAAGGCTACGGTGAGTTCCGGGAGGAATGGTTCACAAAGGATGCCCGGTTTGATCGCGAGGTTCATGATCGGTTTGGGTCTGTCTACGAGGAGGCAGCTGCGGGGAGGCTGGAAAGCTGGAAGGAAGAGGCGGAGAGCTGCCTCGCCCTCGTAATCGTCCTGGATCAGTTCCCGCGCAATATGTTCCGTGGAGACCCGAAGACGTATGCGACGGACGAGCTTGCGCGCGAGGTCGCCCGGTTCGCCGTGGAACACGCCTACGACCGGGAGCTTGCACCTCTTCAGCGTCTGTTTATCTATCTGCCCTTCGAGCACAGCGAAGAGTTGGAAGACCAGCGGCTCTCGGTAGAGCTCTTTCGAGGGCTCACCGCTGAGGTCGGGTCTGAGGACCTTCTCGCCTACGCGGTGCGCCACAAGGAGATAGTCGAGCGCTTCGGAAGGTTCCCGCACCGCAACGAAGTCCTGGGGCGAGCCACGACCCCCGAGGAGGCAGAGTTTCTGCGTGAGCCGGGCTCATCTTTCTGAGCAGGACTATGGTTTAGAGTTCTTTAGAGACCCGCCGGAGAGGAGAGAAGATGGCGAACCTCGGCAGACCTCCCTGTGACGAAGGGGTCATCCTATCCGGCGGGCTCGGATCCCCCTGCGCGCCCGCCTCTGGACCCTGGATCCTGGCGAGTACCATCATCGGCTCCGGCATGGCTTTTATAGACAGCACAGTAACCAACGTGGCGCTGCCGGCCTTGCAGCAGGACCTGGGCGCGACCGCCGTAGACGCCCAGTGGATCGTCGAGTCTTACGCGCTGTTGCTCGCCGCCCTTATTCTCGTCGGCGGCTCCCTCGGTGATCACTACGGCCGCAGACGCATCTACTCTCTAGGGATAGCGCTCTTCGCCCTCGCGAGCATAGCGTGCGGCGTCGCTCAGAGCCCGGAACAGCTCATCGCCGCGCGGGCCGTGCAGGGTCTCGGAGGGGCGCTGCTCGTGCCCGGTTCGCTGTCGATAATCAGCGCCTCGTTCGAGGGGGAGCGGCGCGGCAAGGCGATAGGTACGTGGTCGGGGTTCTCGGGGATCACCGCGGCCCTCGGCCCGATACTCGGCGGGTACCTCGTCGAGAACGTCTCGTGGCGGGCGGCTTTCCTTATAAACGTGCCGCTGGCGGCCGTAGTGCTCTATATCGTAGCCCGGCACGTACCCGAGAGCCGGGACCCGGACGCGAGGAGGCTGGACATACCGGGGGCGTTTCTCGCTACTCTTGGACTCGGAGGGATCATCTACGGCCTGATCGAGTCATCCAGCCGGGGCTTCGGCGACCTGCCGGTCCTGGTCTCCCTCGCGCTCGGGGCGGCCGCGCTCGCGACGTTCGTCCTCGTCGAGCGGCGCAGCGACGAGCCGATGATGCCCCTGAACCTGTTCAGGTCCCGCAACTTCAGCGGGGCTAACCTACTGACGCTGCTCCTCTACGCGGGACTCGGCGGCTCCCTGTACTTCCTGCCGTTCAACCTGATACAGGTCCACGGTTACTCCGCGACCGCCGCCGGGGCCGCGTTCCTGCCGTTTATCGTCATCACCTTTCTGATGTCACGCTGGGCCGGGGGGCTGGTAACCCGCTACGGGGCGAAGCTACCCCTGGTGATAGGTCCCTCGATAGCCGCCTTGGGCTTCGTCCTCTTCGCCCTGCCGGGGACCGAAGGCTCGTACTGGACGACGTTCTTCCCGGCGGTCGTGGTGCAGGGGCTCGGGATGAGCCTGGTAATAGCACCCCTCACCACGACCGCCCTGAACGCGGTCGAGGGGCGGCACTCGGGGCTCGCCTCGGGCGTCAACAACGCGGTCTCGCGGACCGCTGGCCTGCTCTCGATAGCCGTCCTGGGCATCTTCGTCTTCGCAACCTTTAGCAGCAGCCTGGAGAGCAGGATAGAGAACCTGAACCTCACCTCTGAACAACGTACAACCCTGGAAGCCAGGAAGGTGGACTTGGGGGGAGCGGAGGTCCCGGAGAGGATGGACGGCGAGACGGCGGCGGCCGTAGAAGGGGCCGTGGATGAGGCTTTCGTATCGGCGTTCAGGCTGGCGATGTTTATCGCGGCGGGGCTGGCGATAGCGAGCGCCGTGGCGGCCGCGGTCCTTATAGAGGGCAAAGGAGAGCCCGCGAGGCCGGAGGAGGTAGCGCGGACCGAGCAGGCCTCCGGCGCTTCGTCCCCGGCATAGAGAAGGAGGCAAAGCGTGTTGGAGGCGAGACATACGCGCCCCAACCAGATCCCGGAAATACGGTCGGATAACGCCGACTCGCTCGATGAGCAGAGCTGGATTTAAGCCCGCTCGCGACGACAAGACTTGTTAGACGATCAAGAACCGGAAAGGAGCCGCATGCGCGCCATACTCGTCGACAAAGCAGCCCCGGCAAACCTGTCCCTCGGCGAGACGGAGGAGCCCTCTGCCGCGCCATCGGAGGCGTTGGTCCGAGTCTCGGCGATCTCCCTGAACCGCGGAGAGGTGAACCGTGCCCAGATAGCCGAGCCCGGCTTAAATCCGGGTTGGGACCTTGCCGGAACGGTCGAACGGCCCGCCGCGGACGGAACAGGACCGCAGACCGGCGCCCGTATTGTCGGCTTCCTCCCTTCGGGGGCCTGGGCCGCGCTCGCCGCTGTGCCGACGAACTCTTTGGCAGAGCTGCCCGAGAACGTCTCTTTCGAGCAGGCGGCGACGCTGCCGATCGCGGGCCTGACCGCGCTCTACGCCCTCGAGAAAGGCGGCGTTCTGCTAGGCCGTAGCGTACTAGTGACCGGGGCCTCGGGAGGGGCGGGACACTTCGCGGTCCAACTCGCACGTCTCTCTGGCGCCCGCGTCGTGGCGCTCGTACGCCGTAAGGAGCACGAGGGGCTAGTGCGCGAAGCCGGGGCCCACGAGGTTGCCACAGGCGAAGATGCCGCAAACGCCGGAGCCTTTGGTCCGTATGACCTGATCCTCGAATCAGTCGGCGGGAGGTGTTGGGTAGTGCTCTTGAGATGGTCGCGCCGGACGGCCTCTGCGTCAGCTTCGGAGCCTCGGGGGCGGCAGAGACGACGTTCGACGTGCGTAGCTTCTTCCTTACGGGAGGGGCGCGTCTCTACGGCTTCATTATCTTCCACGAAGTGCTCGCCCATCCGGCCTCCGACGGGCTCGCGCGTCTCGTAACACTGGTCGGAGAAGAGCGTCTCAAGCCGCGTATAAGCGTCAAAGCCCCCTGGGAGGAGATCGGAGACGTAGCACGCCAGCTCCTTGATCGAGGATACACAGGCAAGGCGGTGTTGACGGTCGAAAGTTAGAGAGCGGCGGGACAGCAAGATAACCTGTTGTTTTTAGCTCGCTCGTCACGCGACGTAAGGTGGCGGCCCGGCAGCGGAAAAGTTACCCGTGGGTGGCCTTCGCAGGCTCAACGACCAGGAGACGCGCCTGAAGCGCGCCTCTTCCGCTAGCTCGTCACTGTGCTAATCTACGACCGGGTTCGATTTTTAGAGGAGGAGAGGGGTCCGAGCGATGAACGGTAGAGGCAAGATCGCCATACTCTTACTTGTGGTACTGCTTCTCAGCATGAGCGTGGTCGCCAGTGGATGTACCACCCAAGGCCCCAAGGAGCAGGAGCGCCCCGCTGAGAACCAGAGTCCTCCTGAGGAGGACAGCACGGAGCAGGACAAGCTCTAAACAGAGCCCGTTTAGCCTAAAAGATTAACGAGCGCTGTTGCAAATTATATCGTGGGTCTCTTCGAGGCCATGCCAGCCCTGGACCTCGGCCTCCTCGTCCCCTTCGAGCCGCTTGAAGGCGGTGAAGAACTGCTCGATCTCGCGCAGGTTCTGCTCGGTCATGTCCTCCAGGCTCTGGATGTTGTCGAAGCGCGGGTCGTTGTCGGGGACGCCGAAGATGGTGTACTCGACCTCCCCGCCCTCGGCCATCTCCAGAGCCCCGATAACACGCGCCTTGAGCACGCAGCCGGGAAACACCGGATCGTAGGCCGCGACCATGGCGTCTAAGGGTTCGCCGTCCGTACTCTCGGTCGAAGGTATGAAGCCGTAGTCTCCCGGATAACGGATGTTCCCCGGGAGAACCCGGTCCAGCATGATCACGCCAAGCTCCGGCTCGTACTCGTACTTGTTGCGGCTTCCCACCGGCACCTCGACGACGACGTTCACTACTCTAGGGGCGTCTTCGCCTCTGGGCAGGGCTTCAAGGTCTATGTTGATCTCGTTCATTTGCGAATCCTCCTGAGATGTCCTCCCGTGGCGCTCCCCCAAACCCTGGCATAGCTTACACGCCGTTAAGCTACCCCAGCCGACTTCGCGAGAAACTAATATTCAACCTTGTGACCGTTGCCACCCGCTAGTTCGTCCGCTACAGTTGCGCACCATTGTCTAAAGAGTAGCGGATTGTTAGGAAGGAAGTAGCCTAAGCTTTATGTCAGCGGAAGGGATCAAAACACCCAAGAAAGACGCCTCTGGCCAGGGGAGCGCTAGCTCCAACGGGGCTTTCATGATGC
>DASQMR010000309.1:0-8742 GCA_035645375.1 Rubrobacteraceae bacterium
TCGGCCAGCATCGCGATCTGCTCGCGCAGGTGGTCCTCCAGCTCCTCTACGTCGACGGAATGAATCGCCTGCCGACGACCGAGGTAGCTCCGCCATCGAGCGATCTGCTCCTCGACCGATACCGCGTCACCCGGAGTCGGCATCGCTCAGGGCCCCTGTGGAAGTGGCGCGGCTGACGCCGGGTGGCTTGCCAGGACACGAAGGAAGAGCGCCTGCCAGATGCCCCGCAGCGTCGCATCCACCGCCTGCCACTGCCTGCGCTCCTCGGCGAGTTGAGCCCGGCCTCGGGACGTGATGCGGTAGTACCTGCGACGGCGGCCGCTCTCCGCAAGTTCCGACCGCGATTCGATGTGGCCGAGCCGCTCGAGCCGATGCAAAACGGGGTAGAGCATCCCGTCCGTCCACTCCATACGCCCTCCGGACAGCTCCCGAACACGCTTGAGGATGGCGTAGCCGTAGCTGTCCTCTTCGGCCAAGATCGCCAGGACGATCGGAGTCGAGGAAGCGGCTATCAAGTCTTTGTTGATCTCCATGATTTCACGCCTCGCTAATGAGCTCGCTTCCGAGTGTACATAGCAGCATTATACATAACAGTGCTATGTATATCAAGAACCGTGACCCTGGCTGATGCGCGCATCCTCTTTGACCTGATACGGGAGGAGATCGGTCGCCACGTCGTCGGACACCAACAACTGGTCAAGCGCCTCGCCCTTATCGGTACCCGGTACCTGTCGTGGGACCTCTTCCCCGGCTCGTTTCTGCTCCGCGTTCTGCTGACCGGCCCACGGTGCGATCCTGAGAGCCGCCGTCGTCGTCCGGCGCGGCGGGCGCGCCGGCGGGCGGGTGCTGCCTTCATCCGGCTCTTGCAACGTGGCCAAGATGCGCATCAGCGTAGACTTGCCGGCACCGTTGGGGCAGAGCAGACCGTATATTTCCACCGGAATCGTGAGAGTCACGTCCTTCAGCGCCTGCACGCTGTTGGAATAGGTCTCCTTTACTCACTGGATTGCCGCTAGGAAGTCTTCTCGGAAACTTAGCTGCCGCTGTTCGGAGTTCTGAGAAGCCCGACGAGGTGGAGTAGTGCCTGATAGGGATACTCAGTTTGCCAAGTGTTAGTTAGAACACGGATTCGTAGGAGGCTTGGGTCAGCTTAAGCAAGTACAAGGTGGCTGCAGCGGTCGTGATCGCCGACATGGGTTGCGGAGGTTCATCGCGCGACTGTACAACTCGGTCAGAGCACACTGTCCCCGGGAAGGATCTAACTTCCACTCTGCTATGCTAGCTTTCGAGTCTATGTTAGCTACTGCTCTGGGGAGAGGAGTCGAGGGTGTTCGAGGGCTTCGAGCGTGTCCGGGTCGAAACAACAGGAGCGGATATCAATGCCGTTCGAGGAGGCGAAGGCCCTCCGGTTCTGCTGCTGCACGGTTACCCGCAGACTCTTACGATGTGGCACCTGGTCGCGCCTCTTCTCGCCGAATCCTTCACTGTTGTCGCGGCTGACTTGCGAGGATATGGCGATAGCTCCAAGCCAGAGGGCGGGGACGATCACGCCGGCTACTCTAAGCGTGCTATGTGCGTAGACCAGCTAGAGGTCATGCAGGCTTTTGGCTTCGACTCCTTCGCCGTCGCCGGACACGACCGTGGTGGCCGTGTTGCTCACCGGATGGCGTTAGACTACCCTGAGATAGTTACTAAGCTGGCGGTTTTGGACATCGTACCTACCCATTATGTCTTCGCAACAGTGAACAAGGAGCTTGCGACAGCCTACTATCACTGGTTCTTCCTCATTCAGCCCTACGACCTACCAGAGCGTCTAATCGGGGCAGACCCCGACTACTTCCTCAGTAAGAAGCTCGGCGGTTGGGGAACGGGCGCGGACGTATTCACCTCAGAGGCCTACGCCGAATACAAGCGCTGTTTCCGAGATCCAAAGACCATTCACGCAAGCTGCGAGGACTACCGGGCCGCCGCGACAATAGACCTTGAGCACGACGAGGCTACCCGGGAGCACCGGGTGGAGTGCCCGCTACTGGCACTTTGGGGACAGAGGGGCGTTGTGGAGAGGCTCTACGATGTACCGGAAACTTGGCGCGGGTACGCCGCCGCCGAGGTGCAAGGCAGGGCGCTAACTTGCGGCCACTATCTAGCCGAAGAGAGGCCCGGAGAGACCGCGAAGGAGCTGATCTCATTCTTCGGAAGTTGAGGTGGCTACGTCAGTGGTAACCTCGCGTTTGGCTCAAACCCGTCACTCACCGAACGCGCCGGTAGAGGTGAACATCGTGAGTACGGCTAACGTTGCGATGACTAGGCCAAGCGCAGGCCCAAGAGTTCGGCTACCGTGCCGACGAGCATCGGTCCTAAAAGGAACCCATCGTACCCGAGCGTAGTTACGATGGAGCTGGCCTCACCTCTTCGCCTAGTGAACGTGCCGCCGCCATCGAGGGGGCTATGGCACCACCGCCGAGAGGAAAAGGCCGACCAAGATGTCCCCTTAGATGAAAGTCTTATCCCCAGGAACTGGGGGTAAGACCGAGAGCGAAAAGAAGCTGGTGCCCCTCCAAGTGGGGAAAGGGAAAGGAGGAGTAGGGCACCAGTTAATGACTAAATTCTAAACGCATATATGTTCCTCTGTCAAGTACCTTTGTATTGCCCTTTCTTATGTCTTTGTAGGCAGTTTAGTTAACTGGATGTTAATTGTTATTTAGGCGCTGACTTCATCATTGACCTCTGCAGGTGCCGCTGGCACCATGCTGGCACGGCCCTTTGGGGAAAGGGAAGGGAGGATGTTACTGGACGAGACTTTCGTCCAGTAGCCCTTCAGCGTTTCGTCTAACTTGTACTTTCGCCCTGATCCTGCTTGGCCTTCGCTTCCCTTACCCTACGCTCGATAATCTCCGCATACTTCTTGTCTGCGGTGTCACCTTCGATAGGTCTATCAGCCCTTTTATTCTCTCGTTCTGTAAGTACCTGCTTCCTACGAGACGCTGCTGCTCTCTTAAGTGATTCCGCTTCAGCGGCTCTCTCGATTAATCTTTCTACGGCCCCCTTCAAATCACCGTACATCATCGTAACAAGCTCTATGTTCCCTATGCTCTTGTGTCTGAGTTTGTAGATGAGAAACCAAACAATGAGAACGAGTACAGGAACCCCGGCTGAGGTGTACGCCTCTCCGGTTAGTAGCAAGCCTAGAAAGAAATAGGATAGTAAGGTTAGGAGAGTTATCGACCATCCGGTAGGAAGTTGCTTGTTCATCCGGCTCACTCGCTGGTTGGATCGTAATAGCCTAAACGACGAGATGTAGGCTACCCTGATGACGGCTTATGCTAACAAGAAGCAAAGAAGATAGCAGGATTGTCTGCTTTATGCTCACCGCGCGTTCCAAGTACCAGCGTTCCTTGTGTAGCCGATGTGAATGTGATCCTCATGGAGCTCTAGCTGGTCTTCGTCCAAGATATAACCCTCTTCACTTGAACGTCCGATAGTGGTTGCCCAACTCTCGGGGCCAATGATCTGATCCGGTCTCTCTTGCGGAGGGATACCGGAGATGAGCTCGCCAATGTCTAGCACGTCTGGGTCTGTACCATTACCGCGTACGGGCTTGCCGTTTACCCTGCGCACGTCAACCGCTCGGCCGTAGTAATGGGAGTTTGGTAGCCCGCCCGCGTCCCCATAGCTACCCGGTATGAACGGGCCGTCGGGGACCCCCGGCAGGAAATAATGGCCTTCTTTGAAGGCGTCGACGCAAATCCTATGTTCTTCCGTTACAGCTTGGAGGGTAGCAACCAGGCGCTCATCCACAACCCCGGCCTCAAGGTCTCCTATTGCCTTCGGTGAAGCCTCGAAGTTGCGGGTCTCCAGAAGTTCCTTCGCAGCACCGTCAACGCCTTCGGCGGCCCCTTCGCGGCCCGCGATGCATGGTCCCAATGCAAGCTCTCCTCGGTCCCAAAGGATTACCAGGAAGACCAATCCGAAAAGCAAAACGGCGGCGGCTAAGATCAGAGCCGGCCAAGAGCGTCCCGGGCTCTTATTCGTACGGTACACCGCTTGGTTCATTCTCGGCCTACAGGGCTTCGGTGCTCAAAGCGCCCGGCAGATCTTCTCTAACGTCGCACAGAACAGTCACTCGGTTAGTCTATCGCTTGTTCCAACCTCTCAACGCTTGTTGGTGTGGAGGACACAACAACGCCGGTCGGCTCACCTCCATCAAGCAAGAACTGTTAAGTGTTGAAACTGTACGCGGCAGGGCTCGAACCTGCGGCCTTCTGGTCCGTAACTACCATGGCAGGGCGGCGGATATACGGAGGGTGAAGGCAAGCTGCGCGGGGCAACGACGCGAGCCCGAATCTCTTGAGCGTCGGCGAGGTTCTCACGAAGATATCCCTGATGGGAGGCTAGGTCATCGGCCCGATGGACTGGACGGAGGCGTTGGGATGTTCGCGGTAGGAGGGCTGGGGGTTAGACGAGGACCAGCTCAAGCTTCACAAGATTGTCTCCGCCTCGGCTACCGCTACAGTTCGGGCCCTGACCATACTCGATAAGGGTTGAGGATCACTACTACGCTTCTTCCAACTGACGTTGCCATTGTCAGCGCTGACATCGTGCCGCAGCCGTTGTTAGCAGGCGCCGCTTGCTAGGCGCACGATACCGGAGACAAAGTCGGCCTTGGCTCTTGTGTAGGCTTCCCGGTCGTCCCGGTAGCGTCTGGCTAACTCGTACTTGAGCCGGGCGTACTTCGCAGCTGTCTTTGGATGTTCGCGCAGGTAGTCCCGGAAGAGCAGGCGATCCTTCCAGTACCGGCCTCCGGCCTCGACGAGGTGCAGGTTGTGAGTTCGGGCGGTCATCTCTGGATCAACGAACCTTACGAACAACCGGTGGTGCGGCTCCGCGCCCTCCGCCCAGTAGGAGTACCCGAGATCGATCAAAGCCTCCACGCAGTAGTCTGCATCGCTCATGGCCTTCAGCCCTACCATCAGGTCGATAACAGGCTTGGCGTCGAGGCCGCAGACCGCGGTGCTGCCGATATGCTCGATGCCCTTGGCCCACCGGTCTACCGTCTCCTCAACGCGGACTCGCTCTTTGGTGAAGAGCGAAGGCCAGGACGGGTCGTAAGGCACTAACCACACCTGTTCTACTGCCACGGAGAAGAGTATACCTCCGGCTGACGGAGCAACTCACGCGGTCAGCACCAGCTGCGGCGAACAGTGGATAAGCGCGGCGTCTGGGGAGGCTACGGTCCTTATTGATCCGGTTGCTGGGGAGTACCCCGGTCTAGACCACGCTTGACCAGGTAGTTCACTACGTACAGGACGAGCCCAACCAGAAGAAGTATGCCTGCCCGCACGAAGATAGCGCCTTCCTGCTGAGCAAGGAGTACTATTATGGTTCCGAGGGCGAGGATCGGAATCACGGCGGGTGTCTTAAAATGCGAGTGGTTCACCTGGTCGCGGCGCAGAACTAGAACGGCGATGTTCACTACTATAAACACTAGCAAGAGGAGCACGACGGTGGTGTTGGCGAGCTCGCCCACGCCGCCGGTCGAGACCAGGGCGAGCATGATCAGGGCGACGAAGACTATCGCTATCCACGGCGTATGTCTCCCTCGATGCACCGTGGCGAAGATGCCCGGCATGACGCCCTCACGGGCCATCCCGTAGAGGACGCGGGAGCTCATGATCAAGTTCGCCAAAGCTGTGTTGGTGATCGCCACGAGCGCGATGATCGAGAAGAGTTGAGGCGGGAACGCGAGCGGCCCCTCCGTGAGCACGAGAGTGAGCGGGGCGGACTCCTCACCGGCGAGCCTGCCGGGGTCTACGATCATCGTCGCGGTGAACGCTACCAGTAGGTAGACCACGCCCGTCACGGCGATCCCGCCGAAGAGCGCCCTGGGGAAGGTTCGGCTCGGGTTCTGGGTCTCCTCAACCACGTTGACCGAATCCTCGAAGCCTATGAGAGCGTAGAACGCCACCGACGCTCCGGTGAGGACGGCCAGCGGCAGTGCCGCGTCGCTCGTAAACTCGAACGGCCGGGTCGGCTCTGCCTCTCCGCCGAAGAGGGCCATAACCCCAATTACGATGATCAGTAAGAGTCCGCTCAGCTCGATCAGGGTCAAGACTAGGTTAGTTTTTAGCGACTCTGAGATGCCTATGAAGGTGATGAGCGAGAGCACGAGCACGAATAACATTGCGACGAGCAACGTCGGCAGGCTAATGAACTGCGCCAGGTAGTCTCCGCCAAACGCTCGGGCCGCCGCTCCTGCGCTCGCCAGCCCCGAGCAGATTACCGCGAACGCCACGACGAACGAGATTAGCGGGCTGCGGAACGCGCGGTTAGCGTATAGCGCCGCACCTGCAGCACCCGGGTACTTTGTTACCAACTCCACGTAGGAGAAGGCCGTAAGGCCCGCGAGGATGAACGCCACCAAAAACGAGACCCAGACGGCCCCCCCGACCTCCCCGGCCACGGCGCCGACCCGGACGTAGATACCGGTTCCCAGCATGTCCCCGATAATAAAGAGTAATAGCAGTCGCGGCCCAATAGCCCTTGCTAGCCCGCCTCCCCCTTCTTCGACCCTGCTCTCCGGCACCCTCCCTGAGTCCACCCTCGGTCTCCTTTCTGCGCCCTTTCGGGGTTCGCCAATCGAGTTGCTTTGTTAGTCCAGAAATCTCAAGCCGGAGACGGTAGGCGTCTCTGCCGGCTCCTCGACGACCTCGAAGCTTCTTCCGGGTATCTCCGACAACTCTTCGTCCCGCAGCCGGGCGAGCTTACCTCCGACGGAGAAGACATTGACCCGGTTGAGCGTGTAGACGCCGGGAATGGTCTCGGGAGGCACCGGCGCCTCGAGAACGATTCGGCTAGTCTTCGCCTCTCCCGCCTGCCGCTCCTCCGGTAGAGGCGTGGTTTCGAAGTAAAATTCCGTCAGCGGGTCGGTTTGATTGGTGAAGGCCACAAAGACCCTGCCGAGGTTCGTCCGGTGCTCAAGATCCAACTCCACACGAATTATGTCACCTACCATGTACCGCTGCGATCCCTGGACGTCGCTCAAAGTCCACTCTCCCTCGTCTACGCAACTACCCCAAGACATCCTACCTTAGAGTCTTAGTCTCCCGCTACGCCTCGCTGCGAACGCACCCCGGAGCGCGTGTAGAATAGCTCTGGTAACCGAAGCTATTTGGAGGATCTTTGGACAGTCTCTTCGAGTCGGTGGAGGGCGGCGAGAACCGTGAAGAACGGCTCGCCGAGCTCGCCCGGCAGGTCTCAGTGTGCACCAGATGCGACCTCGCGCTCAACCGTACCAATACTGTCTTTGGGACCGGCGATCCTTACTCGCCTCTGATGCTGGTCGGGGAGGGGCCGGGAGAGAACGAGGATGCGACGGGGCTGCCGTTCGTGGGAAGAGCCGGCAAGCTCCTCGACGATATACTCGCGGCCGTGGACCTCACCCGCCAGGACGTGTACATAACCAATACCGTCAAGTGTCGGGCGGCGGCGCAGGAGGGTGGCAGGTTAAAGAACCGGCAGCCGCGCACCACGGAGATCCGGGCATGCAACCCCTACCTCCAGGGCCAGATGGAGGCGATAAAGCCGCAGATAATCCTGTGTCTCGGCGGTCCCGCTGCAAAGACGATCATAGACAAGGACTTCAAGATCACCAAAGACCGTGGCAAGTGGTATGAGGTAGACGGCATAAAGGCGATGGCGACGTTCCACCCAGCCTACGTCCTCAGGCAACGCGGCGACGACCTTCAGAGCGCGAAACGCGCGGTGTGGCAGGATATACGGAACGTCTACGCGGAGTATCAGAAAGCTCTGGAAGAGCGTGTTTAACCCCTGAACATCTTCCGGCTCTACCTGCTCGCGCTTTGTCTGATGCTGCTTCGTTGTAGACGATCGAGGTAGCTGGCGTACCAGGGCTTCTCCGCCGGTTCCGGTAAGCGAGATAGCTGTCGCCGAGCTCGACGGAAAGATCTACGTACTAGGTGGCTACACCACTGAGACGACGTCGTCTACCTTCAACTGGGGCTACGAGCCTGTCACTAACACTTGGGAGGAGCTTGCTCCCATGCCTCGTGGTCTCAGCCAGTCGGCGCCGCCGGGTACGACGGAAAGATCTATGCGATCGGCGGGTTTGCCGGCGGAGATGTAGAGGCTGTAGCGAGCCTCTACGCTTATGATGTCGCGACCGATGTCTGGGAAGAGCTCGCGCCTCTGCCGGCCCCGCGTGGCTCGGTGGTCGTAGCTCGGCTCGGCAACAGAATTCACGCTATAGGAGGACGCGACGTTGTGGACGTGAACACCCACGAGGCGTATGACCCGGCGACCGGAATATGGGAGAAATTGGCGCCTTTGCCCACCGTTCGCGAGCATATGCCTGCCGTGGTACTGGGTGGCAAGATCCATGTGCCCGGCGGACGCTTTGAAGCTATCGAGCACAACACCGATTTGGCATGAGGTCTACGATCCGGTCACAAACTCTTAGGCGGAAGCCGCACCCTTGCCCACACCGCGCAGCGGCACAGCAGGCGCGGTGCTGGACGGGCGCGTGCTGGTCTTCGGCGGCCAGGAACCCGCGGGCGTCTTCGGGAAGAACGAGGCGTACGATCCAGCGACCGATACCTGGAAGGAGTTTGTATCCTTGCCGACGCCCCGGCATAGTTTCGGCGCGGCCACGATGGATGGCGCTGTCTATCTCCCTTCTAACGCGCCCATTGTTGGCGGTGATCTCTAGAGTGACATTCTAGAAGT
>DASQMR010000310.1:0-1780 GCA_035645375.1 Rubrobacteraceae bacterium
TAGGACGTAGCCCGCGGTGGAGAAGACTACCACCGGCAGCGCGACGGCCTGGGCGGCGCCCACGGACGCCAGCGCTGGCGCCCGCAAGAGCATTAGGATCGGTACGAGCAACACGGCCCCGCCGGTGCCCGTGAGCGCGGAGCCGAAACCGACGAGGGCGCCGACGGCCAGTAGGGCGGTTGCCCCGAAGCGGTGTGCCTCCTGCTCGACGACCTGACCCCTCAGCAAGGCGTCTGCGCCCGTGACCACCATCAGCGTGGCGAGGAGGGCCATCAGCACGCCCTCCGGCAGGGCGGCGTTGGCCCACGCCCCCGCGAACGCCGCAGGGACGACGCCGGTCCCCAGCCACGCTGCCAAGCGCCAATCGATGCTGCCGTGCTTGGAGTAGATCGACGTGCCCGCCACACCGGCGAATAGGAACGCCCACATGCTCGTCGCCGCGGCCAGGTGGAAGCCGAGGCCGCCCACGTAGACGAGGGCGGGTGTCAGCAGAACGCCGCCGATGCCGACGCAGCCGATCAGCATTCCCACCACCAGGGCCGCAACCAACATCGAGGCAAGCGCTAGGGTCACTCTCCCGACGTCCCCCGAACGACTCGCGCAAAACCATGCGAGCACGTCGACGCGTTACCTCTATTCACCGAGCTGCCTAGAAGAGGTATATTCGGAAACTGGACTTCCAGTTTATTAAGTTCTCGGACATTGGATAGACTGAGGTTGAGGTATCCTGAAGCACTCCACTCTTACTAATCCTCTACCAACCGTTCTATACGGGTGACTTGTTCGCGAGTACCAAGCACGATCAGAACATCGCCTGGCAGGATCTTGTCCTCAGGCGAGGGGTTGGTGTTGAAGCGCTTGTCCTTATGACGGATGGCAAGGAGCCTTGCCCCCGTCTCCAACTCAGCCGCCTTTAGCTGTCCAACAGTGCGGTTGACCAGCGGCGATTTAACGTCTACCTCAAACTCCTCTAGACGAAACTCGACGTTCTCTTCGCTGCCACTGGTGATCATGTCTAGGTAGTCGACAATAAGAGGGTGGACAGTCATGCGGGCCAAGCGCTTCCCGCCCACCGCGTACGGAGAGAGGGTTCGATCGGCCCCCGCTACCTTCAGCTTTCGGGCGCTCATGTCCGCCTCAACCCGGGAGACGATGTATAAGTCGGGGTTCACCTCGCGAGCGGAGACCACCACGAACATATTGGCAGCGTCCGAGTCCAAGGCGGTAACTAGACCTGCAGCCTTGCGAACTCCAACTTGTTCTAACAGCTCGTCTTCTGAGGCGTCGCCTAACAGAGCGAGGTATCCCTTCTCCAGGCACTCGTCTACTTTTGACTCTTCGTGGTCGATGATCACGAATTCCACGTCCTCGGATGCGAACTCATCAGCGATCTCTCGTCCAACCCGCCCGTAGCCGCACAAGATGTAATGTCCGCTGAGCTTGTCGATTGTGACTTCCATTCTCCTTCTTTGGAAGTAGCCTCGAACCGTCCCCTCTATAATAAACTCGCCTATGGTGCTAGCAGCGTAAGCAAGGCTGGCAACGCCACCGATTATAAGGACTATCGTCCACAAGCGGCCAGCCGGATCGTTGCTGAGGTCGTGCACTTCCTCGTAGCCAACGGTGCCGATGGTGAGAACCGTCATGTACAAGGCATCCAACAAGTTCCAGCCCATCAATAGCATATAGCCTAATGTGCCGATAATGGTGACAGCTACCAACAGTAAGGCAGCGCGGAGAACTCGGCGTAAGGCAGCTTGGATTCTCGTGGCGTCACCGC
>DASQMR010000311.1:0-4667 GCA_035645375.1 Rubrobacteraceae bacterium
TCTTAGGTGGCGAAAATATTCGGACCGGCGAAGCCGCTCCTGTGAGGGCTTGCTCTATCTGCTTAGTAGGAGGCATATTCTCTCCTCCTTATCTAGCCCTTAACCGCGTCGACGAGGTTCATGCGAGCAAGGCTCTGACCACAAGCGGGGCAGTGTGTGAGCCGTTCGGTGTATGTTTCGCTCCAGTCCTGTTCGTCGAAAAACACCCATTGGTACTTTCCTTCAACCCACCAGAACTCCCCCCAGATCGGGCGCTGCTGCTCGCATGAGCAATATAGTGCGGCCACCGGAACATCTCCTTACCCGCTCATCACCGAGCCATTGTTGTCCTTGCTACGGATTATAGCATGTTATTGATACTAGCGTTACTTTATGCAGACCTTGGCACTGCAAAATACTCACAACGAAAAGGGGCCAGATCCCCTTTACTCTAAGATCCCAACCCTCTTATTCACTAGATTGCCTAGAAGAGGTCTTCTCGGAAACTCAGCTGTCCTCTGTAAGGAGTTCTCCTTCTATGCGCTCTCTAATTTCGTCCCTCACTGACTGAAACACTCGAAGGCGCTCCTCCTCACTGCCCGTAGCTCGCGCAGGGTCTTTAAATGGCCAATGCAGACGCCGCCTCGCTCCAGGGAAGACCGGACATGCCTCGTTAGCGTCGTCGCAGACGGTGATAACGTAGTCGAAGTGGCTCTCGAGATACCTCTCCAGGGTCTTAGACTCCTGGCCTGAGATGTCCATCCCCAACTCATCCATCGCTCGTACAGCTAGCGGCCTAACGTGTGTAGCCTTAGTCCCAGCGCTCATGACCTCAAAGCGGTCGCCTACTAAGTTGCGCAGCAGTCCCTCTGCCATCTGTGATCGGGCAGAGTTGTGAGTGCACAAGAAAAGCACCTTGGTCTTCTCCATAGTTCAAGGCAGTCTACACATCGTAGAAACCCCTTGAGTAAAAAGAACGTGAAAACTCCTCGGTTATCCCCCTTTGAGAATCTCCCTTCTCTGCATCCATTTTGGGGTTGTTCCGTCTTTATGGTTGAGTTGCTCACTATCCGAGGCGCTTAGAGCGTCATCAAAAGGAGGCACCGAAATGACCACGAAGATACCCGACGAGCTTGTTAGCGGGGCCAGGCAGACCATCGAAGTGGACTTCCTGTATCTCGACCTCACAACCTGCTCTCGATGTCGCGCCAGCGACGCCAGCCTGCGCGCGGCGGTAGAGACGGTCCGGCCGGTACTCGACGCGGTTGGAGTAAGCATCGAGGTTCGTAAGACACTCGTCGAGACAGAGGATCAGGCCCGCGCGCTGCGGTTCGTGAGCTCCCCGACCGTCTACGTCAACGGGCACGATATCGCAGGCGAACTGATCGAGAGCTCCTGCGCGGAGTGCGGCGAGCTGTGTGGCTGCGGGGGTGGGGTAGACTGTCGGGTGTGGGACTACCGCGGTGAGCAGTACACGGAGGCCCCAATCAGCATGATCGTGGAGGCGATCCTGGCCGAGATCGGGCCAGCGGGCTCTGGGCGAAGCGAGGAGACGATGTCTATCGACGTGCCCGACAACCTCAAGCGCTTCTTCGCCGGTGTGGGCCCGGCTCGGAACACTTCTTCGTGCTGCTCTACAGACGAGCAGGCGACGTGCTGCGACCAAGCAGAAAAGGCGGATTGTTGCGGCGATTCGGCTTCCTCTTCATGCGGATGCCGCTGATCTCCTTGAGGAGGACGTATGAGGAGGACGTATCTATGAGCGCCACCAGCATCGAAGAAGCTCGGTGGCGCGAGCTTCGAGCACGGCTCGGCGGCTTCGTGGGGCGGCGCATCGGAAACCCGGCGGACGCCAAGGACGTAGTACAAGACGTCTTCGTGCGGATGCAGCGCAACATCGAGGCACTCTCCTCTACCGACCGGTTGGACGCCTGGGCATTCCGGATCACCCGCAACGCCATCGCCGACTACTACCGGGCTTCGGAGCACCGCGGAGCTCTCGGCAAGGGAACCGCCAATATCCTTTACGAACTCGCTGCCGATTCTATAGACGGCGAGTCGCCGACCGATGCGCGCGCCGAGATGGCCCACTGCTGCATCGCCCCGATGGTCAGCCAGCTTCCCGACGACTACCGGCAAGCAATAGAACTCACGGAGCTGGAAGGTATGACGCAGATCGCCGCCGCCGAGCGGGTGGGGCTGTCGGTCCCGGGCATGAAGTCCCGCGTGCAGCGCGGGCGTGCCCGGCTGCGGGCGATGCTCCTGCGCTGTTGTGAGATCGAGACTGATCATCGCGGCCACGTACTCGACTTTAAGACGCGCGATGTCGAGGGCAACGCGGCATGTGACGACCAGCGGCGTGACCTCTATTCACCGAATTGCCGCTAAGACGTCTTCTCGGAAACCCAGCTTCCGGTGTTCATGCTGGGAAACTTAGTGAGAGGAGAATAGAAAATGAGAGCTGGTGCGTCAGCCGTTAACGCTGATGTTGGTCCTTGTCCATAAACTCTCTGGTTTTACGCTCCTCCCAATCGTGCCCCAAGAATCTACCACCAAGCCCAAACACGCTCAGGGCATGTATACCTAGCCCTATGCCCCAGAACAACAGCGGCCAGTAGAACCACCACCCCCCTCCCGTAAGGAGGTTGATGACAAATAAACCTATATTGACCAAGATATAGACTGTAGCGTGGGTATAGAACCCTTTTAAGTCCTCCACGCGTTTGCGTGCCCGTTGGTAACGCTGCTGGTCCTGATCCATCTGATAGCTCCTTATTGCCTAGCGCTAATGAGTCTCCTAAAGCTACCAAGTAATATCCCCAAGATAGTACCCGTTAGGAAGACTCCGACCCAATCAGCCTTCCTGCCCCGGCTGCGGAGAGGAACGAAGCGGGTACCCTCTTCTTGACTGACCTCGAAGACGCCTAGCGGGGCTACGGTAATACCCCCGCCACCGCTTTCGCCGGCGGGACGTTCCTCTTTTCGGCCTTCTTCATCATAGGTCTTTTCCTTGCCGAAGCCTCGACCCAGTCCATAGGCGATTCTCGCTACTGGTATTATCGTCTTTCCATAGGCCTCGATCGGCTCCCCGTAGACCTTCTCGATAGTCGCGCTCTCTTTAAGGCTCTCTGCCAGTGAAGTTAGCGAGCTGTAGACATCCATGCGTTACCTCCTCCTGATAGTTAGAGTCATGAAGATATTAGCAACCTCTACTCTGAGCTTCCGCAGCAGTGTTATTCAGCCAGCTCCCGACAAGATCTAGGAAATCAAGCGCCCTCACCGGCCGAGCTCGACGCACGTGCGGGCGCCTCGAGGCGCCCCGTGGCCACGATCCACGCGCACAGGGCGCCGAGCGGCACCCAGGCCAGGACGCCCACCGAGCTGAGCAGTATCCAGTTAGGCCCCCCGTAGAAGAGCAGCAGCACCAACGAGCTTCCCACGACGTTGGTGGCGGCATGGGCGAGGCTGGGCGCCCACACGCTGCCCGTCCTCAGCATTAGCCAGCCGAAGATTATCGAGAGCAGCACGGCGCTAACCGGGAAGACCACAAGGCCCGCCAGCCGGTCGTCGGGGAAGTTGTAGCCGGCGAAGACCATCAGCGGGTAGTGCCACGCCCCCCAGATCAGCCCCGTGGCGACGGCGGCGAGGAGCGGGCGGCTCGCCAGTAGCCGAATCTGTAGGTAGCCCCGCCAGCCGAATTCCTCGCCCCACAGCACGGGCGTGACCAGCACGGCGACGACCAGCAGCTGCACCGGTACCACCGGCCACAGGGCCACTGGGAAAGAGCCCGCCGCGTCCGCGCCCGGGGCGAGCTCGCCCATGGCGCGCGCCACCGTGAAGTCTGGCTGGCTCAGCCCTAGGGCGGCGCCCAGCACGGTGATTATCACCGCGGCCCCCAACGGCCACAGGAGGGCGAACAGGTAGTAGCGCCACCCCCGTCCAAGGCGAGGCCTCAGCCCCGCGTCGGCGAACCCCTCGCCGGTGACCCACCCGCGGACCACGAGGGCCGCGACGGCCGGGGCGAACGCGCCCGGCAGGATGGCGAACTGCAGCAGGGGGTCGCCGGCTGGCAACGACAGCAATGGCACCGCCCACAGCGCCCAGGCCAAGCCGAAAGAGATGGCGAGGTAGGCGAGGACCCCGCGGGTTCGTTGGCGCACGCGCTGCTCCCTCCGTCGGCAGGTTGCTTCCCGCACATTATGCAAGCGAAGCAAAACGCAGCCACTGCAATAGGGTGTGCTGGTTCACAAACCGGCCCGGTCGCGACGCGGCCCCTCCCTGTAAGCATATTATACTCTGGTGGCTGCAGCAGGCATCGAGCGGGCATCGGTACCGCAGCCAACATGCGTGTTCCCGATCCCGGTAGGTCCGACCAACTCCGCCTTGTTGGTCGTATCTAACCGGGCGCACGACGGGAGGGCGGCCCGCGCCCGAAGCGGATTCCTGCGTGAAGGCCGCCGCGGACGCCTCGTCCGTTCCTATCCTCCTTCTAAGAGAAAGGCAGTAGAAAATAGTGCTGAAGAAGGTATCCGACGAGGGCAAGGCCCTCGTCTTCTACGCTATCACGCTGGCGCTGGTCTTGGCGGTCGCCCTCATGCCGGGGGCGAGCACGGAAGTTGCCATGTTCACGCCGCTGGTGGCCGTCTTGATCATGCTGTTCCTCGTCACCCGCAACGGCTATACCAGGG
>DASQMR010000312.1:0-8824 GCA_035645375.1 Rubrobacteraceae bacterium
GAGTCTCATAGACACGATCTCTCATACTACGGACACAAATAACCAGGGTCTTCGGGCAACCTGCACAAAAGGGTGAGTATGTAAAGGAAAGAGTTGAAACGCTCCTTATGGCTCTCTAGGGTGGCGAAGCTTGTTGAACACTCGCCGCAGCGAGCCCACCCTCGAAGGCATCGTCTTCTCTTGCTCGGAAGTAGGAGCACGCGGGTCTGTGCCTATCCGGTCCATTCGCGTGATCCAGAGTTCACGCACGAGGACGCTTAGAGCGGCCACCAGCGGGACGGCCAGCAGCAGTCCTATGAGGTTGAACAGAGAGCCTAAGATAAGGATTGCGGAGACCACCACGACCGGGTGCAGGGTTACGGCCCGACTCATTACGATGGGCTGAATTATATGCGCTTCGACCAGGTGGATGACGAGATAGGATAAGATCACCCACACGATCAGAATAGGATTAGTGGCCAGAGCCAGAACTACTGCCGGGATAATCGAGAGCACGAATCCTATCAACGGGATGAACGCCAGGATTCCGCTAAAAGCTCCTATGAGCAACGCGTACGGTAGCCCAATAATAGAAAGGGCAACCGCGGTGAGCACTCCTATGATTACCATGGCGCTTAGCTGCCCGAGAAACCACTTCTGAACAGCCTGAAACATTTTGCCCAGTACGTCTCGCACCTTTTCCCTTCGCTCTGCTGGAAAGAGCGAGACGAAGCTATCTATAAGTAGAGTAGGGTGTATGACTAGATAGACGGTTACTATGAATGCTACTAGGCTCAAGGAGACGGCTTCGGTTATGCTCCTGCTTACATCAAGCACCGATGAGAGTGTGGCGTGGCTAGAGAGGTACGTTTCTCCCTCTTTGAGCACGCTCTGTGGGCTTATGCCCACTCCGTTGATAGTGAGGTCTTGCGCCTGAGCTAAAAGGTTCGGGAGGTCCCTTGTGAACTGCTCAGCTTGCTTCTGTATCATTGGGATTACCGCCACGCCTGCGAGCCAGAGAGCCAGAACTAAGCACCCGAGCACGCTCAAAATACTCAATACTCTTGGTAAACCCCGGCGAGCTAGATAGTTGACCGGCCCACTCAAGACGATAGCGAAGAGCAACGCCAGTAGAAGGACCAGCACGATCGTCCAGATCTCGTAGACAAAGTAGACGCCGAGCAGTAGAGCAAAGACCAGCCCGATGCCCCTGTAGATCCCTCCGTATAATATTCGGGATAGCGCTTTATGCTCTTCCATACGAACCTCTCTTCGGTGTTGTCCGAGTGCGGTATTTACGAGATGGCTTCTACATCTGGGACTAGATTCTTTCCCTCCGATTGGCTCGCGGCTACTGCTAGATTAAAGGTGTCCTCGGAAGTCCTTCCTCAGGTTGGGGCTGTGGCCGGATCGGGTTCTTCTTGCCGGTAGTGTTGGTAGCCTAGCTGGTCTCGGATCAAAGTCCCGGTGCCAGCCGATAGCATCCCAGAAAATATAGCGAACAGCGTCGATGCCCTCCTCGCGGAGCACCTCCACGAGGCCGGGGATACCTTCGCGCTCGATCTCTTCTAATGCCTTGAGGTGCAGAGGAACGTATGTCATCAATTGGCTGCTCTGTAACCCGCCGCTCGAGCCTCCATATCGCTAGCGCAGCACTTCTCTGAGTTCGTACGGTCGTAGAACCGGCTGTCCGGCACGTGGTAGATGCGCGACTGGTTACCTTTGATATGGACGCCAGGCGGGCAAGAGCTCTGGCAGGACCTTCGTCTTCGTAACCCTCACGCGCCGACGATGGTCCTCTTCGGGATGGTCGCTCCCGCGGGCGGCCGCTTGGTCAACGTCAGGAGACGCTGCGCCCAGGTCAGCTCAGACGGCGGTTTCTTTTCAATGTGTTCGTAGTAGATCGCTAGACGGCCGTCTTCTTCGACCATCTTGAAGTAGTTTAGGCGGAACGCCGGGATGTAGACTGGCGGCAGTTGCCCGAACAGGACCGGCACCTTCTTCGGCATCTTCAGCCACGTGCCGGTGTTGATCACGACCCTCCCGTCCACCTCCTTAAGGGAAGCGAGATGGGTATGACCGTACAAAAAGACGGCCACGGACGGGTCCTGCTCGAACACCTTCCTGGCCGCCTCCAGGTAGGGGCCGTCTCCTATCTGCGCCGGCGTTTTGGGCATCAATATGTGGTACCTGCCTAAAGTCCTGCGTATGTCCCTGAGTAGAATCCCCAACGGGATCGCCGCGGGAATCAGCGCGAGCAACAGGAGCAGAGCTAGTACGCCTTCGATTGTGAGTATCGTCCGCAGGACTTGCCCGGTAACCCCCAGAGAACTCGTCAGCGGGTTATCCAGGATTGGGTTGAAGTTGAGGAGTTCTAACGCTTCCATAAACCAGCTGATCACTACAACGGCGCCTAACGCGAGCAGCAGCAGGAAAGGCAGCACAATCCACCGCAACAACGGGCCCATCTCCCGATAAAAATAGTTGGAGATGGTCCACGTCGGGATCTCCGTGATGGGCATGACCGCCTGCACATCCTTGAGCCAGTTGCCCCGCCCGAACTCCGAGTACCTGCCCGCCGTGCCGACTATACCGGTCGTGATGAAATAGCCTACGGGCTGGGCGTATGGGTTGCCGAAGTCAGGCATATGGTTGCGCTCGTCGTGCTGCTGGCCGTGTTCTATCCAGATCTTCCTCCCGGCTACCTCTCGCGTTATAGAAACCTCCGGGACGAGGTTCAGGTTGTATTCCTTCAGACGGTCGACAAATTCCGGGTAGCAGGCCAGCTCGTAGTCGTGGTTACCGGGCATGAGCGTAATCGGTATCTTGCTGCCCGTCTTTTTGAGCTGCTCGAATAGCCTCGACTGTTGCTCGATCAACGCCTCTAGTTTCTCCGCGCCCTCTAGCGTCGTGAACTCCCACAACCCGAAAGCGTCCCCGTTGATGATCAGCTCCGCGTCTTGTTCGTTTTCGAGCGACCTCAGGAACTCGATCAGCTCGTCCTCGAAGTCGCAGTGGTGGAGTGCCCCGTCACCACCGATGTGCAGGTCGCTTATAAAGAAATACTCTCGTGGCATCGCGCCTACTTCCTTACGCATTATTCAGGGTTGAAATTTTAGATCCCATGCGCGTCGCAAGATATAGGAGATTTGTACTACTACTCTGGCGCTACTCTAGCTTGATATTTTTCTTGTACGTTTGCTCATTATGAGAGCTCTATGGAGAGAAGCGTCGTGTTGTCTTGCACCTATTGAGACTAGAGCAGCAGTAGTGTGAGCTGCCTACAGTTGCCTCTATCTACCGGATTGCCGCTAAGAGGTCTTCTCAGGAACCCAGAAGATTACGCCATTCCCCCGATTCTCAGAAGCAGGATTTCGCCGCGATCTATGCCATCAACGCCTGACGGCTACGACCTCTAGATAGCCGGAGGGCACAACGAGCGTCGCATCGCCCGAAGTGTTCCAGCGTTCGAGGAGTTCCTCTAGATCCTCTGCCAGCGCCTCCTGGCCATCCGTATCGAGCGACTCAAATGCCTTTAGCATCGGACCGTAGTAGGAGCGGAAGTATTCGACAAAGCGTCTCGCTGAGGGGTAGCGGAGCATATAGCTACGCTGCGTGACCTCCAGCGAGACGACGCCCTCACCAAACAGCTCCTGCAGCCGCTCCTCGGTGCCCCATAGCGGGGGTGGCTTTACCCCGGGGGGTGGAGGTACGTGCTTGCCTATGGTGCGGAACATGTTGCCGATAAAGCCGTCCGGGGTCCAGTTGGCAAGCCCGATCTTCCCCCCAGACCGGCAGACCCGCAGCAGTTCCTCGGCGACCTTCTCCTGATTGGGGGCAAACATCACACCGACCGTCGAGAGCACGATATCAAACGAAGCGTCGAGGTAGGGCAGATCCTCTGCATCACCCACCTCGAAGGTTATCTCCAGCCCTTCGATCTCGGCGCGCTTGCGGGCGTCTTCGATTAGTTCCGGGACGTAATCTATGCCAGTTACGTCGCAGAACCTGCGGGCAGCGGAGATAGCGGTGTTGCCGCTACCTGTTGCCACGTCGAGGACCTTATCGCCGGAGTGCAAGTTGACAGCCTCGCAGAGTAGCTCTCCCATAATAACCAGAGTGTTGCCGACCCTTGCGTAGTTGCCCGATGTCCACGTCTTCTGCTGGCGATCTTTGATGGCGCTTAAGCTGGGCGCTTGAGATTGATCGGTCACGTTTTTCCCTCACTCTTGTCAGCGTCCACTACGGTCGCGTTACTTTGACCATGACCTTAAATAGCAATTCTGTCAATGGCTAGGAGAAGAGCTTGTATCTACTCTAAGGGCTGACCCATTGGCTCTGTTCACCAGGTTGCCGCTAAGATCGTCTCGGAAACCCGTATACAGTTTGGGTGCATAAAATCTGCTTGGCGCAGCGGATCTGCCTTCCGTGCAATCCTACGATGACAGACTCTGATCACGAAATGTAGTGGTAGTAAATAAACATACACTCCGCAAGAGAAAAGAGGCCGACCATGACAGCTTCGACCCCTTCGTTTATTCGAAGCCGGTTTCTGGTGCAAAATCTGCTAGAGATCTAGAGAGGAGTTGGTTCCGCAGTTTTAACTTTCTAACAATCCGTCTACGTCGAGGCGGGCTAGAAGAGCTGAGCCGCCCAGGCGCCTTGTTTGCAGGGACTCTAGCTCGTGGAAGGCCTTGAAGAGCACTCAGGAGAGATGAGCCTCGTCGCGAGCTACCTTTTCCAGGGTCTTCTCGTCGGGAAGCAGACGCTCCCGGCTCATCCTCTGAAGGCCCTGCTTCACTCGCTCCGCGGCCTGCTCTTTGACGATGATGTCTCTCCTGGCCCCGTCCGTGGCGGTCTCCAGTAGCTCTCCTCAGGATCTTCATTGATGGCCTTGACGACAGCTTCTATGCCCTCCCTCACCGTGCCGGAAGTCTAGCCTTTGTGGTCCTCCCAATCGGCCCCCCTCCGGCACACCAGGAATGGAGACCTCTTCCACCAAGTCCTCTGGGGCTACCTCCTCCGCCACGCTGTTGGTGTCTCCACCACCGCGCACAGGATAGTGTCCGCATCGGAACCTGCGAGATGCTCGTCGGCTTCGAGCTTGGGCAGACGCTTAAGGAGCCGGTGTTTTGCTTTGGCACCTTCAGGTTGTCGCGTACTGCTTCGGGGTGGTCTGCGCCAAGCACGCGACTTCCAAAACGGCGCCGGTCGGCCAGGTCGCCTTCCGCCTTCTCCTGGTAGGGGGCGATGCTCTCGGTCTCGTAGCGGGTAACGCGGTGAAGACGCCAAGTTGCCGAATAGCCTCTCTCCCACTCCCCTGGAAATTCCTCTAAGATCCCAAGAGGTGGCTACGGTTCGGAGAGGAGTTAGATGAGCGGGGCTAACCTGACGCCAGAATCGTCACAGGGAACCACGGCGTCTGCCGACGCGGTGATGAAAGGACACGGTTTCTATAATGAGCACTCCCGTTCTCAGCAGCAGGCCGACAGCCTAGGGTTACCGCTTTTACAGCGAGCTGTAGAGGAGATGCCTGTGTTCCAGGGGGCAGAGCCCGCAGTGGTAGCAGACTTCGGGGCCGCACAAGGGCGCAACTCCTTGGGACCGATGCGCCTCGCCATAGAAAAGATACGACGGCGGACGACGGCCTTTACCCCGATAGTGGTTATCCACACCGACTTACCCCAAAATGACTTCGCTTCGCTTTTCGCCTTGGTCGAGGCCTCGCCGGAGAGTTACCTGCGTAGCGTAGAGAACGTCTTCGCACTAGCGGCCGGAAAATCATTCTACGAACGCATCTTCCCGGATGGTTACCTATCGCTGGGTTGGACCGCCATCTCGGTGCACTGGTTGAGCAAGATTCCATGCGACATACCGGATCACGTCTACGCCCAGCGAGCCGGACAAAGGGTGCAGAAGGCTTACGCCGAGCAAGCGAGCGAGGATTGGCAGCGATTCCTCGGTCACCGGGCCCGCGAGCTGCAGCCCGGTGGCGAGCTAATCGTGGTCGCGGTTACGACGGATGACACCGGCAACACCGGCGGCGAGGGCCTGATGGACTTGACGAATGAACCCGTGCTAGCGATGGTCGAGGCTGGCTCTATCCGGCCTGAGGAGTACAGGCGAATGAATATGCCCGCTTACCACCGCACCATGGAGGAGTTCACCGAACCTCTGCGCTCTGGGACCCTTACTGAAGACCTGACTTTGAAGGAGGATGCGAAGGCAAGCTTTCCAGACCAGTTGTGGCCCGAGTACGAGCAGACGGAGGACGCTATCGCTTTCGCCGGCTCGTGTACAGGGTTTGTGCGGGCGTTCACCGAGGCACCACTGTTCGCAGGATTAGACGCGGACCGAACACCCGCGGACCGCGAGAGGCTTACCAACGAGTACTTCGAGCGCATGAGGAGCCTGATCGAGGCCAATCCTGAGCGCGCTAGGTGGGATTGGCACGTGGCGCTCCTACGCGTAGCCAAAAGAGGCCAGAACCAGCGGACACTAACCGGTTCGTAGCACGTTTATATCCAGGGGGCTTTGCAATTTAATGGGAGGTCAATAAAGCGTGGTGAGAGCCTACAAAGCCGCATTGGTAGTCGATGGGGTATCTGAACAACCCGTCGAGGACGGTGTTGTCGTCGTTCACGACGAGAATATCGCGTCCGTCAGTAGAGGCGCGGACCTGCCGCCTGAGGCGGACGTTGTAGATCTCGGCGACGTTACGCTACTGCCCGGTCTGATCGACGCCCACGTCCACCTTGTTTGGAACGCTTCCGCCGAGCCTCACGAGCTAGTCGCGCGCGAGGGGCGCGCCTTGACGGCGTTGCGCTGTTCTCATAGTGCTGCCTTGCATCTTAGGGCGGGCGTAACCACCGTTCGCGATCTCGGCGCGACCGATGCCCTTTCGGTCGACGTAGCGCGAGCAGTAGGATTGGGCGTGCTCCCAGGTCCGCGGGTCGTCGCCGCGGGCCGGGTGGTCGCGATGACCGGGGGACACGCTTGGTTCCTGGGACGCGAGGCCGACGGCCCTGATGCGGTACGCCAGGCGGTCCGCGACGAGCTAAAGGGCGGAGCAAACTGCATCAAGTTCATGGCCTCCGGGGGGGTCTACGGTCACGCCGAGGAGCCGGGCGCCCCGCAGCTCACCGTCGAGGAGATGCGGGCCGGGGTCGAGGAAGCCCACAAGGCGGGCCGCAAGGTTGCCGCTCACGCCTACTCGGTGGAGGCGATATCCAACGCTTTGGATGCCGGGGTGGATTCGATCGAGCACGGCAGCTTCCTAGATGCAAAGACCGCCGAGCGGATGCGAGAGGAGGGCATCTACCTCGTTCCTACCATCTCCGTCTACGCCGCAATGTACGCGAAAGGCCCAGAGCTTGGTGCGCCGGAGTACATCCAGCGCAAAACCCCCGAGGTGCTGGATGCCAGCCGCGAGGCGTTCCGGCTGGCGTTGGAGGTCGGCGTTCCTATAGCCGCGGGCACCGACTGCGGTGCACCTGGACACCCGCACGGAAGCCTGCCCGAGGAGCTCAGGCTGATGATAAAAGCGGGGGCTACCCCGATGCAGGCCCTCCGCTTCGGCACCGCGGCCGCTGCCGAGTTGCTAGGTATCGGTGAGGAGCTGGGAAGGCTGGAGCCGGGAAAGAAGGCAGACTTGGTTGCGGTGGCTGGTAATCCCTTGCAGGACATAGATGCTTTACGCGACGTGCGGCTGGTGCTGCGCAACGGGGTCAAAGTTTGGCCGGCAAACTAAGTGGAGGCTTAAATCAACGTTCCTACAGCGTTGTGCACAGCGATTGGCCCACTTGCTAGATAGCTAGCCTCAAGGTGACGCCGGGGTGGCGTCGAAGGTTCAAGATCCTCGCGCGCTGCTATAGGACGCACGTGTATCCCGGAGGTTCAAAGACCGCTGTCATGTTCGTCAGGCGCGATGATCAACATCACCCCTCGCAGTCCTAACGCCGCCACGGTCCGCACCCGACGCTAGCCTGCGGTCCAGCCGCCGTTCACCGGGACGCCGCGCCCTACCTCACGGGCGCAGCGTCCGAGCAAAGGAAGACTACGACGTCTACGACCTCGCGTGGCGCCGCGATCCGGCCCGTCGGATCCGCAGCGGCGTATGCGATCCGGCGCTCGGGCTGGGGGCGGAGCCGCGGTCGAGCATCGGCGTCTGGATGGGGCCGGGGCAGACCGCGTTGACGCGCTAAGCCGCGTCCGCGACCTCTGGCGCGGCGGCCTTGGTGAGGCCCACGAGGCCGTGCTTGCTCGCAGTGTAGCCGGCAGACTTGTGGACGCCGATCAGCCTGCCGATGGAGGAGGTGTTGACGATCGAGCCGGCGCCCACCTCGAGCATAGCTCGCAGCTCGTGCTTTATGCTCAGCCAGACCACCTTGAGGTTGACGTCTATAGTGCGGTCCCAGTCGGTCTCCTCAAGGCCGGATGCAAAGCCGTCACTACAGGTAGTTGAGGCAGACGAGGTAACAGCCTAGGCAGAGAAAAACCTCGTGGATGTCGGCCGCTGCTCGTAGCGTACCGCCAACCTACGATAGTGGGCCAGCCATCGTTGTAGCCCCAGCCGTTCGCTGCTCTCCTTGCCCTTTCTGGCTATCCGGCTCCTGATACTGTGTTTCTTCAGCGTCGCCTACACTTCTCGGCATCGTAGCCTTTGCCCAACCGTCGGGCGAAGGCTTCCTTTAACAGCCCGGTACGCAGCATTACCTGAAGTCGGGTAAGCTAGCAAGTAGTACGCTAGCTGAAGGGTGAGCAAATATCTTTCGTAAACTCTTCTTTCATGGGGGATTGAAGGATGGCCGCTGAGGATATGACCGTAATGAAGCCGCCGACGATC
>DASQMR010000313.1:0-15679 GCA_035645375.1 Rubrobacteraceae bacterium
GCTATTGATAGGTTTCCGAGAAGAATTCATGTCACCGGAAGCTAGGTTTCCGAGAAGACCTCTCCCTGGCAGCTGGGTGAATAAGATAAACGCTTGTGCTTGGTATCGACGGCTCTGTACCAGCATGTCAGTGTCATAGAAAGAGCGAAACGGGATGATTATGAGCATATCAGAGCTTGACCAAGCAAAAGCTGAGGAGTTCGCTGAACGGATGGTCGGCGTCCTCAACGAAGGGTCGATCGCCCTCATGACGAGCTTCGGCGGCCGGTCTGAACGAGCGCTACGTGCGCGAGTGGTTGGGTGCCATGGCCGTAGGCAGGATCGTCGAGCACGATCTTGAGAACGGAACTTATCTCCTGCCCCAAGAGGCACGCCGCCTTCCTGACCAGGCTTGGCATAAGCGGGTGGTGTTGAACCTGCCGGATGATTCGCTCGTGGTAGACAGCTTCCGCTTGCTCACGGGCTTTGTTCTAGTCTACGCGGGGCTTAGTAGTCGATGCCGCGTACAGTGTTGCGCGCTAGCGTGGACGGGAGTGGCCCCCTTTTTCTTGTGATAGGCGCCATTGGCCCGGTCATAGCTCTCCTCGATCCCGCACCCATCAGCTCTTAGGAGGGAACAGAAGAAGCTTGGATCGGGGCGGACTTGGTCTGCGTAGTCTTTCAATCGCAGCATTGACTGCGCAGGACGAAGCTTCTTTGCTAAGTAACAGGATCCCTAAGGTAGGGGGGCAGTTTGTTAGGGTCGGAACCAACGAAAGGCGAGGCACCAGGCTACAGGGATTGTACGTCCGTTATAGAGGACCACGGGTAGGATTTGGGCGTAGCCTTATCATAAGGATCGGTGGTGGAAAGGGTGATCCCGTCCTCGCTCACCTCCTGCAGCCAGCCAAGAGTCCAATATACCCCCCCTCTCTGGGTCCTAATTCCGACCTTCACCATTCGCCCGATCCACTCTTCGGGTATTTGTTTTCTCTCTATTGGCCGCTCCTCTCGCCTCTTGTCATGAAAATCTCGCATCATCTCCGAGGAGGCGCTCGCAGAGGTGATCGCGCGAGTACTCTTGCAGAACTCGGTGGGACGGCGCTGAGTCGAGAAAGCGCGTGGCGACGGTGGCGGAGAAGTGGTCGATCGCGACGCTATCAGCGCTTCCGAACCTCCTGTTATAAGACAAGAATTAATGCTCTAGCTCATTAGAATTCCAAGTAGGATTTCCATTAACGAGAGGATGACTGCTATGGTCCCAAGCCGGCGTGCATCTAGGGCGAAGCCGAGCGCTCCCATCAAGATTCCTGCGAGTCCAAGGGGACCTACCTCGCTCGGTATAAGCGCTCCTGCTATGGCCACAAGCATCCCGAGCACAGAGAGCACCCTCCCAAGGAACCTCATATATGCCTTGTTCTCCGCATGTTTGTCTTTGCATAGCTGCTTCCGGTACTCCTCTACGCGGTTCATCCGCTTGTGTCTCCTCTGGTTCTCCTGATCGTGCTCCCTCTGAATCAGGCTCCCTTACCTGTCGCCGATAGCAGACGCCGCTAGCGCATGCTCCTCTCCGTGCTACACCAACCTCAAATCGGATACGACACCTGCCATAAGTAGGCGCACGTATACATCCGCCCCCCAAACCGAGAACAGGCTAACCCAGGCCCAGAACATGTGTCGGCCGTTCAGAACGCTAATCCACCGAAAAGACTTGCGGCGCAGATTGCCTCCTCTCACACAGGTGTAGCAATCCGTCCTACCCCCTGCGAGGTGGCGCAGGGAATGGCAGCCAAAAGTGTAGCCCGATAATAGGACTACGTTTAGCAAGAACAAGAGAGATCCGACTGTGATCCCGAAGCCCTCAGGGAAGAACGCGCGGACCGCTTCGATCCAGAGAAACGCCATCACTACTATCGAACCATAGAGGAAGTACCGGTGAACATTGTTAAAGACCCACAAGTTCCTCTCGCCGCTATAATTCTCGGGGCTTCGAGGCTCGCGTTGCATGGCCTTGCTGGAGCAGTTCGGAGGATCCCAGAAGAACGCCCTGTAGTACGCCTTGCGGTAGTAATAGCACGTGAGCCGGAATCCCAAGGGTATCCACAGTGCGAATACCGCCGGAGAGAGCCAGTCCCAGGGGCTGGGCACAGGCGGTGAATACATGGGAGAGAGTAAGTATCCGCCATACTGCCCCACCGGCTGAAAAAAGACGATAAAGATAGAGTAGATCGTAAAAGCCCCAAGAATGGCTACCGTAGTAACTGACCCGGCCCACCAAGGAAAACGCTCGGTAAAGGCGCTCCAGCTTAAAGTACTCTTGCTCAACAAAGATGCCTCCTTGTCACGTTACCGGTTGCTTAGCAGAATTCCCGCTTCCAGCGTCGCCACCAAAAGGGACCAGACGTTGAAGCTACCGACGGAGACGCCGGCTATCCCGATGAGGATAGTGGCGATTGTCCAGCCAGGGTGGCGTCCGGTCATTGCTCGCTAAACTCTGAGGAATCTGCTCCCACATATAATCCGCCCGGCTCAGCTATGTAGGGTGGTACTTGCGCCCCAACGAGGACCACATGCAGCTCCGAGCCCGTCCTCTCTGAAAGGTCGATCGCTGCCCGTGCTGTAGCGAAGGCGTTCTCGGAACCGTCAGTAGCTAGGAGTATCTTCGGGAAAATGCTCATTTACTCCTCCTCTTCGACATACTTGAGGAGACTAGCCGCTTCTCAGCTACGGCCTTACCCGGAATTGAACCCCGCTGTATCCCATACGATGAGGACGCTTTCCAGACTCGTTGGGTCTTGGGTCACGCTAACCAAATTCCAGCTTTGCCTAGCTCCCCTGTTGATCGCTTCTTGAAGGGTCTTAAGCGAAGCGCCCTCCTCCGCTGTGTCGGAAAGTAGCCGTACGTATTCGGCGTAGTAGCGGTCGGGCACTGGTAGTTGTGAGGCTTCCTTTGCTTGCTGAGCCATGCTCATTCTCCTTTCCTCGTGGTGGTTGTCTTCTTCGCTCGCGTGGTTCTTTTTGATACTAGTTTGGCTTTCGTGCATGTGAGTAGTATTTGAGGTTCGTAAGAAAATTCTTACGAACAGGCTAGAAGCGCCTATTAGAATAAGTAGTAGGGAGACGACTATGCAGCTACTTGTTATAGAAGATGATGCGCGGGTGGCACGCTCGATCGCGCGCGCTCTCCGCCAAGAGGGCTATACTGTGAAGATAGCAGGGGACGGCCGGTCGGCCCTGACTCTCGCCCTGGCGGAGCCGTTCGACCTCCTAATCGTCGACTGGATGCTACCCGACCTCGATGGTATACAGCTCGTGCGCAGGCTGCGCGCAGCGGAGATGAGCGTACCGATTTTAATGCTGACCGCCCGCGACCAGATCGAGGATCGCGTGGAGGGCCTCGACGCGGGAGCCGACGATTACCTCTCGAAGCCCTTCGCCTTGTCCGAGCTTCTGGCCCGGGTACGCGCCCTTTTGCGGTGGCCACGCGAGGAGAAAAAGATTGATTCGGTGCTGGCAGCCGGCGACGTGACACTTGACCCAGTCCGCCATTCGGTTTGGCGCGGGGGCGAGCGAATCGAGCTTAGTGCCAAGGAGTTTGCTCTACTCGCCATCCTGATCCGACGCCCGGGACAGATCTTCACACGCTCGATCCTCCTAGACGCCGTCTGGGACTACCATACTGACATCGACACTAACGTGGTCAACCTTTATGTCTCCTATCTGCGTAAGAAGCTCGACCGAGCCGGGGAGGCTTCCCGCATTCGCACTGTGCGCGGCGTAGGATATACTTTCGAGCCCCGGCCTGGCCGTTGAGCCTCAGCCGCATCCGTCTGCGCTTAACGCTCGGCTATGTGGGTGTGTTCGCCCTCATCATCATCCTCCTGATCGCGGTCGCCATCGCAGGTTTTTCGCAAGAGCTGACCGTGCAGCAGGACGAGTTGCTCGCCCAAGAGGCCAGAAATCAGACGAGCAACCTATTGAATGGTGAGAACCGGGAGGTGCTGGCCACAGGGTCTGACGAATTTGGCTGGACCGCACTAGATCTCGAGGGACGCGTGACAGAGACTGACCCCGCTGCTACGTCACTCGGCCTTCCCCAGCACGAACTGGCCAGCAAGGCCTTGCAGGAGAACGAGGTGGAAGCCGCGACGATCGAAGGCTCAGACGGCAGCGTTCGCACCGTAAGCATACCCATGTACGACGAGTCGGACCAAGCGGTCGGCGTGATGCAATACGCTCGGTCGCTACAGGGTATGCAGAAGGAGGTAAACGGGCTCGTCTTGGTCCTGCTTCCTTTGGGGCTCAGTGCGCTAGGTCTGTCTGCTATTGGTGGCGCCTATATGGCCGGTCGGGCTGTTCGGCCGGTGCAGGAGGCCTTCGAGAGGCAGCGCACCTTCATTGCTGACGCCTCACACGAGTTAAAATCCCCCCTCACCCTGATCAAGCTCAATGTGGACATGATTCACCGCGAGCTCACGGACCCGGACGACAAGGAGCTCACTGGTGAGGTGCTTGCTGAAACCGACCACATGTCAGCCGTGCTCTCAGATTTACTCCTAATTGCTAGACTCGATGCGGGGAAGCTCACCGTAAAGCGGGAGCCTTTCGACCTGGCGAGCATGTTATCGGAGACGGCTGATCGTTTCAGTACGCGAGCAGCGGACGCAGACATCCGGATCGCAGTTGAGGTTACAGGCAAGCTGCGGGTTCTTGGCGACCGGGCGCGTGCGTCACAAATCCTTTCTATCCTCCTCGACAACGCCCTCGCTTACACTCCCAGTGGAGGCAGCGTCGCCGTTGTAGGAAGCACGCAGGATAGCTCCGTCGACATCCTCGTCAAGGATACTGGGCTCGGTATCTCTCCCGAACACATCTCCCGCATCTTTGAGAGATTCTACCGGGCTGACCCTGCCAGGAGCCGTTCCACCGGTGGAACTGGCCTTGGACTCTCCATCGCCCAGGAGCTTGCCCGCGCTCAGAAGGGGGATCTGAAAGCCGAGAACGCAAAGGAGGGTGGGGCGGTTTTTCGCCTCAAACTACCTGCAGGCTGAAACCGATAAATATAAACTCTAAAATCTATGGGTGGCGCGTACTTTCTCCGCTCAGAGAAGCAAACATCTACGGTATTTCTTGTAGGGGTTGGATAGTAGTGTCGTAGTAGCCTTTAACAATGAGTTGGCGCACACGAATCACAGACTAACCTCATGGCTACGATACGACAACGTGCTACACCTTGTGACTCGAAAGGCCCGGTGGCAAAGGTACACGAGAACCGCTCGGAGGTAGCTTCACCCCTACTGTATTACTGTATGCTACTTATAGAGGCTCGAGTTTTGAGTACTAACCTCCATAAATATGGAAACTCTTATGAGCCTCATATGCTGCTCACATGTGCTGAGTCAAGGCTGATAGTAACGGAAGCCTAACAAGAGAGTTGGGTTGAGCTTGTGCGTGAGAAGGTGATTTGTAGTTCTTGTGTCGGTTGTTTTGGTAATCCCGAACTACATGTGAGTGCGAGGCCGCTTGACATTGTTTGGATTTGTTTGTTTGAAGGAAGTGAGGTGCCGAAGCAGCATGAAGGAGTTCGAGGAAAAGCATGTCGCTCGGTCGGTGAAGCGTGCTCTGAGCCTGGGAGCGGGGCTGCTCTTCTTGGCCGGCCTGCTCGTGGGCCTGTTTCTGCAGCAGGTATCCGTCGGGGTGCTGCTCTTCGCCCTCGGCGCCCTTTTCTTCGCCGTCCGTGGCTACCTCAACACGGGAGATAAGGCTGTCACCGGCGCGTTGATCTTCGTCGCGCTGGTGGCCATAGGCATACAAGCAGTTGTTTACTTCCTCGGGCCGTAGCCGCCCCAGAGGTCGGTGCCAAGGAGACGACCGACGACCGACCAAACCTTTGATGCAGTTACTTTGAGGACCAGCACGTAACGGTACAACGAAAACAAGAGTTATCACGCTCTCTATCTATCCGGCGAACCGAGGAGTCGGGGTGGATGGTTCAATTCCGCGGCGGAAGAAGCCCAGGGATCTCGCCGAGACGGGACACAGGCTGTCTCGACCGAAGATCCTCGAGGCTATCGAGAGAGGGATGCCAAGAGTGAGGCGGCTCGCACCTTCGGCGTAGAGTTCCATCCTTTCAGAACCATAAGCGTCTACGGAAGCAGATATACAACCTCTTTAGTACAGACCGCTAACATTAAGTAGAGAACCGGGTGAACTGCTATCTGTATTGGCGGTCGACCCGGTGGCCGGCTCGCGACAACACCAGAACCGTCCGTTCAAGGTCGGTCTCCTTGACCATCAGATAGTCTGAGTCTTGAGTGGCCACCACAAACAAGTCGACGTCCGCCTCCACTAGCGGTGCGGCGATAGAGGAGATCGCACCAGCCAGGTCAAATTCGAAGGGGCTCTCTACCTTCAGGCACCGCCACCCAGTCTCGCAATTCGTCCCATCAGGAACGGCGGTCTGAGAGCATACGATCGAAAGCTCGTCGGGTGTTCTCGTTATGGAGAAAAATTCTCCAATATAAGCCCAGGTCGGTATGGTGGCGTTCTTGTCCAGCCTGCAAATCGCGAAAGAATTTTTCAGCAAGGATAGCGAGCGTCCGGGACCGACCATGCCTCTATTTTACAGATTATCGAATGTCCGACGTCCGCATGTGGTTGCAGTTGCACGCAGCGAGCAAAACCTTGTTGCTCGGCATGGTCCTTCTTCTCGCCGGTACTGTCGTCGCCGCCAGGGACCCGATGATCGTCTGGGACCTGTCGATCATCCTCTGAGTTGTCTTAGTCGCGGCGTTCGCGCTCCTGACAGCTCCTATTACCGCGCGCGGTTTCAGGTATGGTGCAAGCTTAAGAGGGAAGAATAAGTAGGATTCGGACACGGTGAGCGAGTCGGGGAACAACCGCAAACGTGAGGCTGAAGCAGAGTAGCCGACCCGCGAGGGCCCTCGCGTGCCGATAGCATCAAAAGCGGGCAGGTTAACCAGTAAGCTTTGCGCCCGTAAGGCGCATCAAACGAGCGGAGCACCGCAGCGCATGCCAAGGGCATAAAAAGATAGTGGTAAGCTCCGGCCCATGAACGCACCCCCTTTTAGGAACCGCAGCCTATTGCGTACTCTCTCGTACGCGGTCTTGCTGGCCTTCTCCCTGTTCTTGACCTACCGGTTCCTGACAACTATCACGACGATCGCTCTCACAATCATGGTGGGGCTGCTCCTGGCAGTTGCCCTCTCGGGTCCGGTGGAGGCGCTCCACAGGCGTAAGGTACCCAGGGCGATAGCCGCCTCCTTAATCTTCTTGGTGACTGTAGCTCTCTCGGGCTTGGGCGGCTACTTGTTTCTCCCTGTGCTGGCCGAACAGGTCTACCAGTTCGTCTCTTCCCTGCCCGCGGCAATCTCTCGGCTTGCCGCTTGGGTCGAGGGCCTAGAGAGTAGGTTCGGTGTGCCCGTCCCGAGTGAAGACCTCTCGCTCTCCTCTTTGAGCAACCCGGCCCGTCAGCTGCTGGGAGGGGCACTCGGCCTCTTCGGCAACGTAGCTTCCGTCCTAGCCAGTGCAGTGGTTGTCTTGTTCTTATCGTTCTATCTGGCCGCGAACCCCGAACCTGTAGTGAGATGGACAACCAGATTGTTCCCCCCTGACCGTAGGCCCCAGGCGCGAGCGGTCCTCTCCGCAGTCCGCTCTGGACTTTTGTCCTGGGTCAAAGGTCAACTCACAGCTATGGTCATTATCGGCATCCTCTGGAGCGCTACCCTGTTTCTCATAGGTATCCCCGGGGCGCTGCTCCTCGGCATTCTAGCCGGGCTGCTGAACTTTGTACCCTATCTCGGGCCGGTAATCGCGGCTGTTCCGCCGCTACTACTAGCGCTCACAGTGAGCCCTACGAGTGTTGTATGGGTCTTTCTAACCTATCTGGCTATCCAGGCTATAGAAGGTTATGTAGTAACTCCCTTGATCATGGAGAGGGCCACGTCGTTGCACCCAGCGGTCGTCATAGCGACTATAGCGGTCCTGAGTACAGCGTTTGGTCTCCTTGGTACGCTACTTGCGGTACCCGCTACCGTAGCAGCCGGGGTACTGGTAGAGGAACTCTGGTTCCGGCGCCTGGAATCTAAAGACTCCTAGGTTAAGGTACCGTAAACACAGCGTGGTTTTAAGGCAGACCCGTTGCCTCTAGCTTACTAACCTTTATTCCCCGAATTGCCGACAATTGTCGTAAACTCTGCCTTCCGAGCCGTAGCTAACGGTAGAAATAACCGCTTAAGTTGTTTAATGAAACACGTAGTAAGGACTCGCGGAAGCAAGAGGTCACGGGGCGATGCGACGCACGGCTCCGAACCGGCCAAACGGTGTAGAAGCCTCAGCCAAGCCACGAGAAGTGCGTGAAGATAGGATATAGTTGGATACGCCTCTGGGATGCCTGAGGCGCCGCCACGCGCGGCTACTCAGAAACCAAGTACGACGTCAGCCTGAAGCATCAGGCAAGGACGGCGTTACTGTGTAACGAGACGGGCAGCGGCTTCTGGACCTCCTTAGTGGAATATCGGAACTTCTCGGCAACGCCTCAGGCTGGCTGGTCTCCTGGTCGGGTTCGCCCTACGCTCTGCTGGTCCTCTTCGCCGTCTCCCTGTTTGACTCTGGTGCACTCTTTTTCCCTCCTGAGCCGCTCTTGATCGCCATGTCTACAGCTCAACCTGATTTGGCCCTCCTTTACGCTGCCGTAAGCACCGCAGCCTCGGTGCTGGGCGCCACCGTTCCTTACTTCGTCGGAAGGCTCGGGGGACGTCCGCTCGCCGGACGCTTCATGCGGGCCGAGAGAATCGAGACCGCAGAGCGCTTCTTCAAGGACTACGGCGCCCCGACGACTTTCATCGCTGCCTTCGCCCCGCTGCCTTACCCAGCCTTCGCGCTGGCTGCCGGTGTTGCGCACTTGGGCTATCCGGTCTTCTTGCTGGCCTCGCTGGCTGGGCGAGGGGCACGCTTCTTTGGGATAGGGCTCTTAATCTACTTCTTCGGTCCGGTACTTCAGGGCTTGCTGGAAGATTACCTTGGGTGGGCGACCCTAGCCCTGGGTGTCTTGTTGGTACTTGTCTACGCCGTCAGCAGGTACTCCAGCAGCCGCTTCAAGAGGAGGGGCAAGGATAAGAAGATGACGTAGTGCATAAACGGAATCGCCCGTGGTGTTAGTTGAGGGCCAGAAAAACGCATGATGCGAGGTAAGGGATCAACGTGCGGAGGCTCTCGAAGTCGATGTTGGACACGCCCAACAGGCAGGCTCTGCTCTTTTCTCTTGCCCTTATTCGCCGAGATACTGAGAAGATATCTCCTCGGAAACCAGTTCTCGACATTCCTCGTGCTCTGGTGGCCTGGGTCCTACTACTAGCTTAACTATTGAGGTTCGGGCCTTTTGACGAGCCTATACTGGCGTTCACCGGGAGTTGGTGAGGAAGGAGTAGATCGTGGACCTGAAACAGAGGATGGAGGCGAGATGCTCAGTGTGGCCGTCTACTTTTACCAGTTATACCGAGATCTAAGATCTTCCCTGACGCGGATCGAGTTCCCCGGAGGAGAAGTCTTCACGCAGCTGCTCACCAGCGGCCTCAATGAGCTTGGGGTTCTCGAGAACTTTTCCTACCTCCTCTGAGGTGGCGTTGCGGCGAACGTACTCTTCTTGCAACACCTCTTGGAGGTTCGCCCCGTCCTTAACGCGGTGAACAATGTATTCGAGGAGCCTTTGCTGGCGCCCGGATTGGTTATTAGTGCCGAACAACCTATCCCAGAAGGATCGTTTTCTCTCAGCCACTTTCGATCTCAACCTCCATACCTTTTGAACAGCGTACGCACTAGACGGTGGTGCGGTTGACAACCACCCTATAGATAGCTAGCAGTATCACCGCCCCGATAAACCCTGCGACAATAGAGAATATCCACCCTCCACTGCCGGCGCCGCCCCCTATACCTAGGAGGCTCAGTAGAAACCCTCCTAGGACCGCTCCTGCAATACCGATGATTATCGTAACTATTATGCCGCCTGGGTCAGGTCCCGGCATTGCGAACTTAGCCAGCGCGCCAGCGATGAGCCCGACTATAATCCAAAATAGTAAAGCAGTGATCATTTCTTCTCTCCTCTCTCTTGTGGAAAACTCTCGAAGCTACCTTAAGAGGTCCTCAACCTTGCCCTTTTCTCCTTGGCAGCGCCCTTTGTTTGGTCTGAGCGTCCTTCAGACTTCTGGCCCTTATCGCCGGACACAGTCCCGGCAGCCTCTTGCCCTTCACCTTGTCCGTTGTCCCTTCACCTTTGTCTTGCCCGCTGCTCTTCTTCTCAGAAGCATGATTCTCCTTGTTCTCAGTACTCACGTTTTAGGCTAGTCGATGACGCGAACATTCCTCGCCCACAGGCCACACATCTTCTTCCAGGCTACGTCATAGCTTACTCTCGCCCCCTCTCTTAGAAACGTTGTTCTTTGGTACGGCGCCATACATGTAAAGTGTACGAATACCGCTTTGCCTCCATCCTCTGGATGGATGAAGCCGTATCCCTTCTTACCGCAATACCAATTCTTGATGCGTCCCACTTTGGCTTGTATTCTGTTAGTCATCTCCGCTCCTTTCCCTCAACGCCAGCAGGGATTCTTTCATTAAGCATGCCCACCTATAATGTGAAGCGCGTGTGTATTAGATAAGTAATTTCATATAAACAAAGAACCGAAAACTATAGAGTAGGCTCCTAGCTTCCTTACTCACCTTCCGAGAGAAGATCTCCTCGGCAGTTTGTTGAACAAGAGGGGGGCGGGCCTTATCTGAGCCTCCAGCCCTTCTCTTTGCCGCAGGGGGACAACGGTGACGTAGCGTCTTAGGGTGCATCTCTTCGTGGTAGGAGTGTTAGAAGCTCTCCAACCAAGGGTGATATTCGAGCGTCTCTAGTAAGAGTAATGCAAGGATACACTCCTTATAGATTAGCGAGGCTAGAAAACGATCGGGGCAGTTGCGGTGCTGGGAGTGGTGGGCTTCCTCGCTATCGGCATGCTTGCGCTGCTTGGAGCCCCAGAGTGGATAGAGTTTGTGGTGACTATGAGTGTGTTTGTAACGGTCTCGGTCGTGTCGTATCTGTTTGTTATAGCGCCGCAGAAGCAGCTCTAAGAGGAGCGGCGCAACACCGATGACGTCTGATTTCGTAGGGCAACTCTGCAAAGGCCTTTGCGGGGCTTCGGCACAGACCCGAACGGGACAGAAAACAAGGACAGAGGACGCCCCGGCTTGCAGGAAGCGGACGAGCCGCACACCGAAGCTGCCGCTTGCTTCTACCCGGACTCGATCCATACTCCCGAAGCCTTCGGCCCAGGCGCAAAATTACGTGTAGCCGGCATCCGTGAACGATATAGTCTTGCTTCCGAGGAGCCTGCCAAGCCCGTTCAGGGCAACCGCGACGTACACCTCGGCGTGCGTGTCGCGCCACCCAATGAGATTTACCTCCAGGCTCAGGTGGCGGCGCAGAACAAATGAGGCTAACACCGAGATATACAGAGGAGTGAGGATGAAGAGAAGACGACCAGCTGATAGGGGCGCCGCGATCTCATAGCGCGCCCCGTACCGGTGCGCAACTGCCGCCTGAACCTCTTCGACCGCCGAGAGAGCGACCCTGAGCATGTCTTGGCGGGTCCTGCTTAAAGCGTGAGGATCGATACGGTTGCTTAAATTTTCACCACGTTCGATCTCTCGCAGATGATGATCGAAGCGAAGCTCGACCAGCACATTGTAGGCTTCGCTGGCTTGTTCAATGGTCTTCGACATCTCCGGCAAGGCTTTAGCGGCGTGCCGGAAACGGTCGAGAGTATTCGACGAGTCGAGGTAACGGAGCTGCATCGCGAACAGGCGAGCGATGTTTACAAGGGGCGCAATCCCACGCCGCTTGATGTCCAGGGTTTCGCTACGCTCGCCGAATCGTTCCACCATAGAGCGGAGGAGAGACGGCGAGGAGCGGTCGGCTACAGCGTTGCGAGCCAGGAAGTGTAAAAACCTGCTCTCATTACGCATCGCCTGCTCCATGCTGGCCTTGAGATCTTCGACCAGGGCCGGCTCCCCGTAGAGAAAGCGCAAATCGAAAAAGACAGCGGCCTCTATCGACGTCCGGGCTTCAGGGTCGAGGATCCACCGCCGGAACGTCTCCTTCCAGCTGCTAAACGGTCCTCGCCACTTCGTGTTCCGGGCCATCACGCCACCTTCACAGAGGGTGAAGCCGCACTCTGAGAGGGCCAGGTTGGCCTTCTCGGCCAGCTCGCGGAACCAACACTCAGCCTTCTCGGCCTCTTCTTCATTTGAGGGGTCAGCATAAACCAGCGCGTTGTCTTGATCCGTGAGCAATCCCATCTCGCCTCGCCCCTCGCTGCCCAACGAAAGCCACGCCCAGGACAAGTGCACGCGAAGCCCGGGCGAGTTCTCTTCAAGCGCCGCCTCGACCAGGCTCAGTGCTTGGATCATCAGCCTGTCGTTCACCGCTGTATTTATAGAAATAAGATCTTTCGTTCGGACGCCCCGCCGTTCGAGGCTTAGGAGGAGCCCGGTGGTCTCACCCTGGATACGGTCCAGCTCAGCAACTGAGTCTGCCTCCTCTGCGCGCTCGAGCACAAAAGCGGGGCTGTATCCCTGCGCCCGGGAGATATCTTTGTCGGAGACGACACCCAGAAGCGGCGCCTCCGGCCCGAGCCCTTCAGTTATCACCACATGATAAGCCCTCTCTCGCATCATGGCCATCAGGGCCTCGAAGACCGGTGCGTCCGCCTGCAGCGACACGACGTGCTCGCTCATTAGCTGTCCGACTGGAGTCTCGAGCGGGGCGGCCTTCGCGACAACCCTATCACGCAACTCCACGTCGGTGAGGATGCCGACAACCCTCCCGTCTCGCACGATAACGGCGGAGTCCACGGACTCCCGGCTCATAATCGTCGCCGCTTCCCTGGCTATCGCGCCGGGGTCGCAAACCACCGGCTGTCGGTGCACCAAATCACCGAGGCGGGTTCCGAAGAGCAGCCGAGCGCTCGATACGTCGAGCGGGAGCTGACGAGCGCGATGCTTGCTTAGGTCACTGTCGAAAAAAGCGGCGAAGTCTCTACGTGCCGCATATAGTTCGCGAAAGCGCTCTGCCCGGAGCAAGATGCAGACTTTGGGCTCGACGGTTCTCGCCTCGTAGGGTAGCGCACCACCCTCGACTAGACCGTGACCGCCGAAAACTTTGCCCTCGTCGCACTCTCGGATTAGGACTTGTGGGCGGTGCGGCCCTGCTCGAGGATCACTTCGTCCGGCTCGAAGTACTCGACCAACACTCTGCCAAGCAGCTGGCGACGCTCTTTAATCTGGAGCCGGTCGAAGGGTACTGCGCGCTCCAGCAGTGCCGTGATGCGGTCGACTATGGCGGAGGAGCCGATAATTTTCTTTCTATTTTCAATAGGCCACGTCTATTGGAGCCAGAAGCATAGTTGGTCGAGCTATGCTGAGAATCAACGCGTACTATGCTCCTCTCTACGTACTATCAGAACTGGGCAATGGGCGTGGCGAAAAACGCTCTCCGCGACGTCCCCCACGAGGTAACGCTGTACCGGATTTTTCCCTCGTGCCCCGACGACGACCAACCCTGCCTCTAGATCCTGGGCTAGAATAACAATCTCCTTCTCCGGCTCTCCTACCCTGAGGTGAGCCTCCGCAACCTTGCCTCCGGAGTTCTCAATTCCTCTCATCTCTTCGTCTAGCACCTCCCGACCCCTCCGCTCAGCTTCTGCCCTTATGCGGGTATAGAAAGAGGATACGGAGGTCTCCCCTACGTGCACCACATGGAGCTCCGAGCCGGTCTTGTACGAGAGCTCGACCGCGGTTCGGGCGGCCAGACGTGCCTCTTCGGAGGCGTCGGTGGCGAGTAAGATCCTCGTTGGAAAAACGTTCATCTCTTCCTGCTTCCCTCGTTAAAATCGGGGCTCGGTTCTCTATCCGGCACGTTTACCACCACCAGATCACTATGACGGCCGTGAGCACGAGCAACCCGATGGAGAGGTAGCGGTAGTTGTAGTACCAGGGCTTCTGTTTGAGCTCCTCAGTCTCTTTCTGCCAGTACTCGCGGCGCCACGCATACTCCTCAACCTTCTCTTGGGGCGGCGGATCAGTAACTAGGCTAACCACCGCGAGGAGCGCGCAGCTGATGACGAAGGAGGCGAAGGCCATGTACAGAAAGTGAACTTCCGTAATCCCAACGATCTCGTTGAGGACAAACCCCACGATGCCTAGGGGGACCATCACCGCGAGTGTAGCAAACGCGCCGTTGGCGTTCGCTCGTTTCCAGAAGAGGCCCACGAAGAACACAGCGACGACGGGGGGAGTTATGTAGGAGAGAGCCGACTGCAAGTACTCCACCAGCGACGGGAAGTTCTCGATCTGCGGCGCCCATATGATCGCGACAAGCATGAGTAGCCCTGTCGCAACGCGGCCGATGTTGACTAGCGCCCGCTGAGTCGTCTGCGGGCGGAAGGTGCGGACGAAGTCCATCGTCACCAGCGTCGAGGCTGCGTTGAGCATAGAGTCAGCGCTGGACATTATGGCTGCTATCAGCGCAGCCAGGATTAGGCCCCTCAGACCTATCGGCAGCAGGTCGAACGCCAGCGTGGGGAACGCGAGGTCGGGGTTTTCAAGATTTGGGTACAGTACGAGGGCCATAGTACCGGGGAGTACCATGAGGAAGAGTATGGGCAGCTTGAGCACGACCGCGAACAAGGAGCCCCACCGCCCATGGTCAAGGTTCTTCGCCCCGAGGGTGCGCTGCACGATGAACTGGTTCGTAGTCCAGAAATAAAACCCGATGATCACGGCGCCGGTTATGAGCCCGGGCCACGGTGTAAGGTCGTCCCCGATCGGCCGGATCAGGCTCAAACCCTCCGGGGGCGTCGCCTGCTCTACCGCCTCCCACGAAGGGATCGCCATGAATGCGAGAATGGCCACGATCGCGCCCCCAATAATGAGCACAATTCCCTGGATCGTGTCGGTAATCACCACGGCTTCGAGCCCCCCGAAGATCGTGTAGCTCCCCACGAGTAGCGCGATACCGGTGACGAGCACCCACAACGGAATCTCGGGGGTGATCGCCTGGATCACGATCGCACCCCCATACAGCACGACGGCCAGGTCGATGAACATGCTGGTGATCAACGCGAACCCCGAGAAAGCAAGGCGAGAGGACCTGCTGTAGCGGCGCTCCAGGAATTCTGGCAACGTGAAGACTTCGGAGCGCAGGTAGAAGGGCAAGATGAAGGCGACGAAGACGATCAGAGCGACGGCGGCCAACCATTCGAAGTTGTAGACGGCGATGCCATCAGCATACCCAGAGCCGGCCAGCCCGACGAAGGAGGCGCCCGACTGGTTAGTGGCGAAGAGCGAGATGCCGATTAGCGGCCAGATAAACTTGCGCCCGCCGAGGAAGTAGTCATCCGAGTCGCGCTTGTTCCTGCCGGCCCAGTAAGCGACTATCGCTCGAGTACCGAGCAGGTACAAAACGATGATCGCAATGTCGATCCACCCTATGCTGAACGTCTCGGCCCGAGCCCCTTGCTGCCAGGAGATGGCAGCTAACAAGAAGGTCTCGGTTCCATATCCTCCCTGCATTGTGATCCCTTTCATCTGCGGGTACGCAGACTGCTCCGTCACCCCACGATAGCATAATACTCCTTTT
>DASQMR010000314.1:0-11557 GCA_035645375.1 Rubrobacteraceae bacterium
CGTGCTGCCGGTTGGGAAGGCGCGCTCGGGCTTGGGCACCGCCCAGGGGGCGCGGCTCATGGACTCCACCCCTCCTCCCACGTAGACCTCAGCCTCCCCGAGCATGATCGCCCTGGCTGCGTTCGCTACGGCGTCCAGGCCTGATCCGCACAGACGGTTGACGGTCGTCCCGCCGACGTGCTCTGGGAAGCCCGCTAGCAGGAGGGCCATCCGGGCAACGTTGCGGTTGTCCTCCCCGGCCTGGTTAGCGCAGCCGAAGTAGACGTCCTCGACCTCAGAAGATGGGACGCCGGTCCTCTCCATCAGGGCTTCTAGTGCTATCGCGCCCAGGTCATCGGGACGGACAGGGCTCAGCGCGCCGCCGTGCCTGCCTATAGGCGTCCTCACCGCCCCCACTATCCAAGCCTCGTTCATTATTCCGTAAGCCACCTATCGATCACTCCTCTCGTCTATCTGCTTGCAGGTGCCGTTACCCAGCTGGCTCAGCGTCATATCGTGGGCGGAGTACCTCATTCCTCTAAGTCTTTTTTCTCGCAACCTCGGTCCTCGCGCGCAGGTCGCGTAGAATGCGCAGCTCGTCTTCGGCGGGAGGATCGGTCTCCGCGAGGTCTTCGGCCACGCGCAACTCCCACCCCGTCGCCTCCCTGGCCTGCTCGACCGTGGCTCCGGGGTGCAGGGCGCTCAACGTAAGCTCTTTGGTCTCCGGGTCCGGCCTCAAAATGCCGAGGTCGGTAACGACCATCGTGACCCCGGCGCCCTGGTAGCCGAGCTCCTTGCGCGAATCGCCGCCGTGGTAGTGACCCACGGAGGTTACAAAGGCGAGGTCTTCGACGAAGGCGCGGGGGTTTTGTCTGAGTATCACGATCACCTCCCTGGCGGAAGCTGCGATCTCGGGTGCTCCTCCGGCTCCGGGGAGGCGCACTTTGGGTGACTCGTAAGAACCGACGACGGTGGTATTGATGTTGCCGTAGCGGTCCATCTGCGCGGCACCGAGGAAGCCCACGTCCACGCGTCCGGCCTGCAGCCAGTAATTGAAGATCTCGGGTACCGAGACGACCGAGTCGGCGTGTTCGGCGAGCACCCCGTCTCCTATAGAGAGCGGCAAGACGTCGGGCTTGGCTCCTATGGTGCCCGACTCGTAGATCAGGACACAGTTCGGCGCGTGGGTGGCCCTGGCGAGGTTCGTAGCCTCGCTCGGTAGGCCTATGCCGACGAAGCACACCACGCCGTCCTTGAGCTCCCGGGAGGCGGCCACCGTCATCATCTCGTCGGTCGTGTAATCAGCCTCGGTGGCGCCGGACGTTGTATCGCTCATACCCCCATCCTCCCCTCCTCCTCGACGCTCTTCAGGTACTCGCCGAAGTTCTCGGTGCCGAGCACGTGCCTCTCCATCCATTCCCTGAAGCTCTCCCGATCGCGGCTTACGGGGTCCCACGCCTCGTAAAAGGTGTTGTCGCGATCGTAGTAGCCATCGGCGTAGGAGGGATGCGCCCCGTTGGGCTCGACCGCTACAGCGTCGATAGCAACCGCCGGCAAGACTATCTGGAACGGCCGAGGCTCGAACTTCTCCACGACCTCTTCGACGGTGACGATCACGCGCCTGGCCGAGAGCGCGGCCTCCTTTTGGATGCCGGTGATGCCCCAGATAGCCACGTTGCCGCGACTGTCAGCTTGCTGGGCGTGGATTATCGCTACGTCCGGGTTGAGGGCCGGTACCGCCATCAGCTCCTCCCCGGTAAAGGGACACTCTATCGGGGCTATCGTCGAGGTGACCTTCGGCAGATCCGTGCCGACGTAGCCGCGCAGAACGGCGAAGGGCAAGTTGGAGGCTCCGGCGACGTAGCGATTGGCCATGCCCGCGTGGCTATGCTCCTCTACCTCCAAAGGTTGCGGCCAGGCATGCTCTACGGCGTCCCGGAAGCGGTGCAGGGACCCGACGCCGGGGTTTCCGCCCCAGGAGAAGACAAGCTTCTGCGCGCAGCCCATCCCGATCATCTGGTCGTAAGGCAGGTCGGGGGTCATCCTGATCAGAATTAGGTTCTTTCGCTCCTGGCGGATAATCTCGTGCGCGGCCGCGCAAGGGATCAGATGCGTAAACCCCTCAAGGGCGACCGAATCTCCGTCTCGTACCAACTCCGCGACCGCTTCTCTCAGCGCCGTCGTCTCTGCCCGTCTTCCAGATGTTCCTGCAATGCTCATTGTCCCGCGGCTCCTTCCCCGTAACCCTTTCTACCTCTTGGATAGTTCAGGCTACCAGCTTGAGACCTGGTGCATCCTCGCGAAACCTCCGAGGAGGAGGTTTCGCCGGTCGGCTTTTTGGCCTGCCTCACCGGCCCTTCTCGCAGGCTTGACGAGGAGCTCCGACGCCCTCGCTACCGGGAGAACACTCATCCTTCTTCCTTGATGTTCGCCGCACGATACCGCTGAGTAGCGAGCGTGGGAAATGGCCCGCGCCAGCTTTTCTCCTATAGAGGCCACCCGGAATCAGGTTGTCTTCTACGTAAGGCGTAAGCTTCTGGTTCCCCGTTCCTCGGCTTTCCTCTCGTATAATTCTGGCTGCTGCTATGGTAAATGTCCAGTATCGGAAGGGCTGTCCGAATATACCTTTGCAACGGCGCAATACAGACTGCAAAGTTACTGTTACCTTGTAGCGGCGGCGGGCCGAGCTCGGCCGCGCGGTTTGAAGACTTCGCGCTGCCCGAACGCCGTCGAGCGACCAGATGGAGTAGCCGGAAGAGGAGCTTCGGGCGAAACACTTCAAGAGGACCAGCCGTGGCGCACCTTGCACCGAGGTCGGGGCGTTGCCGTTAAAAGAAGCGCGGCGGATATTCAGGCGAGGAGGTATCGGTTTCTGCCACTCGGCGCGTCGCGCGTCTTCCGACAGCCACGCGTTACCTCCCCGACTCGCTACCCTTGCGGCTCCGTGCCATTAGGAAGCGAGTCGAGGAAGCGGTTGGGAACATCCTGTAAAGGCTACGACAGCGATAGCTCGGCCTCCTGGCTAAGCTCGGCGGAGAGTAAGAGCGTAACCCGGATGCGAGCACGAAGTGATCTTCCGGCGAGTAGCGGAGACGCTGCTTTTCGATAAAGGCGGTGCCGCCCAGCAAGGTCTGCACACGATACATCGAACCTACCTCGAAGAGGTCGGACACCCCCGCAGGCTCGACCGCGGCCGTCGCCTCTTCTCCGGACCGTACGGACCGTACTATACGGTGGTTGGCGAGAGCATCGGAGCACATGGAGAGGCGAAAGGAGCATCAGAAGATGGCTAGAAAAGAGTACGAGGAGAGGTATACCCATCCCGAGCTGCGAGAGAGACTGCTTGAGGAGATCAAGCAGGCCGACAAGGGCGGCGAGCCTGGCCAGTGGTCGGCGCGCAAAGCTCAACTCCTAACACAGGAGTACGAGAAGCAAGGCGGCGGCTACAAGGATGAGAAAGACGAGAGCCAGAGAAGCCTTGAGCAGTGGACCGAGGAGGAGTGGCAGACCAGGGAGGGTGAGGCAAGGGCCCGCAGAGAAGGCGAGACGAAGCGCTACCTGCCCAAAGAGGCCTGGGAGAGCATGAGCGAAGAAGAGAAGGAGGAAACTGAGAAGAAAAAGCGCGAGGGTTCCAGAAAAGGCCAGCAGTACGTAGAGAACACCGAAGCTGCTAGTGAGGCCCGCAAGGTAGCGTCAGCGGAGAACGACAATCCGGCCCCGCCTATAAAGGACTACGATAAGCTCAACGTCAGCGAGCTCAAGGATAAGGTCAAAGGACTTTCGGAGAAAGAGATCGAGAAGGTCCGGTCCTACGAGAGAGAGCACAAGAACCGCAAGACTCTCCTGGAGAACCTCGCCCGCGAGATCGACAACGACTCCTAGCTTGCTCGAAATCCGTAAGCTTATAGAGCTCTAACGCCCGCACAAGCAGAGAGCGCACGGCAGCGAGTCGTGCAGGTCCGCAGCGAGACTAATGTCTCGCCTACGCGGCCGGGTAAGACGAAGCCGAACACGGCGTAGTGGAGGCACGGAAACCGGTCGAACTGCTTTTTAGAGCTTCGCCGACTCTTGCGTTCCGCGTTCCTCCGGGTGCTCCGTCCCGTCCGACTGTAGAATAGCGTGGGTGAGGATCTACGGTCTCGACTTCACGAGCGCCCCGAGCAAGAGAAAGCCCCTGGTTTTAGTCGGCTGCGCGCTTAAGGACAGCATCTTGCACTTCGAGTCAACCGAGGTGCTCGGAGGTTTTGAAGAGTTCGAGCGATTCCTAGGGTCGGGCGGTCCCTGGGCATGCGGTATGGACTTCCCCTTCGGGCAACCGAGGCCTCTGCTCGCAGCCCTGGCGTGGCCCGAAACCTGGGAAGGCTACGTCGGCAAGATCTCTCGCCTCTCCAAAGAGGAGTTCGAGGCCGCGATAAAGGGTCACATGGCTGGGAGACCGGAGGGCAGCAAGTACCACTACCGTCTCGCCGACCGACGCTCGGGATCTAGCAGCGCGATGAGGCTCTTCCGGGTACCGGTCGGGAAGATGTTCTACCGGGGAGCGCCGCTCCTCCTCTCTGCGGATGTGAGCGTGGAGCCCTGCCGCCCGACGGGGAGCGGGCGCGTGGCGCTCGAGGCGTATCCGGCGGTCGTCGCCCGTCGCTTCTTGGGCAGGAGGAGCTACAAGAGCGACGAGCGTAAGAAGCAGACGCCAGTTCAGAGAGCGGCACGGGGGGAGCTTGTCGCCGGACTCGAGTCCGCTACCCTGAGAGAGGCTTACGGCTTCGTCGTGGAGATGGACGAAACGTGGCGGGAGGAACTCGTGCGGGAGCCGATGGCGGATACGCTCGACTCGTTGTTGTGCGCGGTTCAGGCGGCGTGGGCCTACACGCAAAGGGACGAGGGTTGGGGCGTGCCCGAGGAGTGCGACCGGGATGAGGGTTGGATCCTCGACCCTCAACTGCTCGAAGGGCGCGGATAGAGGTTCCCTTGCCCTACGGAGAGAAGTTCGAAGACGCGCTCGTTTACGCGGCCCGTCTTCATCGCGACCAGGCGAGGAAAGGCTCACACGTACCCTACGTAACGCACCTGCTCGCCGTAGCGGCGATCGTCGGCGAGAACGGCGGTACTGAAGAGGAGGTGGTAGCCGCCCTACTCCATGATGCCCCGGAGGATGCGGGCGGCAGGGAGCGGCTGGAAGAGATCAGAGAGCGCTATGGAGACGAGGTGGCGGAGATCGTCGCCGGCTGCACCGACACCTACGAGGACCCGAAACCCGCCTGGAGACCGCGCAAGGAGGCTTATGTAGCGCACGTCGCCGAGGCCTCCTCCTCCGTTCGACTCGTCTCGGCGGCGGACAAGCTGCACAACGCCCGCTCCATCCTCGCAAACCTGCGCTCTCTGGGCGAGGAGCTGTGGGATCGCTTCACCGGCGGCAAAAGGGGAACGTTGTGGTACTACCGCACGCTCACCGAAGCGTACAAGAGAGCCGGGGCGAACGCCGTTGTCGAGGAGTTAGACCGGGTGGTGCGAGAGATAGAAGCGCTGGCGCGACGGACCCAGACAGATTAGAGGACGGGAGGACCGCGGTGGGAGAAGGAATGGTACGTTTGGGAATACTTGGGGCCGCCCGTATCGCCCTCGGCGGCATAGTTCCCGCCGCCTCGCGAACGGAAGCTATAGAAGTCTCCGCCGTTGCTACCCGGGGCGGCAAGAAGGCCCGCGACGCGCGCGAAGCCGCACCCGGAGCCGGGATCTTCGAGGACTACGAATCACTCCTCCAGAGCACGGAGTTGGACGCCATCTACATCCCTCTCCCGAACTCTATGCACGTCGAATGGACGCTCAAGGCCATCGAGGCCGGTAAACACGTCCTCTGCGAGAAGCCTTTCTCCCAGAATGCTAGCGGCGCCGAGAAGGCCGTAGAAGCGGCGAGCGATTCGGGCCTCACGCTGATGGAGGGGTTCATGTACCGGCTCCACCCCCAGACGCTGCGCCTCGAAGAGCTGCTGCGCGAGCGCGTGATCGGCGAGGTGCGTCAGGCGATAGCAGAGTTCGGCCACCGTATAGACGACCCGGAGGACGTGCGGATCATCGGCTCCCTTGAGGGCGGCTCTCTAGGCGACGTGGGCTGTTACTGCGTGAGCGCGTTGCGTCTCGCTTTCGGTTCGGAGCCGGTGCGCGCCTCGGCCTTCGGGCGGTTCGCAGAGGACGGGGCCGACGAGGAACTCGCGGGGGTGCTGGAGTTCGATGGGGGCCTGGGGTTCGTATCGTGCAGCACCACCTCGGCCCGCCGGGAGCGGTTGGAGATCGTCGGCACAAACGGGCGGATCACGCTGTACGCTCCATTCCGCGCGGACAAAGAAGGCGGGACGATAGAGATCCAACGCGGAGGCGAAACAACAGTGGAAAGTTTCGGTAAAGATGACCCGTACGCGGCGGAGCTCGCAGAGTTCGCACGAGCGATCCGGGAGAGCCGCGACCCTGTCACTGGTCCGACGCAGATCCTGGGCAACGCCCGCGCTATCGAAGCCCTCCTGAAGTCCGCGAGAGCAGACGGCGGAGCGCTCGAACTTCCCGCCACCGGCCTCGCCTAACATAACCCGTAAGCGTCCTGACCGCGCCCAGAGCACAACTTAAAGTTAAGGGCCAGCGGCCGAGCTTTCCGTTACCTCAGCCCCAGGTTGATACGCGGGGAGCCCTCCTCGTCGCGCCGCGCCCGCACGCGCCAGCGTCGCTCCGAAAGGTTGCAGGCCGCACCCAGTCCTTCCTCGCAGGTCCCGACGCGCAGGAGCACGTCAAGCTCGCCCTCGTCTCCGCTCAAGCTCAATAGTGTCCGGGCGGGAAGCTCGTCTCCGGTGAGGAGCAAGCCGCCGTCGGGAAGCAGGTCATCCGAGTGTACGGAGAGCTGAACCGGCGGACCTAGAGAGTTATCGAGCTTCTGGCCCTCGGGGATAGCTAGGGTGGCCGAAAGTTCTACCTCGTCCGCCAGCTCGACCGGCCCGATCCTCGCGGCAACCGGACCATACGCCGGCACGGGCTCCGGGGGCAGGAGACCAGAAATCTCGAATGGCCGGACCTCCCCTCCCGTCCCGATGCTGACGAGACGATGATTGTTGGTATCTGCGACGATAAAGTCTCCTCCCAAAAGCGCCGCCCCGGAGGGCTCATCCAGGCCATCGCGGGCGAGGGTAGTAAGCTCGCCCCTCGTAAGATCGTAGCGCCGGAGGGCCGAGTTATAAGTATCGCAGACGACCGGAACACCGGATGCAACGACGACGCCGAGGGGGTGCTGCAGGAGGGCTTCGGCGGCGGGGCCGTCGCTGTAACCGAAGTCGAAGAGGCCGGTACCGACGACGGTGGAGAGGCGCCCGGAGCGATCCAGGTAGCGTAGAGAGGAGGTCTCTGCGTCTACGAACCAGAGCCTCTCCCCGTCGGAGGCGAGGCCGCTCGGCTGGGCCATCGCCGCCGTCTGAGCGGGGCCGTCAGTTAGGCCCTCCGCGCCGCTCCCAGCGAGCACGCCGATGTCGTCCTTTTCGAGGTCCAGAATCCAAAGCTGATGCGGGCCGGCCATCGCGATCGCCACCCTCCCGTCCCAAAGCTCTAGATCCCAAGGCGAGTTGAGCGCCGTCTCTCTCGCGTCTCCGCCCGAGGCACTCCGCCGCGCTTGAACACCCGTGCCGGCGACCGTGGAGACGGTCTGGCTGGTCAGGTTCAGCCTGCGGATCAGATGGTTCCCCGTGTCCGCGACTAGCAGCGTCTCCTCGTCGATAAAGACCAGTCCCTGCGGGTCGGTAAACCGGACCTCGTGGAAGCCGCCGTCCGCAGCACCTCGCGCGCCCGATCCAGCGACAGCCAGAACTTCCGCCGTGCCGCCAGCTTCGCCAGCTTCGCCAGCGCGGGCTACCACGACCCGGTTGTGGCCGGAGTCGGCGACGGCGAGGAGGTTGCCGGGACCGATCGCAACCTTTCCGGGGAAGCGCAGGGAGCTGCTGTTGACGGCGGGAGGGAGCAAACGTATCGGAGTCTCGTCGAGGGTACCCTGCCTGCGATGCTCGGAGATCATGCGGGAGATCTCACCCTCCAGCTTCTGAGCGTTGCCCTCTCCCTCGAAGGCGGCAGTAGCGTAACCCTCGGGGTCTACGAGGTAGAGCGTAGGCCAGGCGCGCACGCCGTACTGGTCCCAGGTGGCCCGGTCCGGGTCGTCGAGAACGGGATGGCGCACGTCGTAGCGGACGACGGCGCGTTGAAGGGCCTCGTGGTCGCGCTCGTGCTCGAACTTGGGCGAGTGGACGCCGATGACCACGAGGGCGTCCCCGAAACGCTCTTCAAGGGGCCGGAGCTCTTCGAGGACGTGGAGGCAGTTGATGCAGCAGAACGTCCAGAAGTCGAGGAGGACTACCTTGCCCCGCAGGGATCGGAGAGAGAGGTCTTGCCCGGCGTTGATCCAACCGCCCCGCCCGACTAGCTCCGGCGCCCGGACGCGGCCGCGTATGTCTCGCGCCACTACTTGACGACTGCGCCGTCGCCGCGCAGCACCTCGACGGCGTTAGGGTCGGTATGGAAGACGCGCACCCGGACCGAGGAGGCGGCGAGCAGCACGCCCAGGATGCCGCCGCGCATCTCCTGAGGCTTCGCGGCCTCGACCCAGCCGACCTCCGCGTTCGAGAGGTCCGGGTCCGTCGTTACGAAGCGCTGCAGGAGGAGGCTCAGCGGTACCCGCAAGAGTAGCGAGAGCGCAATACCGCCCAGGATCAGGAGATACAAAGGCCACTGCATATATAGCCCTACGCCTATCGCGCCGAGAAAGAACACGGCGGCAAGCAGGTTCGCCGCGACGATCGTGGTTCCGCAGTTACGATGCACGGCGAGCTTCTTCTCCCCAGCCTTGAGACGGCGCGCAGCCTCGCGGGCGGCGGCGTCCACCTCCTCCGTAGAGCGAACGCCCTGCACGAAAAACCCATCGTCGTCAGAGAAACCGTTGAAGCGCCGGCCCGGCTCCTTCTCCATCATCACTACTATGGTCGCGTGCTCGAGGGCGTGGTTCCGTCTGAGTATTCTGTTTCCGAACATATTCTTGAGCTGCCGCGGATACACGAACAGGCTCCCGACCGCCTGTAATGAGTACAGAATCGGTAGCAGAAGCAAGAGAGCCACGAACAGAAACGCCACAAGGAGAACCAGCAGAAACGCCACGTCTAAACACCTTTGTACGACGGATTTTATGTACGTCTATTATACCGCCGTCCTCCCCAGAAAGCCGACCACTTCACCGCCGCCAACGAAACGGCAACTCTACCTCGCCGACCTCGCGCAGCTCGTGCAGCAACCCGAGCGCCGCGATCGCGACCTCCCCATGCCTTCCTTTCTCCCCCGGCTCCCCCATAGGGAAGTTGTACGGGAACGGCACGAAGGCGACCCGAGGCGCTACAACGCCCCTCTCCATTGCCAGGGTCACCGTAGGTATTCCCTCCTCCTCGATCACCCTGCTTACCAGCCCAACGGACCGGTGACACAATGGTCAGGAAGGCGTGAGCAGCACGGCGTCTACCCGGTCCTCCAAGAGCTTGTAGGCTATCTCGGGCGCGGTCTCCTCTACCAGCGGGCCGGGGTCTTGGATGGCCCCCATGAAGGAGAAGTGTCTGTTGTTTAGCTCCCCCACAGTCCCTTCAGCTACGAGCCCTCGCAGGGTCCAGAGGGGAAAGACGCAGTCGAGATCCACGCCACCCCGATCCGGCGCGTAGTACGAGTGGGTCCAGGTAAGGTCGCGCGCGTCCCCGGGGATCTCGCGGTACGAGCAGTCGCCCAACGGGTCGTCTATGTCGAAGCGAGCCTGCTCGGGCAGATGTACCCCGCCCGTGGTAACGAGCGCCAACCGGCCCTCATATAACGGTTTTTCAGGATAGCTAAAAGGAATTTTCATCACTCTAAATCTAAAGCATTAGTTTATGTTTAAACTAACTTAGACATTGAAGCGGATGATCATTGTATCCCCATCCTCGACGAGGTACTCGCGGCCTTCAAGGCGTACCTTCGCCGCTTCCCGGGCCTTTGCCCAGGAGCCGGCAGCGACGATATCCTCCCAGTTACCGACTTCGGCGGCGATAAAGCCGCGCTCCATGTCCGAGTGGATCCTGCCGGCCGCCTGGCGGGCCGTCGAGCCTTTCCTTACGGTCCAGGCCCGGCTCTCTTTCTCGCCGGCGGTGAAGAACGTCAGAAGGCCGAGCAACCGGTACGCCGCCCGCACGAACTCCTCGAAACCGGTGGACTCGACCCCGACCATCGCCAGGTACTCCCGTGCCTCCTCCCCCGGCAGCTCAACGACCTCAGCCTCGAGCCTGGCCGAGAGTCGCACCGCCTCCGCTCCCTCGCGGGCGGCGAGCTTCTCGACCTCCGCGCTGTAGCGATTCCCGTCAGCGACCGACTCCTCGTCCACGTTCGCCACGTATAGGGTAGGCTTCGCGGTGATGAGCGTACCCAGAGCCTCCGCCAGAATCTCAGACCAGGGGTATGTGCGGGCCGGTTCACCCTCCGAGAGGTGGCCTACGAGCCCCTCAAGCTCTACTGCTTCTGCCTTGAGCTTCGCGTCACCACTCTTGGCGGCGCGGCTCACGCGCTCCAGGCGCCGCTCTATAGTCGAAAAGTCCGCGAGCAGGAGTTCTGTATTTATCGTCTCGATATCGCCAACTGGGTTCACCTTGCCGTCAACGTGGACCACGTTCTCATCCTCGAAGCAACGGACGACGTGCGAGATCGCCTCGCATTCGCGGATGTTGCCGAGGAATTTGTTCCCAAGCCCCTCGCCCCTGCTCGCCCCGCGCACCAGCCCGGCGATGTCCACGAAGTCCACCGTTGTCGGCACGACGCGCTTGCTCTCCATCACCCTGGCAAGCGCGTCCAGCCGCTCGTCAGATACCGCCGTGACCCCTAGGTTCGGGTCTATAGTGGTGAACGGATAGTTCTGGGCCTCGGCGCCCGTTTGCGTGAGGCTGTTGAAGACCGTTGACTTACCGACGTTCGGCAGCCCGACAATTCCTACTCTCATAAGGTTATTGTATCAAACTGTAGCAAATCAGGGGATGAGCGGGTAAGGAGGGCACACCTCTCGTCATGCCTCACCCACCTACCTTCTCTGGCAGAAGCTCCGGGACGCGATCGCGCAGTAGGGACACCGCGAGCAGGAGCGTCAGGGTGCCGACGACGAGGCAAGCAAGCACGACAAAGTTGGAGACAACTCGGCAAGGACGACCTAGAACAGGAGCGAGACGCTCCAGATCGCGGCGAGCGCCGCTAGGAAAAAGAGGTCCCTGCCCCTCACGCCTCCTTCACTTCAAGGATCAGGCGAATGCTCGTCCCGCCCATGTTCTCTCTACGAACGATCATGCATACGATAAAATCAGTATCCATATCGGTTGGTAAGTTTTCATTCTTGGAAGGAGTCCGCATGACGCAGGGAGCAGAGCAGGAGATAGAGTCTAAGGGGTACGCGCACCCGGGGGCGTTGGTCACAACGGAGTGGGTAGCCCAGCACCTCTCGGATACCGAGAACGTGAGGATAGTGGAGTCCGACGAGGACGTGCTCCTCTACGACATAGGCCAC
>DASQMR010000315.1:0-9780 GCA_035645375.1 Rubrobacteraceae bacterium
ATCGGCGACGATGAGCTGGTCGAGATCACACCGACCTCCATCCGGCTGCGCAAAAAGATCCTCGAACCGAACATGCGCAAGTAGGTCTCCAACCGCCAGACGCAAGCCTTGTTTTACAGCGGCTTTTGCCTCCTCTGACCAACGGTTTCGATGAGGGCATAGCTTACGTTGGTCTTCTCGCGGGCGGTTTATCAACTCCTTGGCAGAGATATCCCCTGTAAGGTTCCGCGGGGCGCTCTCCGAGCTACTCCTCGCTCCCCTGGCGGCACGTTTTGGCCGTTCTCCATGGCCACCGGCAGATCGAGGAGCTTGATCTCATCGTAAGTAATCCCTTTCGTAGCGCTATCCTAGAAGCTCTCCGCCTTGTTGGCCGTTCAATTTTTTCCCGCGTCTCCGGTTTTTCATCGTGAGTTCTATTTTCCTTCAAAACGGACGGGAGTACGCTTCGTACGATTACTAGTATGCGCGGACCTCAAAGGCGGAGTCGTTTAGCTGTACGTAGAGAAGCTCGTCGAAGCCTTCCTCGCGGGCGGGAGGCACTAGGTTATTGGCCGTGGCGTATACGGCCACGTCGGGAACCCGCTCCTTGCCCTCGCGGCGAGCGTTGCGGGCGAGACACTCGCGCACCCCCGACGCAAAGTAGTATGCGACGATCCTGGCCCCGAACCCGTGGCCCAACCCGACGAGCGGCCGCCGATCTTCGACGGTAGGGTTCGTGTTGTCTACAACAACCGACCGTCCCGCCCCCAACGCGGCCTTTATAAGCTCCTTTTGCCTCTTGTTCCGGTTCCTGTTGTTGCGGAACAGGTCCTTGCTGACGTGCTCGTGATCTGCGGCGAATCGCTCGCGAAAGAACGTGCTCTTCCCCGAGGCTTGCAGACCTACGAAGATGACCAATTCAGCAACCATAGCACGAACATAATAGCCCTTTACGCGCCGGGTCTGCCGTATGTGAGGATGCCTGAGTACGATGCCGTTGGCCTTCGGTGAAGACAAACGGTCTCGCGCTCCGCTCTGCAGGCGCGACAACCTGAGCATGCCCATGCGCTTTCTACCCAAGTACGCCAAGAAGTACCCACAGGAAATGGGCTAAAGAGAAGGCAGAATCCTGACAACAAAGTGCCTTTGAGAGCCTCGCTCCTCAGTGGGACGAGGTTCTCAAATCATGAAGAAGAGATTGTTGTGGACTATGGAGACCTTGAAGAGGGTGATAGAGATATGAGGGCAGAAGATCAGAGAGGTCATAGCAGAGGGGACAAACGCCGGGGAAGACGAGATGGATGCCGCAAGCGCGAGGAGTGTGGCCACAAAACAGGCCGACGCTCGGGGTGTTACATACGGCCTGAGCGAGAAGTCCCGGATGCCTAGCACGCCTTCGAGGGTTATGACCAGGAACGGTTGAACGAGGGCGTCCAGGCTGTAGCCTAGGCAATCTTCAAGCGGGAGAACGCTAAGCAACTGCGCGGCTTACAGTCGAGGATATGGGCTAGGCAAGTTTGAGGACAAGGTGAACAAGAACCAGGGCAAGACCCTGAGTAACCAGCGGGACTAGTTGAACCCGTCGGCAAAGTCGGTAGGCATCATCGATGTAGACGAGGAGAAGGGGACCACAACGAGCGCTAAACTCGTTGGGATCGTCGTCGCCGCGACCTCGTCTAACACCCCGGCTGCCACGCCAGCCAACAAGACCATAATTGCCCTCAAGGTCCGCCGTTGTCCCTTCCCCTAAAGGTGCTTCAACCCACGAGCCTCTACTGCGCTACGCGCACGAGAAACCGCCCAAGATCGGCGCCGTGCGACCTGGTTCAGATACTGCCGAAGTTCAACAAGGAGATAACCTACGAGCTGATGAAGCAGGCGGATTGCGCGTCACCCTAGTCTAACAAGACGCTGCGCCCGTCACTAGGACGCGGCACCTTAACCAGGTGGCTTGTATTCGGCGACATGTACACGCGGTCGTTTAGTCCGGTACCGCCTTTACACGGCTGGATTCTACCGCTACCTGTCGCCTAGGGCTGCATTTAGGGCTTGAAGAAAAGGCATCGGACCCTGTCCCGTCACCTTGGCTGTTAGGTTCCCTTAGGAGTAACCCTGTAATTGCTTACAAGGTAAAGTATGGAATCAGCATACACGATCGGGTTCGCCTCGAGACCGAACGCGATTGAGACATGACCGTTACTTGTGGGAGCGATGAACTGATAGAAGTTCCCGTAGCGTACTATTATGTATTCTAGCCCTCCGCAGTCTATGTTTCCCCGCTTGCCTGTCAGCGTGAGAACCGTTGGGTTGACCAGCAACTCTTCGTACTGGTCGGATTCCCTGGTTGTAGCCTTGCCGATACCTGGTCGCTTGTGCATGAACAGGTTCCCGTCCTGGTAGAACGCAACATATCGTACCGCAGGCGTTAGGTCGAATAGTGCGTCTACCGTAGTATCCATAATGCTCCTGTTTTTCTCATAGTATGCATGTAGCAACTTATACTCTAAACAAACTGCGTATTTGCAGGAGAACAGACTGCTGACTCTAGTGAAATTAACTTTCGTAACCAGTTGACCATCAACTGCAGGTATAAGTTGCTCTGCGAAGCATACATTGGTATAGAGGTAACCTCAACTAGCGGGATCTAGCGGATTTTTGTTTGTGCCTTGAAAGGTGGAGGGCTGAGCTAATGGTTTTGCAGAGAGAGAATTGCATTATGCTCTAGCTTCCCTTTGCTAAAAGCCGGCTCTTTTACCCTACTTCACGGCTGACCCAGTGACGTTGAGGTGATCCTGCCAACCGGCAGGCGGGACGAAGGGATTCTGAAGAACCTGAGGAGAGTGATGTGGACGTGGGAGTGGAGAGTACTGAACAGGTTACCGCAGAAGGCACGAATGCCGGCGGCGATGAGGTAGAAGCCTCAGGCGCAGAAGTCGCTAACAGTGGCCTGACGAGCGAGGTCGATACTAGCAGCATCATCGCCGAGCTAATCTACAATGCTAGGGCGGCCATGACCGTTTTTATAGACTACGACCAGGAGAAGGTAGACGAGGTCGTTCAAGCGGTCGCCTGGGCCATTGTCAAGCAAGAAAACGCCGAAGAGTTAGCGCGGTGTGCGGTCGCGGGTACCAGCCTCGGTAAGTACGAGGACAAGGTGAACAAAAACCAGCGTAAGAGCCTGGGTACTTTGCGGGATCTTTTGGACCCGTCGGCAAAGTCGGTAGGTATTATCGATGTAGACGAGGAGAAGGGAATCACGCAGATCGCCAAGCCTGTGGGGGTTGTCGCCGCCGTAACTCCCTCCACCAACCCGGCTGCAACTCCAGCAAACAAAACCATGATGGCATTAAAGGGTCGAAACGCGATTATTCTCGCTCCCTCACCGAAAGGAACTTCGACTTGCAAGCTACTTCTTCGGTACGTACACGAGGAGCTGTCTAAGGTTGGGGCACCCCTAGATCTGGTCCAAGTGTTGCCCAAGGTCGACAAAGAGTTGGCGTACGAGCTGATGAAGCAGGCGGACTTCGTTACCGTCACCGGGTCTGCGAACAACGTTCGCGCTGGCCAGACCAGCGGGACCCCGAACGCGTGCGTCAGCGCCGGAAACGTCGTCTCGATCGTCGACGCGAGCGCGCAGACTAAGGAGGCTGCACGCAAGATACGGATCAGCAAGGTCTTCGACTACGGGACGAGTTGCTCGAACGACAACTCGGTCGTCATCGAGGCTTCCGTCTACGATGAGATGGTCAACGCTCTCAAAGAGGAGGGCGGTTACTTCTGCGACGATGAGGAGCGCGAGCTGCTCGAAGAGGCGATGTGGCCTGGAGGAAAGCGTAGCCCTAAGACCCTTGCTAAGGCCCCTTCGGTTATCGCGGAGGTCGCGGGGCTGGAGGATCCTGCGGCGCGGGAGGCTTCGTTCTTTATGGTCGAGGGGAAAGGCGTGGGGGATGAGGACCCCTTCTCGGGAGAGAAGCTCTCGGTGGTCCTCACCGTCTATAAGGCCGAGGATTTCGACGAGGCCCTGGATCTGACGAAGCGCATCCTCAACTACGTGGGACGGGGGCACTCGTGTGGGTTGCACACGACAGACGAGTCGCACGTAGAGCGCGTCGGGATGGAGATGAACGTGTGCCGGTTACTGATCAACCAGGTCCAGGTCGTCGGTAACGGGGGCAGCTTCGATAACGGCCTGAACTTCACTCTTAGTATGGGGGGCGGTAGCTGGGCGGGGAACCAGATCGATGAAAACCTCTCCTACAAGCACTTCCTGAACATAACCAGGGTGTCCAAACCCGTTCCGGCGGTAGTCCCAACCCAGGAAGAGCTTCTGGGGAGCTACTGGTCCAGGTACGGGCGATAGCGGGGAGAGATGAAGCTCTTCGAGTACCAGGCCAAAGACCTCTTCGAGGAAGCCGGAATACCCGTCCCGAAGAGGAGGCTGATAGAGAACACATCCGGCATCGACGGGGCGGTGGAGGAGGTCGGGCTACCGTGCGTGGTAAAGGCGCAGGTCTTGCAGGGCGGGCGAGGCAAGGCCGGTCTGATCCAGTTCGCCTCCACGCTCGAGGAGGCCCGGGAGAAGGCACAGCAGATATTCGACTCTCCCACGAACGTGCGCAGGCTGCTCGTCGAGCAGGCATTAGACATCCAAGAGGAGATCTACCTGTCCATCACCGCCGACCCCGTGTCGGGGACTGCCCTGATCATGGCGAGCGCCGAGGGCGGGGTGAAGATCGAGGAGGTCGCTCGCACGATGCCCGAGAAGATAGTCACCGAACAAGTAGACCTCTTCGAAGGGCTGCTGCCCTACGAGGCGCGCAACGTGATGTTCGGGCTCGGCTTCGACAAAGACAGGGCCAACAAGGGCAGCGTGGTGCTCCTCGCCCTCTACACCCTCTTCTGCGAGTACGACGCTGAGCTGGTGGAGATCAACCCGCTCGTAGCGACCAGGGGCGGCGAGTTCCTGGCCGCGGACGGGAAGATGACGATAGACGACGGCTCGCTCTACCGTCAGAGGCGCTTCTCACTCGGTAGGGACTACTTCGAGAGCGACGTAGAGTACGACGCCGCAGTGGAGGGCATCCCCTGCCTCAAGTTCGACGGGGATATAGGTCTAATGTGCGCGGGCGCGGGCCTGACCAACGTTATCTACGACCTCGTCAACTACGGTGGCGGCAGCGTCGCGAGCTACATCGAGTTCGGCGGGCCGAATTACCGTAAGGCCGTCAAGGCGATGGAGCTGATGATGCGGACAGGTCCCAAGGTCGTACTCGTCGTGACTTTCGGGACCATCGCCAGGGCCGACGTCATCGCCGAAGGGCTGGTCGACGCGATAAGCCGGCTAAGACCGGAGTTCTCTGTGGTCACGGCGATCCGAGGGACCGGGGAAGAGAAAACGCAGGAGCTTCTGCGTGGTGTCGGCCTGGAGCCTCTGACCGACACCGAGGAAGCGGTCGAGAGGGCCATCGAGCTCGCGAAGGGGTGAGAGATGAGCGTCGTACTAGATTCGACGACCCGGGTTCTGGTCCAGGGGATAACCGGGAGGGAGGGAAGCTTCTGGACGGAGCACATGCTCGACTACGGCACCAACGTCGTGGCCGGCGTGACGCCGGGTAGGGAGGGACAGGAGGTACACCGGGTGCCCGTGTACCACACCGTGCGGCGGGCCACGTCCGAGCATCCGGCCGACGCTTCGCTGCTCTTCGTGCCGCCCCGTTTCGCCAAGGATGCGATCTACGAGGCGCTCGACGGCGGGATAAAGACGGTGGTGGTGCTGTGCGAGGGAATCCCTCTGCACGACGCCCTGCAGATAAGGCGAGCCGCGCTCTCCGAGGGGGCGATGGTGATCGGGGGGAACACTTCGGGAATCATCTCGATGGGCGAGGCGATGATGGGGTTCTTCCCCTACTGGATCGACAGGGTCTACCGCCCGGGTCGCATCGGCATCATGACGCGCAGCGGCTCGCTCACAAACGAGGTCACAGCACAGATAGTCAAGGCGGGGTTCGGAGCCTCAACTCTGGTAGGTGTCGGCGGAGACTCCGTGCCACTGACAAGGTTCGCCGAGGTGCTGCCTTTGTTCGAGGCGGACCCCGAGACCGACGCCGTGGTCATTATTGGTGAGCTCGGAGGGACGATGGAGGAGGAGGTCGCAGAATCGATAGAAGCCGGGGCCTTCACCAAACCCCTGGTCGCTTCCATGGGAGGGAGGACGGCGCCAACAGGGACGAAGATGGGACACGCCGGGGCGATCATTACCGCCGGGAAGGGGACGGTCGAGGACAAGGTGACCGCCCTGACCGGGGCGGGCGCGCTCGTCGCGGATCGACCAAGCCGCGTCGGAGAGATGCTCCAGAGCATGCTCGAGAAGGTAATGTGACGCTGCGCATAGCTGGTCCGCAGGATGGGCCTTCTCTGCCCCCGTGGCCAAGGGATAAAGTCGAAGCCAATCGTGTTCGGCGTGGACAACCGGTCATGGTGCAGGGGGCGATTTCCGCCGGATGGCCATCTCCAAAGCCGGTCGTAGGACCGCGGGAGGTGGTAATGAGCGGAGACCTGGTGCGGGCGACCCGGGGAAAAGTAGGTCAAGGCTTCGATACACGAGTAGTAGGATCCGACCTCGGAAGCCCTGGTCGTGAGAGGAAGAGCGCCAATAGAAGACGTGACCCATGTGCTTAGAGGATCGAGCGAGAGGAAAGGAGATCTGATGGGAGCAAAGGAGATGCGACCACCCGGCGGATGGTATCTAGGATGAACGAGAGAGTCACTTCGGGCAGGATCGAGGAGCAGCGCGTTGCCGAGGAAACGGGCGAGACTCGTGTGGATGAGGATAGCTCAGAGGGTCGTTCTGCAACGTCTCGATTGTTGTGGCCGGGTATGATCCCGGAGGGCTTGCTCCTCGTGGCCGCCGTGTACCTTTTCGTGGCCGCTGGCAACTTCAGGCAAGTCGGTAACCCGGATCAGATCGGTCCCGGCTTCTGGCCGCAGCTTCTGTGTGTCGGCATAGCTATCGGTGTGCTGGTGCGCATCGGGCAGAAGTTCCGGGCGCGCGGGCGCCCGATCGTAGCTGGCGCGGCGGCCGAGACGGACGAGGACGTACGTATGCCGCGCGTGGCCCTGGGGATCGTACTCGTGGTCGGTTACATACTCGGTATGCTGTTCCTCGGCTACATCCTGGCGACCGCGCTGTTCTTGATAGCGTTCATCTACCTCGGCGGCCAGCGGAAGTGGTATGTAATACCTTTGAGCGTAGTCAGCTCGCTCGTCTTCGCCTACATCTTTCTCAAGGTCGTGTACATCGCGCTTCCGTCTGGCGTGGGCGTCTTCGACCAGTTAAGCGTAATCCTCTATCAACTCCTCGGGATCTACTAGATGGTCGTCAGGATACCGCGCGAAACGGAGGCCACGTCATGATAGAGACCCTCAACGGCGTCCTTGTCGCGATAGCTTCGTTGGGACTGTATGGGCTGATTCTTGTCGTGGCCGGGGTCCTACTGGGTTTGCTGGTTGGCGTGTTGCCCGGCCTCACCTTCGTGATGGGGGTTCTGCTCCTGGTGCCGTTTACCTACAGCATGGAGACGGGGCCGGCGTTGATACTCATATTGGCCCTGTACGTCGCCGGAACCTACGGGGGCGCGCTGACTTCAATCCTGCTCAACATTCCAGGCGAGCCTAACAACGTGCCGCTGCTGTGGGACGGGTACGGTATGACGCGAAGGGGGCGCGCCGCTGAGGCTCTGGGTTGGGCGGCTCTTGCGGCGCTCGCCGGCGGGTTGGTGTCGTGGGCGGTGCTGGTCTTCGCCGCGAAACCGTTTGCCTCGGTGGCGCTCCAGCTGTCGTCGCCCGAGTACTTCGCTATCGTGTTGCTTGGGCTTGCGAGCGTCCTGGCGCTCACGGAGACCTCCGTAGTCGCGGCCATCATCGCGATGTTCGCGGGTATGTTGATCTCTACTGTTGGGGTGAGCTCGGTTTCTGGCGCGGTCCGCTATGACTTCGGTACGACCATCCTGCGGGACGGTATAGATTATCTGGCCGTCATGATAGGGGTGTACGCCCTCGGTGAGGTGATCAGACGCTTCGGACAGAACTTCGGGGGACAGGTGGCTCAACAACCCGGTAACGTTACTACCACCCTCCCGCGGTTGAGCGCTATCCGGGATCGAGGGGGAAGTTTCCTGCGTGGCATCCTCACGGGGAGCCTCATGGGCACGGTCCCCGGCGCGGGGGCGACCGTCGCCTCGTTTGTCTCCTACGGGCTCGAGAAGCAGTTTGGCAAGCACAAGGGCGAGGTGGGCCAGGCGTCGCCCAGCGGCGTGGTAGCCCCGCAGGCGGCATCGACGGCGACCGTGGCCGGCGCCCTTGTACCACTCCTGATATTGGGTATCCCGGGGAGTGCAGCCGCGGCGGTGCTGCTCGGAGTCTTTTTACTTCACAACGTGCAGCCCGGCCCCCAGATCTTCGTTGAGCAGCCCCAGCTCGTCTACACGATCTTTGCGGCGTTCCTGCTCAGCTTGATCTTGATGTTCATCATCGGGGTTCTCGGGGCCAAGCCGCTCATCCGCGTGCTCAACTTCCCGGAGGTTTACGTGTCGTCGTTCGTGGTGTTGTTCGCTTTTATAGGGGCTTTCGCGCTGCGCCAGTCGTATTCGGATGTGTGGATAATGTTCGCCTTCGGGGTGATCGGGTTTATCATGGTTCGCAGTGAATACCCGATAGCGCCCCTGGTCCTGGGAGCTATCCTGGGTCCTCTTGCGGAGCGCCACTTCATGACGACGATGATCTCTAGTGGGAACGACTGGACCGTATTCTTCACGCGGCCGATCAGCGGGACGCTGATGGTTATTCTGATTCTACTAATAGCTCTACTTGGCTACAGGGCTTACCGTGCCAGTGACCCGAGAGCAGCGTAGGAGAGGTAGAGTTCGCGCTAGGCGCAAGATGTGTAAGGGGGAGCGGCTTTGGCCGTGATTAGACCGAGGAGGAGCTAATGAGTAGAGAGCGGTCCAAGAGAAAGAGTCTGTGGGTTGTACAGCTCGCGCTGGTGCTGCTGTTACTGATGTTTGTGACCGCTTGCGGCGGCCAGACGCGAGGTCCGTCCGGCGAGAGCGGCGGCGGACAATCAAATCGCCCGGTGGACCTAGTAGTGCCTTTCGGGGCCGGCGGCGGCGCGGATCAGGTCGCCCGGATCGCGGCGACCGTCATGGAAGAGGAACTCGGGGCGCAGATACCCGTTATCAACACACCGGGTGCTACGGGGAGCACGGGAATTACTAGCATGCTTACCAGTTCTCCCGGCGAGTCCATGGCTATACTTATACAGGACACTCTGGCTACCGTATCGTATGGTTCCGCGTCCTTTGCACTGGACCAGATACAGGGCGTCTGTCGGCTGCAGGAGATGCCATCGGCGCTCTTTGTGCAGGGTAATGGACCATACGGAGACTGGGAGGCGCTCGCCGCCGCCGCCGGAGAGAGGCCCGGCGAGCTGACGGTGGCAACCGTAGGACAGGGCGGCGTGGACGACGTCATGCTGGCCGCTATCGCCGAGCAGACCGGCGTGGAGTTCCGGCCTGTGCCGTTTGCCGACCCGAGCGAGCGATACGCGGCGCTTCTCGGCGGCTCCGTAGACGCGATGTACGAGCAGCCGGGCGACGTGCTCTCGAACCTGGAATCTGGCGAGTTTAAGCCGGTTATGGTCTTTGCCGAGGAGCGGGTGGAAGGGCTCGAAGGCGATTACATTTTGGGCAAGGACATAGGTGTGGACACGATCCTGAACCAGTTCCGCGGCATCGTGACGAGCGC
>DASQMR010000316.1:0-11720 GCA_035645375.1 Rubrobacteraceae bacterium
TTCCCGGTCTCTGTCAACCTCGCCGCCCAGGTCGCGGCGACAGCGTCGATGCTGGCGCGGGACAAGGTCCGGGAGCGGGCCGAGTTCGTCGTCCGGGAGCGCAACCGCCTGCAGAACGCGTTTGCCGGCGCGAGGCTGGACTTTATCCCCTCGCAGGACAACTTCATCATGGTCCGGTTCGAGGCGGAGGACTTCGAGAAGGCCGGTGTCCTCGTAAGGGAAGGCGCAGCGCTAGAGTACCCTGGATGGAGCCGCGTCACGGTAGGAGGCTCGTGGGAGAACGACCGCGTAATCGCGGCGCTCGAAGGCGCGACGAGCGAAGCCGCGCGGGAGGCGGAGCCCGAGCCGAAACCGCAGCGGACCTCTTGAGCCGGACGCTTGCCATCATCGGGGTCGGTCTCGTCGGGGGCTCGGTCGGCCTCGCGGCGAGGGCGGCGGGTTGGGAGGTAGTCGGCGTGGACGAGCCGGCGGTGCTAGCGAAGGCCGCCGGGATCGGAGCGGTAGACCGGGCCTCTACGATAAAGGAGGCGCGCGGGGCAGACCTCGTGGTGCTCGCAGCGCCCATCTCCCGCGTCGCGACCCTGATCGGGGAACTCGCCCCGACGGACGCCCTCGTCACCGACGTCGCCAGCACTAAGATGAAGATAGTAGGCGAGGCCGAGTCGCGCGGCTTGAGACGCTTCGTCGGCGGGCACCCGATGGCCGGCAGCCAACTCGCGGGCGTGGCGAACGCGAAAGGGGATCTCTTCAAGGGCGCCCGCTACTTCCTCACACCGACCGCGAAGACTGACCCCGAAGACTACCGCGAGGTGGCGCAGTTCGTGCGGGAGCTCGGCGCGATTCCCACGGCGGTCGACCCGGAGAAGCACGACCTCCTGATGGCCGCCCTCTCCCACCTGCCTCACCTCATGGCCGCCGCCCTGCTGAAGGTAGCCTCAGACATCTCCCCCGAGGCCCTCTCCTTCGCCGGCCCCTCCTTCAGGGACCTAACCAGGGTCGGGGCGTCGAACCCGGGGCTGTGGTCGGACATCCTGGCCGAGAACGCGCCGGCGTTGGGCGAGGCCCTGGGGGCCTTTGCGGGGGCGATGGCGCAGCTTGGCAGCGAGATCAAGGACCGCGAAGCCATAGAAGAGCGCTTCCGGGACGCCCGCACGGCCTACGAAGCCCTCGGCGGGATTCTCGTCGAGAAGAGCGGCGAGAACGTGGAGATAGCGATCCCCGTCGAGAACCACCCCGGCGTCTTCGCGCAGGTTACAACCCTAATGGGCTCGAACAGCATCAACATCCTCGACCTCTACGTCCGCCACTCCAACACCGAACGCGCTGCCCTCGTCCTTACCCTGGACGCGGAGGCGGCGCTTCAAGCCCGAGAGCTACTACGAGAAGCAGGCTTCAACGCAGAGATCCAGGGTTAAGATACGCCCTGCCAGGCTCTATTCTCCTACACGGATTTAGCATTAACCGGACCTCGCCTCCGAACCTTAGAGCCTTCTATCAGGAATACTGAAGGCAACGCGATTAGTCTCCGTTTCCTTTGCTGCGCTAACGGGGTTATCGATGTAGTAGGCCGTCACTACTTGCCAGTGCTTCTGCATGAACCGGCTATATTCTAGTCGACTCCGACGACACACTGCTCGATAGCGTTGTTACAGAGAACGTCAATCTCTCGCGGGAACGCGCGCCGGGAGCCGTTCCCTGAGCAGCCGGATGTGCTCGGGGCCGATACCGCAACAGCCGCCGATGAGCTGCACGCCCTTCTCTAACCATCGCTGAGCCTCTGCTGCGAAGTCTTCAGGAGAGATCATGTCTATAAACTGCCAATTGGGCATGATGAACTCTCCAGAATGAGGATACGCTCCTATAGGTCCGGACCAGCGTCCGGTCATCTCGCTTAGGGCCGCAGGGGTATCCTCTGTGAGCGTGTGCATTACGGATACCAAGGAGGCACCCAGAGGCGGTACCTGCTCCAGCGCCTCGGCCAGGGTGTGGGCGCCGTCCCAGAGCATGACCGTGCCCTCGTCGGTTGTCTTGCAGCTGAAACCTATCCAGACCGGTAGCCCTGTAGCTACGGCCGCTTCCAGAGCATAGGTCGTCTGCTCGATATCGCGCATCATCTCCAGCGCAACCACGTCTACACCCGTTTCGGCCAGAACTGCGGCCTGTTCCCGGTAATTGGCCCGCGCCTTCTCGGCCCAAGGCTCGTAACTGTAGTCGTAACGGGCGGTAAAGGTCGAGATCGAGCCCGCGATAAAGACCGGCCTGTCCGCCGCGTTCTCCCGCGCCTCTTTTGCGAGCGTAACAGCACGAATGTTCAACTCGCGGAACTGCTCTTCCATCCCTGCCGGCTCCAACACGTGCCTGGCCGCCGCAAACGTGTTGGTGGTGACGACGTCTGCCCCGGCTCTGATGTAGTTCTCGTGCACCTCACGCACCGTGTCAGGATGCGTCGCCAGGGCAGCCGCGTCCCACGCCGCTTCGTCCATCGGCACACCGCGCTTTTCGAGTTCCGTACCAGTAGCCCCATCGAGGATGACGACCTCTTCCCCATCGAGTCGTTGCTGCAAATCGCTTATCTTACACCTCTCTTTATCCGTTTAGCAGGTGCCGCAACGCACCCTCCAGTTCCGGGTAGCGGAACTGGTAACCGGTCTCTTTGAGCTTCGCGGGCTCGACGCGCTGGCTCGCCAGGAGCAGCGCATCGGCGACCTCGCCCAGCATCAACCGCGCCGCAGGGGCCGGGAGGGGGAAGATTGTCGGGCGGTTCAGGACGCGGCCCACGGTCTTCGTGTACTCCGCGTTGGTGAGCGGGTTCGGAGACCCCACGTTGACCGGTCCTTCGAGAGACTCGGTAGAGAGAGCATGGAGGATGGCGCCGATGACGTCGTCGAAGGCAATCCAGGGCCAGTATTGCCTCCCAGACCCGATCCTCCCCCCGATACCGAGCTTGAAGATCGGCAACGTCCTGCCTAAAGCGCCGCCCTCGGGGGAGAGCACTATCCCGATCCGCGGATGTACGATCCTCACCCCCGCCCCCCGCGCAGGGTCGGCTGCGGCCTCCCACTCCCGGCAGACCCTGGCCAGGAAGTCCGAGCCGGGCCCGCTCTCCTCCCTCAAGAGCTCGTTGCCCCGGTCACCGTAGTAACCGACCGCAGAGGTGGACACTATCGCCCGGGGCTGCCGGGTAAGACTGGCTACCGTCTCTGAGAGCAGGCGTGTCCCCTGCACGCGGCTCTGCAAGATGCGGGCCTTCTTCGCAGGCGTCCAGCGCCCCTCTCCGATGCTCTCCCCCGCGAGATGCACCACGGCGTCAATCCCTTCGAGCCCGGCAGCATCTATCATGCCCGCGGAAGGGTCCCACCGGACCTCGTTCCCCGAAGACCTCCCGGAACGAACGAGACGCCGTACCCTGTACCCCCTTTCCTCAAGGGCAGGTACGAGCGCCGAGCCTATGAGCCCCCTCGACCCGCTAACCAGTACGTCCACGCTTTCCTCCTCCCGCGCCGTTACCGAGGTCGACGCACAACCAGCAGACGACCGACATGGTAACGGCTCCGAAAGCTCCAGACAGTAAAGCGAACACCAGGACGAGAGGATCAACGGCCGAAGCCTGACATCACTCTGTAAGAGACGCGTCCCCGGCTCCCGTACTCCGCGTTCGCAGAGCGCGTTGCACTGACGACGAACTTGGAGCGTAGTCGCCTGAGGCATACCTCTGCTCCTCTCTGTGAGACGCGATACACGAGAACCCGATAGTCCTTCGCATAGCCTCTAGAATAAGCAGGGTGAATCGCGATCTCTTGCGGCAGGTGAAAAGCGTCAGGATCCCTCTGGGCTGCGCGGTCGTCCTGGGGGTTCTGGGCGCCGGCGCCACGATCGCCCAGATGGCCCTACTGAGCAAGGTGATCGACCGGGTATTCCTGGGCGGCGAGGGGCTTGAAGGTGTGCGAGTTCTGCTGCTCCTGTTGGCCTGTGCGATGGTGGGGCGCTCTGGGCTCCTATGGTTACGCGAGGTCGTAGCACAGCGCGGTGCCGTCCGCGTGAAGGGCGAGCTGCGCGAACGTCTCTTCGCTCAGCTTATGAGCCTCGGACCGAGCTATACGAAAGGCGAGCGTACCGGAGAGCTGGTGGCGACCGCCGTCGAGGGAGTAGAGAGACTCGACACGTATGTAGGTCGTTACCTGCCGCAGGTCGCTCTGAGCGTGCTAGTGCCGGTCCTCATCTTTGCTTACGTGCTGCCGCAAGACCCTGTCAGCGCGGTGCTGCTGCTGGCGGTCGCCCCGGCGATACCGGTCCTGATGGTCCTGGTCGGCAGCCACGCCAAGGAGCGCATGCAGCGCCAGTGGGGCGCCCTCTCCCTGATGAGCGCCCATTTCCTGGACGTGTTACAGGGACTGCCCACGCTCAAGGTCTTCGGTCGTAGCGCAGCGGAGCGCGAGAGGGTCGCCAGGATCGGCGACGACTTCAGGGAGAGAACGCTGGAGGTACTGCGCTACGCCTTCCTCTCCGGGTTCGTGCTCGAGTTCGTTGCGACCCTGTCGATCGCGCTGGTCGCCGTTGCGCTAGGGGTGCGGCTCCTGATGGGGAGCATCCCCTTTGAGCCGGCCTTCCTGGTGCTGCTCCTCGCCCCCGAATTCTTCCGCCCGCTTCGCGAGCTCGGCGTCCACCGCCACGACGGCATGGAGGGCAAAGCCGCCGCCGAACGCATCTTCGAGATCCTGAACACCCCGACGACGTTGAGAGAAGATCCCGCCACCGCAACCAGGCCCTCGGGTCCGCTGACCATCGAGTTCGAAGAGGTGGGCTACAGTTATCCGGGGAGCACGCAGCCGGCCCTCTCCGGGATCGACCTCAAGCTGCCGCACGGCACGTGCACCGCGCTCGTGGGACACAGCGGCTCGGGCAAGAGCACGCTGGTCAACCTGCTCGCGCGCTTTCTGGACCCGGAGATCGGCCGTATCCTCGCGAACGGCATACCCGTGTCAGGCCTCCCTGTCGAGGTCTGGCGGGAGAGCCTCGCGCTGGTGCCGCAACGTCCCCACCTGTTCTACGGGACCGTGCTCGAGAACATCCGTGTAGCCCGCCCCGGAGCGACCCGCGAGGAGGCCGAGGAGGCGGCCCGGCTGGCGGGCGTTGAGGAGTTCATCGGTCGGCTGCCGGGAGGCTACGATTCACAGATCGGGGAGCGCGGCGTACGGTTGAGCGGCGGTGAGGCCCAGAGAGTAGCAATCGCCCGGGCGTTCCTCAAAGACGCTCCGCTCCTGATCATGGATGAGTCCACGTCGAGTTTGGACCCGGAGAGCGAACGACTGATCGGGGTAGCTCTCAAACGCCTCATGCTCGACCGCACCGTACTCGTCGTCGCCCACAGGCTGAACACCGTCTACAAGGCGGACAGGATCGCCGTGCTAGAGAACGGCCGTCTCGCGGAGTTCGGCAAGCACGACGAACTGCTCGAACGCTCCGGTCCCTACGCCCGTCTGGTAGACGTTTACAAAAGGACGCTCGTTTGAGGGTTCTGCTGCGGCTGTTGAAGCTCCTGGGCGCCCACCGGTGGCGAGTGGCGCTCGCCGTCGCGCTCGCGGTAGGGACGATGGCGAGCAACGTCGGGCTCCTCTCCGTAGCGGCCTACCTGATCGCGGCCTCGGCGTTGCAGTACGGCTTGAGCCAACTCACCTTCTCGATGTTCCTCGTCCAGATCTTCGGCATCCTGCGCGCCTCCCTGCGCTACCTTGAGCGCCTCGTCTCCCACGACCTGACCTTCAAGCTGCTCGCCGACATGCGGACCTGGTTCTACGGCCGCCTCGAACCCCTCGCCCCCGCCCGCCTTCTCGAGTACCGAAGCGGCGATCTACTGTCCCGCATAGTCAAGGACGTCGAGGAGCTTGAGAACGTCTACCTGCGGGCGCTCTCGCCCGTCGTCGTCGCGGCGGCCATCTCCGCCCTGACTTTCGCGCTGCTCTACATCTTCGATCCCGTGCTCGCCTCCGTAGCTCTAGGCTTCCTGGTACTAGCCGGCGTCGGCGTCCCGCTGCTCGTGGGCGTCCTGGTACGGGGACTGGGACGTCGGGAGCTCAGGCTCAGGGCCGAGCTAAACGCTGCGGTGGTAGACGGTGTTCAGGGAGTGCAAGACCTGCTCGCCCTCGGCCGGGCCGGTGACCAGCAGAGAAAGATCTCAGACCTCGACAGCAGGCTCGGCAGGGTACAGAAAAGCATGGCCTCCGTCGCCGGCCTGCAAGATACGCTGCACGACCTGATCTCCAACCTGGCTATGCTAACCGTGCTCGTTCTGGCGATACCCTCCGTGCAGGAGGGCCGCATCGGGGGCGTCTATCTTGCCTTCCTGACGCTCCTCACCCTGGGCAGCTTCGAGGCCGTCCAGCCATTAGGGACGGCCTTCCGCTTCCTCGGCCGCTCCATGAGCGCCGGGGAACGGCTCTTCGAAGTTATAGACGCCGAGCCCCGAGTCGCCGACCCTGAAGCCCCCCTCCCGCCTCCTACGGCGTACACGCTCGAGTTTGACCGCGTCGGCTTCCGCTTCGAGGAGAGAGGGCCGGCGATTTTGGAAGACGTCTCTTTCAAGGTGGAGCCAGGCAGTCGGGTCGCGATAGTCGGTCCCAGCGGCTCGGGCAAGAGCACGATAGCGAGCCTCGCCCTCCGCTTCTGGGACCCGGCGCAAGGCGAGGTACGGCTAGGAAGCCACGACATTCGGGCCTACGCCGAAGAAGACCTGCGCGAGGCGCTCGGCGTCGTCGCACAGGACACTCACCTCTTCAACGGGACCCTGCGGGAGAACCTGCTCCTCGCCAGGCCGGACGCGACCGACGCCGAGCTATGGTCAGCCCTGGAGCAAGCCAGGCTAGAGGGGCTCGCGACCCGCCTGCCACAAGGGCTGGACACCCCCCTCGGCGAACAGGGTCTGCGTCTCTCGGGGGGCGAGCGCCAGCGGGTAGCGATCGCACGGGCTCTGCTGGAGGGCGCCCCCCTGCTCATACTCGACGAGCCTACCGCCAACCTCGACCCCGCCGCCGAGCAGGAACTTCTCGCCACGATTTACAAAAATTCGCCGGATCGCGGCGTGCTGGTCATCACCCATCGCCTCGTCCAGATGGAGCGGATGACTGAGATCCTGGTGCTAGAGAGCGGACAAATAGTCGAACGCGGCACCCACGTGGAGCTCCTCGAACAAAACGGCCTCTACAAACACATGATCGAAGTACAGAACCAAATGCTGGTCACGGTATAACCAGGCTAGTGTAGGCACAGGCGAGAGTGCCCTTTCACTCGTCTCTCCCGCCCATCCTGCGCCACACCAGCACTACCACGGCGAACAGAACCGCTATGGCTGCGAGCGGCCCAGGCTGGCGACTCTCCGGGGCAGAGGCGAGCGCTCCGCGTATGCTACGAAGATACTCCAGCGCGCCCTGCCGTGCCTGATCCTTCACCATCTGCGGCTCCACATGTCTCCGCAGATCAACGATATCCGGGGCGGTGCGGCTCCTGATCTCAGCCATCTCCTGCTCTATGTGCTCGAAGTGAGCTGGAGTCTCCTGCATTGCGGGGGGGAACTCTTCCCGCTCGACTCTCTGTTGCTCCGCCCGCAACAGCGACCTGCCCTGGGGCGTTACAGCCAGGAGGGCGAGCGTCAGGAAAGCGCCTTCGATCATCAGGGTGAGCAGCCCCGCGATGCTGAGCCATTGTCCCTCAAACTCCGGAGCGCCCGGCAGCCCGAATAACCGGCTCACGACGAACCCGAAGAACGCTCCCCCTGCGACCAGGCTTCCGAGCAACCATCCCCATGCGCGCGGGCTCCAGTAGAGAGCGAACGCCGCGGCGGCCGCCCCGGTGAAGTTCGCAAGAAAGAGTATCCCCAGGTAAGTCGCGGCCAGAAAGTGCTCGCCCGCTATAAGCAGATGCGCGCCGCCCACTAGGAAGATCAGGGCGGCGCCCGCCCATCTGAGAACCTGCCCGGTAAACTCGTCCATCACCGCGTCGTTCTCCGGGAGAATTTTCTCGTCGAGTGTCGGCAAAGCTTCTCCTTCTCTCAGGGCCTAGTACTCTTCTTCTCTTCCCGAAGGGCTGCTCTTGAAGAGCCTGAATAGAAGATAGAGGGCCGGCCCGAGTACGACGACGTAGGCGATTATAAGGATGGACATGGCGACCAGCACCGATCTGGGCGAAGCCGCATCCTGAATGGTTATATCGGGGACGAGCAGGTAGGGGTACTGGGCCACGGCCCACGCGCAGAAGACGCTAACCACCTGAAGGATCGCGGCGGCCCTGGCAAACCAGTAGCGCCGGAGGAAAAGCAAGACGACCGAGGCTACCAGAAACGCCGCCGCGACGATCATAAGGACGGAGGCGGGCTTACCCGGGGCGAGCCCCTCCCACATGTGGGGAGCATCGAGGCGTGTTATCGGTATGGCAGCCACACCCAAGACGCCAAGGGTCACACCGGAGATGATCCCGCGCAGGCGAAAGTCCTCCTGTAGCGGCTCGTTGTCGGCAGCGTCGATCGTCAGGTAAATCGCCGAGAGGTACGTGCACGTCACGACGCCCAAGATGCCGACGATGATCGGGAAAGGACCCAGCCAGGGCTGGAAGTAACCGTCGACTGGCAGCTCGTTCTCGTTCAACCGGAGCCGGCCCGAGGCGATCGCCCCTGCGGCCGTGCCCAAGAAGAACGGCGTGATGATGCTCATGCTCCCAAAGATCTCACCGAAGAACCTGTAGGCCCTCGGCGCCTCCTCCTGAGCCTCGATACGAAAAGCGAGGAACGCCCCTCGCAGGAGAACCCCCGCGATGGCGAGTACGAAGGGTACAAACAGCGCGGTTCCGTAGGCCGCGAACGCGGGCGTGAACGCGCTCCATAGGATCACGGCGGAGACCACGATCCACAGCTCGTTAGCTTCCCAGAGCGGCCCTATGGAACGCTCGATGAGCTGCTGCTGCTCCGTAGCCCGCTCCCCTCTGCGCGCGAGAAGCGACCAGAACCCCGCTCCGAAGTCCGCCCCACCCGCGAGGGCGAAGAGTAGTATGGATGCCCCGAGAGCGCCGGCCAGGATCACGTCAAAGGGCATAAGCGCCCTCCGACTCCTCCTGCTCCCGGGCCTCCTCGATCTCCTCTTCGGCCGGAGCGCCGGTCGCTATGCGTTTCAGGAGCCAGATGAGCGTCGAGGCGAGGAAGACGTAGAGCAGCGCGAACCCGATAAAGGCGATGCCTAGGCCCGGGGCAAGGGAGAAGCCTTCGTCGACCCGCATAACGCCCTGGGCGACCCAGGGCTGTCGCCCTTCCTCGGTCACGATCCAACCGAGCTGTATAGCGAGAAACCCGAGGAAGCCCGAGAGGGTAAGCGCGGCCAGGAGGAACTTGTTCGTAGGAACCCCGCGGCTACGCCAGTAGAAGATCCAGAAAACCGGGATGATGGTGGCGAGGAAGAAGCCTATCCCGGTCATCGCGTCGTAGGCCCACCAGACCGCGCGCGGGTCCGGCCTCTCGTCCTCCGGGAACTCGTTGAGGCCCAGGATGGTAGCGTTCGGGTCGTCGAGGGAGAGCACCGAGAGAAGCGTGGGGATCTCGATATCGTAGATGACCTCCTCGGCCTCGACGTCCGGGTAACCGCCGATACTGAGCCCCGCTCCCTCCTGAGTCTCGAATAGAGGCTCTATGGCGGCGAGCTTTGCGGGCTCGTTGACGGCGAGCTGGCGGGCGGTATGGTCGCCCGAGAAGATCATGAGCGGCGCGGCCAGAGTCGCGACCATCATCCCCAGGAACAGCCCCTTTTTATGGTACTCGTCGCGTCTACCCCGCAGCATGCCGAACGCGTAGACGGCGGCGAAGGCGAAGGCGACGGCCTCGAAAGCGGCGACGGACATGTGGCTCGTCTCCGCATACCATGATGGCGAGAACATCGCCTCGAAGACGGCGACGTCGATCACCTCCCCCGCCTCGTTGACCTCGAACCCGACCGGCGTGTTCATCCAGGAATTAGCGAGTATCACCACGATCATCGAAGCGAACCCTCCGATAAACAGCGGGATGGCGCTAGCCCAATGCAGCCAGGGCGAGAGCTTGTCTCTGCCGAAGAGGTAGATACCCAAGAAGATAGCTTCGAGTAAGAAGAACATCACCTCGATGGAGAGCGGTACCCCGATCATGGGCCCGGCGAAATCCATGAACCTTGGCCAGAAGAGCCCGAGCCCGAAGGTCAGCACCACCCCGGAGACGGCCCCGATGGCGTAGGTTATAGCGAAGGCCGTGGTCCACTTCTTGTTGAGGGCCAGATAGGTCCGGTCCTTCCTCTTGAGGTAGAGCCCCTGGGATACCAGGAGGAAGAACGGCATCACCACGCCGAGCGCCGCGAACATTATGTGAAAGGACAGAGACATCCCGAAGACGGCCCGGGCGGCGAAAAGGTTCTCCACTAACTCCTCCTACGTTCTGGCTCCCGGTAGCATACCCCCAGGCTACCTTAGCTTTGCACCTCTTGCCCGATTCTAGCCTTATTCAACTCCGGTAATTGGTGAAGACTGATACCGATTAGCGCAAATGTTTGCTGCACGCAATCTACGAAAGCTTCCCGGAGCCCTACGCTAGCCGCGCACGAGGTAACGCGGCGGGACGCCGTCCACCAACCAGACCCCGTTACCGGAGCGGTAGAAGACAGATCCGTCACGGTGCATTCCCTCCGCGTCCACGGACAGCACCACCGGTCGGCCTCGCCTGCCTCCGACCGCTCTCGCAGTCGCCTCATCAGGCGAGAGATGGACGTGGTGGCGGCGCATCTTACGCAAGCCGCTCTCGAGAATGGCCTGCAAGTTGGACTCCGGGGTACCGTGATAGAGCGTCGCGGGCGGCACCGCTGACTCCAGCTCCAAGTCTACGGGTGCACTGTGACCCTGCTGGGCGCGGATCAAGCTGCCAGCCTCATCAAAAGCGAAGCGTCTCTTATCGTTGCGCGCGACGACCTCTTCAAGCTCGGCGCGGCTGATAGGCAGCCCCTTCCGCGCGCTCGCAGCCAGCAGAGCGGCTACCTCGACCCAGCCGCCGGGCATAAACACGAGCTCAAGCTCCTCGGGCCGATGCCTAAGGTATTTGCTGAGGAACTTGCTAGTCTTTACCAGCCGCTTCTCGTCCACAGGGGGCTCTTACCCGGATACACGCGTTCTGCCAACCGGGTTGCGAAACCTAACACCGTTTGCGGACCCGACGCCCTGCGCCAGCACGACGGACGAGCGGCACGGCGGGAAGGCGATCTTATAGGCCATCTCGTCCCGGAAATGGGGGCTCTAATCTCGATACCGGCCGGGATCAAACACATGCCGATCTTGGGCCAATTCACGATCTACACTATCGTCGGCAGCACCGTATGGAACGCCGGGTTCGTCATTCTCGGGTGGGCCCTGGGGTCCAATTGGACGCTCGTTGAGCAATACGCCTCGCTCGTCCACTACGCGGTGCTGGCGGTCGTGGTCGCTGGAGTTCTGTGGTTTGTTTGGCGCCGTTTAAAGACACGCGAGTGACAGAATCTACAGCGGTTGTCACCACGACCTAGGGGGTAACCAGGGCTATCATACGCCCACTCAGGCGCTTTAACATCGACAACTTGTACAAGGATCGAATACTCCCTACCTGTTGCGGGCGAAGACCTACAGATACGGTACACATCTTTGTGTAACACTAGGGACCTTGCTTGCTTCGCCGCAGGCTCTCCCAGCTCCCA
>DASQMR010000317.1:0-10235 GCA_035645375.1 Rubrobacteraceae bacterium
CGTAGCTTTAATTCTGCTGGGCGCGATCTGGGGTAGCTCTTTTCTGTTTATTCGTGTCGCCGTTCCGTCTTTCGGTCCCTTCTTACTTATGGAGGTACGGGTAGGGATCGCCGCCCTGGCGCTGGCGCCCCTCGCTATAGCTCTAGGCCGCTTGCCGGAGGTCCGCTCGCGATGGAGGCAGTTCCTGGTAGTGGGGATGTTCAACGCGGCGGTGCCCTTCACGCTCATAGCCTTCGCGGAGATCGAGATCACGGCCTCCCTCGCTGCGATACTCAACTCCACGACCGTGCTTTTCTCTGCCCTGGTAGCGTCGATCTGGACCGGCGATCCGCTAACCTTCAGGAAGATCTGCGGGGTAATCCTAGGGGTAGTCGGAGTAGCAGTGCTCGTGGGACTCGACCCGCTACCCCTGAACGGCGCCGTGCTGCTGGCGGTCGGGGCGTCGCTCGCCGCCGCCTTTTTCTATGCCCTCTTTGGAACCTTCGTCAAGCGAACCTTCTCAGGCGTCAGACCGTTGACCCTGGCGTTCGGCCAGCAAGCTGGAGCGGCGGCATGGCTCTTGCTTCCTGCCGCCGCTACTCTACCCGGCCAAGCGCCGCCTCTTGCGGCCGCGCTCTCAGCGCTTGGGTTAGCCATACTTTGCACGGCGGTTGCTTACCTCCTCTATTTCACCCTTATCGCCAACGTCGGGCCAACCAGTACCCTTACGGTCACCTTCCTCTCGCCTGGCTTCGGGGTGCTCTTCGGCGTACTGCTCCTCGATGAGCCGTTTGACCTCGGAACGTTTGCGGGGTTGGTGATCATCCTGCTAAGCGTCGCGCTCGTCACCGGGATCAGGCTGGGGAAACTCAAGGAGATGCGAGCATGACGTACATGAGGTATGACGGGAACCCCTGGCAGTATCGTCGAAGGTTGCCCGCGAGCTTCTGGCGGCGGGTAGCGGTACTGTGGGGCTTTGCGCCCGCGCCGTTTTTCGATGCCTTTCGTGACAAGGAGGAGATGCGCCTAGCGAGGATAGAGGATCATCTGGGTACAGCGGAAGAGGGCTAATTTTTTCCCGGACTCTTCGTCAGTGACGGTAGCATCCCACACTTGCGTGGCCCGCCCGCCGTGGATGAGGGTAGATTCGCAACCGATGGCGCCTTCACGCTTGGTGCCAAGGTAGTTATTCTTTAGCTCCACCGTCGTGAAGCCTGAGGCTTCGTTGGGAAGGTTCACGAAGCAGCCGTAACCGCAGGAGGTATCAGCTAAGGCGACGATGGTGGCGGCGTGCAGGTAGCCGTTCGGGGCGAGGAACTCGTCACGCAGGTCGAGCCTGCTGGAGATATGACCCTCACCGACTTTCGTTATCTCAAGGCCGATCAGACCGGGCAGGAACCCTACGCTGCGTTCGTTCAACTCTTTCAGGGAGTCCACAAGGCTCCTTCCGCGTTCGCGTTCAAAGCACGCTAATTCTCTCAGTTTCGCCTCGCCTCTTTTGTCTGGGCTTTGTAGGAGTGGATCTCCTCACGTTAAAGGAGATGAAGAAGCGTTAGAATCTGCCGGTGCAAAACAGGACGACGACGAAGAACTTGCAAGCGCCCCGGAGGATCCGGGCTTATCTGGCAGCTAATGCTGAGCGCAGAGTGCTGCTTCTGGCCGGGAGCGAGGAGGTCGCCGAGCGCTACGCGCAGGACGCTCGGAGCTTTACGGACGACCTCGTGGTGCATCTGCCCTCGCGCGGCGTGCCTTACGGAGACGTCTTCAGCCCGCCGGTGACGCGCGTCGGGGAGCGCCAGCGTGCGCTGGCCTCTCTCTCCGGGGCGCGGATCGTGGTCGCCGGGCCGCTGGCGTTTGCGGAGAGGACGCCGCTCCACGAAACAGTACATCTCGGGGGTGGCGTCGAGATCGAGTTGGACTACTGCCTCTCGCAGCTCGTCGCTTTGGGCTATGAGCGGGTAGACCGTGTCAGCAGGCACGGGGAGTTCGCGGTGCGGGGCGGGATCGTGGACGTCTTCCCGAGCACCCGTCGCTCGCCGGTTCGTGCTGAGTGGTGGGGGGACGAGATCGATAGCGTCCGCGCCGTCTCTCTGGCCACCCAGCGCGTGGTGCGCGAGCTTGACAGCGTGACGGTCTACGCCGCGCGGGAGGGGGACCTAGCCTCCCTTGCCGCCGGGTCGGGAGGGGAGTTGTCGGAGGAGGCGCGCCGGGGCGTGCGCGTGCCGGGTCTTGACCGTCTGCTACTCGCCCTGAATCCCGTAGCGCCCAGAGAACTGCTGCCAGAGGATGCCGAGGTGTGGGCGGAGGAGCCTCAGGAGCCCTTGCCTTCTGCTGGCGAAGCCCAAGAGGAGGACGCGGAGGACGTCGCCTTAGAGCTCTACGACGACGTTCCTCTCGAGCCGGACCTTCGTTTCGTGAACATCGTTGAAGGCGACGTGGAGACCATCCCCGCGCCGCCGGTAGCGGCTTACTCGAATACGCTTCGGGAGGCGGGCCGGAGGCTTGATACGTTCGTCGAAGAGGGATTGCGGGTCTTTGTCGCGTGCTCTTCGGTGGGCGAGGCGAAGCGGACGGCGTACGCGTTCGGCGAGATAGGGCGGACCGCCAGGGAGGCTGACCGTGTAGATGCTTCTCTAGAGCCTGGTGTCTACGTCTTCCCCGGCGAGATCGAGGAGGGGTTCTCCTATCCGGCCGGAGGCATCACGGTCGTCAGGCGGGATACCCTCTTCGGCCGCAGGCGAGCGCGGGCGAACCGGGCGGGCCGGGCGCCGTCGGTCGGCTCGTTCGCGGACCTCAAGGACGGCGACCTCGTCGTTCACCAGACGCAGGGTATCGGGCGCTTCGAGGGCCTCGTCTCCAAGACGGTCCTCGGTGCCACGCGGGACTACATGCAGGTTAGCTACCGGGGCGGAGATACGCTCTACGTGCCCTACGAGCAGATGGAGCTTCTGCACAAGTACATCGGGGGCGAGGGGACGCGGCTAGATAAGCTCGGGGGGTCCTCGTGGGCGGCGGTTACAGATAGGGTCCGGGGCAGGGTAAAGGCGCTCGCCGGAGAGCTTCTACGCATACAGGCTGCGCGCGCGGCTACAAAGGGATTCGACTTCCCGGAAGACTCTGAGTGGGAGAGGGAGCTGGAGGAGAGCTTCCCTTATCAGGAGACCTCGGATCAGGCGGCCGCCATCGCCGCCGTCAAGGCTGATATGCAACGTTCGCAGCCTATGGATCGTCTCGTCTGCGGAGACGTCGGCTTCGGAAAGACCGAGGTTGCCGTGCGCGCCGCGTTCAAGGCCGCGTTAGCCGGCAAGCAGACCATGTTGCTCGCGCCGACGACTATTCTCGTCCAGCAGCACTACAAGACGTTTATGGAGCGGCTGGGACGGTTTGCGGTGAGGGTCGAGAGCCTCAGCCGGTTCTCGACAGCGGCCGAGCGGAGGCAGACCTTAAAAGACTTCGCCGCCGGCGAGGTGGACATTCTCATAGGCACTCATGCTTTGCTCGGGGCGGAGGTGCGGCCTAAAGACCTGGGGCTCGTGATCGTGGACGAGGAGCAGCGCTTCGGCGTCAAACACAAGGAGCGTCTTAAGGAATTCAAGGCTACCGTGGATCTCCTTACGCTCACGGCCACGCCGATACCGCGCACGATGCAGATGGGACTGGCCAGCCTGAGAGACATCAGCGTAATAGAGACTCCCCCGTCAGGACGGCGCGCGATCCTCACGCACGTCGGTCCTTATGAGGAGGAGATGGCGCGGCGGGCTATCGAGAGAGAGGTCCGGCGCGGCGGGCAGGTCTTCTTCGTCCACAACCGTATCGACACCATAGACGAGGTCGCCGAACGGCTTCGCGCGATCGTGCCCGGCGTAAGCTTTGTAGCGGCGCATGGGCGGATGCCAGAGCGGACCCTGGAGGACGTGATGGGGCGCTTCCTCGACCGCGGGGCCGACGTGCTCGTCACGACGACCATCGTTGAGAGCGGGCTCGACGTCTCGACGGCGAATACCCTAATTATCGACAGAGCCGATATGATGGGTCTCGCTCAGCTCTACCAGCTGCGCGGCAGGATCGGGCGCTCCACCGAGCAGGCCTATGCGTACCTCTTCGCCCCTCTCGGCGCCACGCCCGAATCGCAGAAACGCCTCGAAGCCTTGATGGACTTCACGGAGCTAGGGAGCGGGTTCGCGATCGCCATGCGCGACCTTGAGATACGGGGCGCGGGGAACTTGCTCGGGGCCGAGCAGTCCGGGCAGATCGCGGCCGTTGGATTCGAGATGTACCTACGGCTCCTTGAAGAGGCGGTGACTTTAGCGAAGGGACAGCCGGTAGAAGAGGAGCAGCCGGCCCCGGTGATCCTGGAGCTCTCCCTGGACGCATACCTGCCCGTGGATTACGTCCGGGACGAGATAGAGCGCGTGGACCTTTACCGCCGGGCCTCCGGCGTCCGCACTTCGGCAGAGCTCGACGACCTCGCTGAGGAGTTGGCCGAGCGCTTCGGCGAGCTACCCGAGCCAGCCCTAAACCTGCTTGGTCTCTCCCGAGTGAAGCTGCTCGCGCGCGGCGTAGGCGCCACCGCCGTAAACTACCGCTCCGGCACTCTAAGCATAACCGGCGTCACCGCAGCCGCCGCTGCCCCCGCCCATATCCGCAAGGCCGTCGGAGGCGTGGTCGGTGGCCGCGAGGGCCGCGTCACGGTGAGCGGTTCCTCCCTAAGCCCTCTGGGGCTCGCCGAGGAGACCCTGAGAGCGCTGGACCGGGCTGTTTGATGCCGGCCTGGTAACGGGAGCATCCGCGTCCGGTCATTAAGCTTGTCTCCGTTCACCAATACCTGACCATCGGGTACTAAATGCTATAATCGCGCGGGCCTTTTGAGGCTCTTTGTGGCGGCGATACGAGTTAGGATCCTAAGAGTTTTGAGCAACCTCTTATCCACGAAGGTTATCTGTGCGTTTTGTCTGACGGTTTTGTCTGTCGCTCTCTTCTCCGGGTGCCAGCCGGCAGCGCCCGCCTCAGAGGTAGATTCGGGGGCGAAGAAAGTCGCTACCTTTGACGGCGGCGAGGTAACCGAAGGCGAAGTAGCGCAGACGATTGAGAGGGCGAGCTCGCAGCAGGCAGCCCAGACGGGGCAATCCGCGCCGGAGATCGAGCCGGGCTCGCCGCAGTTCGAGGCCGCCAAGTCCCAGGTTATGCCTCAGCTCCTGGCCTTCAACCTGTCGAAGGCTTACGCTGAAGAGAACGGTATCGAGGTCTCCGGGGAGGAGGTCCAGACCGAGATCGACACGATCAAGGACCAGTTCAACCAGCAGGCTACTCAGCAGGCTGCGGCCGCGGGGCAGAACCCAGGTGATCCAGAGGAGACTTTTCAGGAGGCTCTGAGCCAATTCGGGTACACCGACGCCTCGTTCAGTGAGGAGATCCGTACAAGCCTGCTCGTGCAGAAGGTGCAGGAGGAGGTTTCGGGGGACGCCTCGCCGACGGACGAGGAGGTCGAGGCGTTCTACGAGGAGAACAAGGAGGCGCAGTTTAGCCAGCCTGAGCAGCGATGCATAAGGCACATTCTCTTCACCGAAGACCAGGAGGATCAGGCCGAAGAGGTCAAGCAGGAGCTGGAGGATGAAGGCGACTTTGCGGAGCTCGCAGAGGAGTATTCGCAGGATCCGGGGAGCAAGGAAGAGGGCGGTGATCTCGGATGCCAGCCTGAGGGTAGGTTCGTGCCAGAGTTCGACGAGGCGGCTTTCGACGCGGAAGAAGGCGAGATACTCGGCCCGATCGAGACCGACTTCGGCTTCCATGTCATCGAGGTCACGGATATTCAGGAGGAGGGTGAGACGCCGCTAGAGGAGGCCACCCCCCAGATCGAGGAGGAGCTTACCCGGAGAAACCAGGCCGCCGGGTTCGAGGAGTGGATCCAGAGCGAACTCGACGCTCGCAACGTGAAGTACCTCCCCGGCTACGATCCGAACGAGGCGCCGCCGCCTTCGGCCATCCCGCAGCAAGGCGGGGCCCCCCAGGGCGAGGCTCCTCAGGGTGAGGTTCCTCAAGGCGAGGCGCCTTAGGGCGAGGCGCCACCCGAAGAGGCTGCGCCGGGAGAGTAGACGATAACGGCTACCGGTGGCGCCGCCGGGTGCAACCGCGTAGAGTTATGCGGGTACGAACGCTGCTTTAAGACAACTTATAGACGTCGGGGACGACCTGGGGAGGGTTGGTGCTGATATGACGGAGATCGTGGCTGTCCGCGGGCGGGAGGTTCTGGACTCCCGCGGTAACCCGACGGTGGAGGTAGAACTTGCCACGGTAAGCGGCTTCACGGGCCGGGCTGCGGTCCCCTCGGGGGCGTCCACAGGTCAGAACGAGGCGGTCGAGCTGCGGGACGGGGAGGGAGGCCGCTACGGTGGCAAGGGCGTCCTGACGGCGGTCCAGAACGTCGATACGGAGATCGCCGAGGTTATCCTGGGGATGGACGCGGCCGACCAGCGAACGCTGGATTTGGCAATGATTGAGGCTGACGGCACGGAGAACAAGGGGCGCCTGGGGGCGAACGCCATCCTCGGCGTCTCGCTTGCGGCAGCGAAGGCTGCGGCTGAGGCGGCAGCGCTCCCGCTCTTCCGCTACCTGGGCGGGGCCGGGTCTTACACGCTTCCGGTCCCGTGCGCGAACATCCTCAACGGCGGGGCGCACGCCGCCAACAATGTTGACTTCCAGGAGTTCATGGTCGTGCCAACTGGCTTCGAGAGCTTCGCCGAGTCGTTGCGCTGCGTCGCCGAGATTTATCAAAGCCTCAATAAAATTCTTTCGGAGAAGAAGCTGGGCGGCGGGATCGGGGACGAGGGAGGCTTCGCGCCTGACCTTGACGACAACGGGGCCGCGCTCGCCCTGATGTCAGAGGCCGTCGAGCGGAGCGGGTACTCTTTAGATGACCAGGTAGGATTCGCCCTTGACCCCGCAGCCTCGGAGTTCTACGAGAACGGTGAGTACAAGCTCTCGGGTGAGGGCAAGACCCTGTCGCGCGAGGAGATGGTCGATTACTACGTTAGGTTGTGCGACGAGTACCCGATTCTTTCGATAGAGGACGGGCTCGCGGAGGACGACTGGGAGGGATGGTCGCTCATCACGCAGGAGCTTGGCGGCCGGGTGCAACTCGTCGGGGACGATTTGTTCGTGACCAACCCGAAGATACTCGCGCGGGGTATAGATGAGGGGGTGGGCAACTCCATACTCATAAAGGTCAACCAGATCGGGACGCTCACGGAGACCTTCGAGACGATGGACCTGGCGCACAAGTCCGGCTATACGACCATGATCAGCCACCGCAGCGGGGAGACCGAGGACGCGACGATCGCAGACCTCGCGGTCGCGGTGAACGCCGGACAGATCAAGACCGGGGCGCCTGCGCGCGGGGAGCGCGTGGCGAAGTACAATCAGCTTCTCCGGATCGAGGACATCCTCGGGAGCGCAGGCTACTACTCTGGCAGGGCCGCGTTCAACCCCCGGAGGGGGAGGGCATAAGGTATGGAACGACGGACGAAGATAGTAGCGACTCTGGGTCCTGCGACCTCGACTGAGGAGGCTATCCGGGACGTCGTGCGTTTCGGGGTGGACGTGACGCGGCTGAACTTCTCCCACGGCGAGCACGAGGGGCACCTTAGGAATACTCGCCTGGTACGCGAGGCAGCGAAGTCCGCGGATCGCAACGTTGCTGTGATGCAGGACATTCAGGGCCCTAAGATAAGGACCGGCGAAGTCGTCGGAGAGACGGAGTTGGTCTCCGGCAACCGGGTGGCGATAGCGCCGGGAGACTTCCTGGGCGACGCGAGCAGGCTCGCAACACCGTACAAACACATCGTGCAGGATGTCGAGACCGGTCACCGTATCCTCATAGACGACGGTCTGCTGGAGCTTAGGGTCGAGGAGGTGCGAGACGACGAGATCGTCTGCGCGGTCGTGACGGGCGGCCCGATCTCCTCGCACAAAGGCCTGAACTTCCCGGACTCCTCGCTCTCTATAAAGGGTCTCACGCCCAAGGACCTCGAAGACCTGCGCTTCGGGGTAGAGGAGCTGATGCCGGACTGGGTCGCAGCTTCGTTTATACGTTCGGGGGACGAGGTCCGGGAGATCAAGGAGCGCATGAGAGAGTTCGGCGGGAGCATCCCGATCATCTCCAAGATAGAGAAACACGAGGCGATAGACGACATCGAGGATATCCTCGAAGCCTCCGACGGCGTGATGGTCGCGCGCGGAGACCTGGCGGTCGAGCTCTCGGCCGAGAGGGTGCCGGTGGAGCAGAAGCGTCTTGTGGCGCGATGCCGGAGGCTGGGCAAGCCGATCATCGTAGCGACCCAGATGCTGGATTCTATGATTCGAAACCCGAGGCCGACCCGCGCCGAGGTCTCAGACGTAGCGAACGCGATCTTCGATAGGACAGACGCGGTAATGCTTTCGGGCGAGACGGCGGTCGGGCGCTACCCTCTGCAGAGCGTGCGGGAGATGGACCGTATCTGCCGGGCCGCCGAGGGCGCTATCGACTACGGGCGAGACATCGCTTCTTTGACCGGATGGGGTCGAGGAGACCGCTACGACGCCCTGACGCACGCTGCCTGCGAGCTCGCCGAGGATCTTGATCTGGAGGCGATCATTACCGCCACTCAGAGTGGTCTCTCTTGTATAAGGGTCGCGCGGTTCAGGCCGCCGAACAAGATACTCGCGGTAAGCCCCGAGGAGACCACGGTGCGTATGCTCGCGATGGTCTGGGGCGTGAACGCCATAAGCGGCCAGCAGCGCGGCAACATCGAGGAGCGCTACGACGAGGCGGTACGGTCAGCCCGAAGATCCGGGCTCGTCAATGAGGGCGACGAGGTTATTATTACCGGCGGCTCGATGAGTACCATGCCCGGCTCGACGAACATGCTCAAGCTGGACACGATAGGCGGGGAAGAGTAACCGGCCCATGAGCCTTACGAGACCCGTCAAAGTGATCCTTTACGCGGCCTTTATCGGGCTCCTCCTCGCGTCCTATTTTTCCCCGCTACAACAGATCTTCGAAGACCGGGACCGTATCTCTACCCTCCACTCTGACTTGGCGACGCTAGAGAAGGAGAACACCGCCAAAGAGAGGCTTACAGAGGAGCTACAGACCGAAGAAGGCGTCGAGCGAGCCGCCAGAGAGCGCTACGGCATGATAAAACCCGGCGAGAAGGTATACATAGTTGAAGAATAGCCGTCGGTTTTCAGCGGCTCTAGGGAAAATGCGGTCAGCAGTCGTTTTACGAGAGTACCAACATAGTTCGAAGAACTCGTCTTACAGGTTCGTCGTTCGACAGAGCGTCGATGGTTAGCGGCCAAAAAGACTACGAGGCAGTAACGCAACAGCTCGGCCGTGAGCCGAGGCCCTTCCGGGTCGCCGCACGTTGTCCAGCCGGACGTCCGACTGTCATAGAGAATGAGCGCCGCCGCGAGATGCCGACTACGTTTTGGATCACCTGCCCTTCTCTGGGGGCGCAGATCTCCCGCGTCGAGGCCGGGGGAGGCGTACGGCAAGCTCAGGAAGAGGTCGGCGCCGAGGCTGTAGACGAGACGCACGACGAACACTTCAGGCTCTACGGCGTCCGGGTCGCCGGCGTCAGCAGCCACAACGGACGCATAAAATGCCTCCATGCCTTTACCGCCCTCCATGTTGCCGGCGTGGTCCCTAATCGCATAGCTGAGTGGACTCTCGCCCGGCTCGAAGGCTCTTATCCTGATCCCGTTCGTTGTCCGGGGTGCGCAGCACCCCCGGAGCAAACAGAGTAGTTGCTATACTCGTAGTCGAGCTTTCGGGGGCGTAGCCCAATCGGCAGAGGCAGCGGACTTAAAATCCGTACAGTGTGGGTTCGAGTCCCACCGCCCCTACTAGAAAAAGTCGCAGATTTGCGGGGAAAATGCGGATAAGGAGAAAGGTTATAGGTCACTATTGAGCTTTTCTACACCAATTCATACACCAATGCAGTCTCTAGAAGAGTCGTAGTTTTCGCACTGTTAAGCGCGAGAAGGACTCAATTACAGAGCATCGGAGTGGGGTCCTGAAGGTCGCGGGTTCGAGCCCCGTCGGTCACCCAGAATCGGTTTCCAGAAAGGCGGAAACAAGAGAACCGCAGAACGGAGCCCCCGGCACACCACTGGGGGCTTTCCACTGCGATGCTAAAGAGGATGTTTAGCAAGGGTAAGGGATTCGAACCCTCGGTCCCCGAAGGGACTCCAGCTTATCAGGCTGGCGCATTCGGCCA
>DASQMR010000318.1:0-3262 GCA_035645375.1 Rubrobacteraceae bacterium
CGTGTTCTCCTGGGACCTGGGGAGCTCGTCGCGTACCATCTCTTCGGTCTTTCGCACTGAGAGCTTCTCCGCCTGTACCTTCTCGGCTACATGCAGCATCCGCTCCTCGGTCTCAAGCCCGAGCAGTGCTCGAGCATGTCCTTCCGAGAGCCTCTCAGACAAGACCATCTTTCGTATAGATTCTGGCAACCGTGTCAGACGGAGGGTATTGGATACCGCAGCCCGACTCTTGCCCAGCCTGCTGGCAAGTTGGTCTTTTGTCAGACCGAAACTATCCAGTAGGGCTTGGTAAGCGGCGGCAGTTTCTAAAGGATTGAGGTCTTCCCTTTGCAGATTTTCGACGAGCGCCATCTCCATAGACTCGCCCTCCCCCGCCTGCCTTATAAGTACTGGTACGCGGTCTAGACCTGCCTCCTTTGCAGCCCTGAGCCTTCTCTCTCCAGCGATTAGCTCAAAGCCGGTCTCGGTCGACCGAATGACGAGCGGCTGTAGTATCCCTACCTCTCTTATAGAGGATGCAAGCTCTTTGATGCTCGTCTCAGAGAAGCTGCGACGCGGCTGATGGGTGTTGGGCCGTATCGCAGAGACGGGTACCTCCTCAAATCTCAACCCCCCAACGCTTTCGCCAGCAGAGATCAGGGCTGATAGCCCTCGCCCTAAACCACGCCTACCCACGGTTCAGTACCTCTTCAGCAACGGCTGCGTACGCCTCGGCACCCGTGCTTTTCGGAGCGTATAGGGTGACCGGCATCCCGAAGCTCGGTGCCTCACTAAGCCTCACGTTGCGAGGTATGATGGTGTGAAAGACTTGATCCCCGAAAAAAGATCTCACTTCTTCCACCACTTGGTGGGCAAGGTTGGTACGCGTATCGAACATGGTGAGCAAGACACCGCCTATACGCAAATCTGGGTTGAGCTCTTCTCTCACCATCCTCAAGCTTCGCATAAGCTGCGTAAGACCTTCGAGCGCATAGTACTCGCACTGTATCGGTATAAGCACCTCGTCCGCCGCCGTGAGTGCGTTTAGCGTGAGAAGATCTAGAGACGGCGGACAGTCTATGAGTACCCGATCATAAATACCGTTTGGCAGCTTCTGTAGCGCCCGCTTCAACTTGAACTCGCGTGCTAGGGTCGAGATTAGCTCAACCTCTGCGCCGACAAGATTTATAGTAGCTGGCGCAACAGCGAGACCCTTGATCTCCGTGCTCATTGCGACTTTCTCGAGAGGTTTTCCTTCGAGAAGCACATCGTACATGCATCCGCTACTACCGGCGGAGATGCCCAGACCGCTCGTAGCGTTGCCTTGCGGATCCATGTCGAGAATGAGAATCGATTCTCCCATTTCAGCAAGGTATGCAGCGAGGTTTATAGCGGTGGTACTCTTTCCCACCCCGCCCTTTTGGTTCACTATGGCAACGACAGTAGTCACCTTTGGAATCTTAGCACGGCTCCTTAGTGGTTCGCTCGAACATGAATGCAGTCTCTTGGGCCTACACGTTCATGTAAGCAAGTCTGCTTAACTACCGCAACTAGTGTATTTACGCCTTCGCGTGTTTTCGCTGGTAGGAGGAGCGTTCGTTAGGCTAGCCTACCGTCGTTGTTGTAGCAACAGCTCAACCTTCTAAGCTCCCAACGGCCGCTTTTTGGCTAGCCCTGTCCGTCTTGGAAAACTCTTTGAGAGCGCCACAACCTTCTTGAACACTACGATGCGCCGCTCTTTTTGCCTCAACTCTTTTAGGTACTCTAACTGCAGCACTTCTTGAAACTTCAACCCGAGGACAGAGCCGGCCTTCACCCCTTGAGCCAACTCTGCATCTGGCAATCGCCCCTTCATAGCTAATATCGTCCCGCCTACCTGTACCAAAGGAGCACAATACTCTGTAATTACTGGGAGGGCTGCCACCGCACGAGTCGTAGCCACCTGGAACGCCTCCCTATACTTCGGGTCCTTTCCCACCTCTTCCGCACGGCTGTTTAGCAACTGCATGTTCCACATCCCTAGCTCTTCCTGCACGTACCTTAGGAACTTGACCTTCTTCTCCGTGGCCTCCAGAAGGGTTACGCTAAGCCCTGGTCTTGCTATTCCCAAGGGTACTCCAGGTAAGCCCCCTCCCGTTCCAACGTCTACGAGCGACCCTGCATTGTCAAGATCCTTAAAAGACAAGCAACTGAGAGAGTCGAGCAAATGATCTGTAATAATCTGGCTTTGATCCGCCGTCCCTATAACGTTAGCTAGGTTGTATTCTGCAAGAAGATGGGCATATTGCTCTAGGTGAGGAAGCAGGGAATCATCTAACCCAATACCCCAGGCCTCTAGCTGTAGGCGTAACTGCTCCATAGCCGCTATCACAACAGGCAGGGTTTCACGTGAAACGATTTCAGATGCTGATCTCATTAGACTTTACGACAATAATTTGATAACACCAACAATTGTCGAAAAACTGTCTTGGTTCTTGTTTCACGTGAAACCTTAGCCCGCTAGAGAGGGCTAACTACTACCCTGCGATCCTCTTCCTGGCCTTCACTAGAAGTTGTGACATGAGGGTTTTCTTTCAGATATAAGTGGATAACGCGGCGTTCAGCAGCAGACATAGGAGGAAGACTCAAGGAACGCTTTTCCCGAAGGGCACGGCGGGCGGTGCGATGAGCCATGCCTTGCAAAGCTTCGACTCGCCGCTGTCGATAGCCCTCTGAGTCCACTATCATCCTTTTTACGAACGGACGATCCCGGTATACAGAGATGTTAAGGAGATGTTGAATGGAATCTATCGTCTCGCCCTTCTGACCTATAAGCAAGCCCGTCTCCTTAGTAGCTACGTCCACAGTGATCACCTCTTCTGCATCGTATGCGTCCACTGTGGCGTCGAACCCTGCTTTATCGAGAAGCGTGGTCATAAAGTTATCAGCAGCGAGTATAAGTTCCTCCGGGGACTCAGACACGATGGGGGAGGGCTCTCCCTGCTCTAAGACTTGCTCTTGCTGAGAATCCTCTTGCTGAATATCAGTAGAGAGCTTTTCTGCCAGTCCCGTATCCTTAGGGGCTGGTACAGCGTCTTCCTCGACGAACGCGGGCGTGCTGGCCGCTTGTTCAGGAACTTCCACTAGTATTCTTGCGTCTCTTGAACCCATACCCAAAAACCCAGCGCTACCTCGGTCTACCACTTCGAAATCCAGTCGCTGTGGCTCGACACCGAGCATAGTCGCGGCTCTTTCTACAGCTTCCTCTACTGTTCCAGCGTTAAACTCTCGCCTCTCGCTCATT
>DASQMR010000319.1:0-30878 GCA_035645375.1 Rubrobacteraceae bacterium
TTGCGCTTAGATCCAACGCTTCACTTGTGCTTTGTAGCGCAGGTACTCTTCACCGAACTTGCGCTCCAAATAGCGCTCCTCACGCTCGATGACGCCGCGCTGAATCACCAGCAGCGCAACCGGTAGAAGAAGGATAGCCCAGAACGCGTTCGCGAGGCTAGCGATGCCTGTATAGATCATCGTCATCGAAAGATAACCGGGGTTACGAGTGTAACGGAATGGCCCTTCTGTAACCACGTGGGACACCGGCTTATAGGGGCTAGCTGGTGTCCCAGCATGCCGCAGCGCCCATTCGAACCAGCCTAGGAGCAGCACTCCACCGCTGAGGAGTGACCCTCCGAGGGTGCGCGTTATTCTGGACGGTAGAAAAGTAGCTGGAAATCTTCTGTTGAGCAGCAGGCCAAAAACCAGTGCTCCCAGGTAGATTATAGGCGGAGGCGCAACGATCCCTGCCTTGTCCTGATCATCGCTAGACATAAGCGCTCACCCTCCTTACTCAAACACCCAGTTGGCTACAGTCTAGCGCAACACGCTAATATGCCTTGAATTTTAATGAGGTCCGAGAACGCTAGACACCGACAACCTAGTTTCCGATAAGACCTCGTCCCGGCTACTCAGTAAAGCATGTAGGAGGACCGGAGCTTCTAGAGAGTAAGGAGTCTGTCCCAGTCGGCCGGCGAGCTATGAGGACACCCAAGAGCTAAGATGCGCCCGGTGACCAATACCAGAGTACCGTACGAGGTGGCTACAGATACCCCGAGGGTACGAAGAGCCGCCCCGCTAGGTCACGACCCCCAGCTGGGTGCTGCCATTCCCTTCGGACCCGAGCGTGGCGCAAACGACGAGTCCCGGCGGAAACTATCTCGCGGAAGCAAGCACGAAACTGGAGGTCGTGGCAAACGGCCTCTAGGAACGGGCTAAAGGTGTTCATGCGTTGTGCTGACAATGACGCAGATGAACGGCAAGAAGCGGAAACCCGAACCATCCCGAAGGATCACTGAAGAAGCGGTATACTTGGCTTGCGCCGCCTTCCTCATAGCCCACGAGGGCTGCAGGGAGGGCGTAGAGCTGGCGAAGCTGGCCGACACACTCGTGTGCTACTGCGACCCCTGCAACGACATGCGGAGCTTCCGTGTGACAGTGAGGGCGGAACTCTCTATATAAAGGATACCTCCAGCGGCACCGGACGGCCGTCCCGTAGGTCTGCCCATGCCGGCGGTATGCATCGCCTATGCCAGCTGCACCTGCACGGACGGGGGTATTTACCGCGTTTACATGCTCTCTCTCCAACGGAGATTGGGAAGCGGCTCGGCCTACCCCAGCGTAAGGTCTTCGCATCATTGACGCTTCCGTCAGCTCTCTCAGAGAGAGGCTAGGACGCTAGTAAGCCTGCCTTCTGTAAAATAGCCACCTCTAAAGCGCAAAGCGCAACCCAGATAGAAAGGTGTGGGCCCTTGGGGTTTTTTAGCAACGTAGGGGATAGAGTGGTCGGGGCTCCATCTATCCTCGCAGCGGACTTCGCCAACCTCGCCGAGGAGGTACGAAAGGCCGAGGCCGGCGGCGCCGAACTCGTACACTTCGACGTCATGGACAATCACTTCGTGCCTAACCTGACGGTGGGCCCGGATGTGGCCGCCGCACTGGTGCGCGCTACAAGTTTACCGGTGGATGCACACCTGCAGGTGATGAGACCGGACTCACTCATCCCGGCCTTCGTCGCGGCGGGTGTAGCGAGCATCTCGGTCCAGCCGGAAGTCACCCTGCACCTTCACCGAACGCTTGGAGCTATCCGGGCTGCGGGTTTGGAAGTCGGTTGCGCCTTAAACCCCACTACACCGCCGGAGACGCTCGAATGGGCGTTCCCGTACCTGGACTACGTGAACGTGATGAGCGTCAACCCCGGGTTCGGAGGACAAGCTTTCATTCCCGAGATGGCCGAGAAGGTGCGCATGCTCCGGGAGATGACGGACGTGCCCATCCAGGTGGACGGAGGCATCACCGCTGAAACCGCCCCCCTGATGGTAGAGGCCGGGGCACGGGTGCTCGTCGCGGGCTCGGCAGTGTATAAGGGAGATCCTGCAACCGAGATGCGAAAAATAGTCGAAGCCGGGCGACGTGCCGGCGGCGGGGCGTAGATCACCGCGAGCGCCTTACTTGTCCGCTTGATCTTCGTATGGTAGCTTAGTCTTTGTAGCTTTCGGGGGCGGGTGAAATTCCCGCACCGGCGGTGAACCCATGAAGGCAGTAAGCCTCTAGGGCAGCCCGCGAACCCCCAGCGAGAGCTTTGGGGTTGAGCCGGTGAAGACCACCAGGTCGTAGTCCGGCGCCGACGGTAATAGTCCGGATGGTAGAAAGGAACTCGTGGTTCGGGACGTTATGCGACGCGCCCGCGAGCTTGCGGAGCACGGACGGTATACGGCTGCGCCTAATCCTCTAGTCGGGGCGGTCGTGACACGCGACGGCGCGGTTATCGGCGAGGGCTGGCACGCGCGCGCCGGCGGAGAGCACGCGGAGGTCGTTGCGTTGAGCGGATCCGGGGCCGCCGCCCGTGGGAGCCAGCTCTATGTAACTCTGGAGCCTTGCAACCATCACGGCAAGACGCCCCCCTGTACGGACACGATTCTGCGATCCGGGGTGAGGCGCGTCGTGGCTGGATGCCTCGACCCCAACCCAAAGATGCGGGGGCGCAGCGTGGACCTTCTGCGGGAGGCTGGGGTAGAGGTGGAGGTTCTGAACGATGGCCTCTTCGAGAAGCAGAACGAGCAGTTTATGCACCTTATGGTTACAGGTCGGCCCTTCGTCCACATCAAGCTAGCGACCACGTTAGACGGCAGGATCGCGGCGGCAGGCGGCGAGAGCAAGTGGATTACGGGCGAGGTAGCCAGAGAGAGGGCGCACCTGCTACGTGCTGAGGCCGGGGCGGTGCTCGTCGGCGCTGGTACTGTGCGTGCCGACGATCCGCTCCTCACCCCGCGTGGCTTACCAGATGAACCACCATCCGTTACCCGCGTGGTCCTGGATCCCCGCCTTTCCATCCCGGCTGATGCCCGGCTCGTTCGCTCGGCCGACGAGAATCGCGTGGTTGTCTTTGTGGGTGAAGGCGCAAGCGCCGACAGGGCTGGCGAGTTTCGCTCCTTGGGCGTCGAGGTCGTGCCGGCTCCGATGATGGATGGCGGGTTGGATCTTGTCTTCGTGCTCGAAGAGTTGGGGAGAAGGGGCATAAGGGGCGTGCTCGTCGAGGGAGGAGGCGAGACCGCTGGCCGCTTCGTGTCCCGAGGCCTCGCCAACAAGATAACGCTGTTCTACGCTCCGAAAATGCTGGGCGAGAGAGGGATTTCGCTGATGGGGTCGTTAAGGGTCGCAGGTATGGACGAAGCCCCTGAATTCCGCGTAGATATTGTGGAGCAAGTCGGAGAGGACGTCGCCGTGACGCTCTATCCACTAGAGTTGGAGGAGAATCTTGTTCACCGGGCTGGTTGAAGGTACGGGACGTATCGTCTTCGTGGAGGAGGGCGGCATGGCGCGGCTTGGCGTCTCCGCCAGCAACCTCTCGCAGGGTACGCAGATAGGCGACTCCGTCTCGGTCAACGGGGTTTGTCTAACCGTCAACGAGGCAGACGAGGAGACGCTCGTCTTCTACGCGATGCGGGAGACGTTGAGGCGGACTGCTCTTGGAGACCTTAATGAGGGAGATCTCGTCAACCTGGAGCGGGCGATGACGCTGGGTAGCAGGTTCGGCGGGCATATCGTTCAAGGGCACGTCGACGGGGTAGGGGAGACCCTGAAGGTTTCGCCGGAGGGAGACGCAGAGATCTGGGAGTTCTCCGCGCCCGTAGAAGTGTTGAGGTATGCCGTGGAGAAGGGGAGCGTGTGCGTGGATGGGATCAGCCTTACCCTTGTCGCTGTCGGGTCTCGCTCGTTTACGGTCTCCATTCTGCCTCAGACTAGAGATACGACGAACTTAAAAGGCGTCTCTCCAGGCGACCGAGTGAACCTAGAGGCCGACGTTATAGGGAAGTACGTGGAGCGGCTGTTGGAGCCGCGGTTGAGCAAGAGTTTACAGACATCCGAGAGGAGAGTGGAAGATGCCGTTTAGCCCTATAGAGGAGATTATCACAGACATAAAGAACGGTAAGATGGTCATCGTCTGTGACGATGAGGATCGGGAGAACGAGGGCGACCTGACGATGGCTGCCGAGCTCGTTACCGCCGATGACATAAACTTCATGGCTACTCATGCGCGCGGTCTGATCTGCTTACCGATGGCTGGGGAGATCATAGACCGCTTGGAGATCCCAGAGATGGTCCAGCACAACGCCTCGCGCATGGGGACCGCCTTCACGGCCTCTATCGAGGCGAAAGACGGCATTACAACCGGTATCTCGGCCGCGGATCGCGCCCACAGCTGCCTGGTTGCCGTCGACGATGCTACAGGCCCGGACGACCTTGTGATGCCGGGCCACGTCTTCCCCTTACGCGCGCGCCCCGGTGGCGTCTTGCAGCGTGCCGGGCAGACCGAGGCGGCCGTCGACCTCGCGCGTCTCGCTGGGTTCAAGCCTGCAGGGGTTATCTGCGAGGTCATGAAAGAGGACGGTACGATGGCACGCGTCCCGGACCTTGAGAAATTTTCAAAGGAGCACGACGTCAAGATGGTGACCGTTGCTCAGATTATTGAGTACCGTCGCCGCTACGAGCGGCACGTGAAGTTCGCTGTAGAGACTCGTCTGCCGACCAAGTTTGGTGATTTTCGCCTCCGGGCCTACGAGAACGACGTGGACGACATGACGCATCTCGCCCTGGTGATGGGCGAGCCCGAGGGCAAGGAGGACGTACTCGTGCGCGTCCACTCGGCCTGCCTTACCGGGGATGCCTTACACTCCTTGCGCTGCGACTGCGGAGGGCAGCTAGAGAAGGCGATGACTCGGATCGCCAAAGAGGGCGAGGGAATTCTCGTATACATGCAGCAGGAGGGGCGCGGTATCGGGCTCTTGAACAAGATGAAGGCCTATCATCTCCAGGACGAGGGGCTCGATACCGTCGAGGCTAACCAGAGGCTCGGCTTCGCCCCTGACCTCCGGGACTACGGTATCGGTGCCCTGATACTTAAGGACTTCGGCCTCTCAAGCATTCGCTTCATGACCAACAACCTCACCAAGGTCGTGGGTCTACAGGGTTTCGGGCTGGAGATCACTGAGAGAATACCGCTGGAGATCGAGCCGAACGGCGAGAACAAGCGCTACCTTCAGACCAAGAAGGATAAGCTCAACCACGTCTTCGAGAAGTACTAGGGGGGCGTAGCTTTGGAGAGGGAGAAGGGGCCTAATCTGATCGAGGGTGATCTGAGCGCTACCGGCCGCCGTTTCGGCATCGTGGCGTCGCGGTTCAACGACTTCATCGTCCGTCCGCTCCTCGACGGCGCGCTCGACGCGATCAAACGCCACGGAGGAGACCTCTCCTCTGTAGACATCGTCTGGGTGCCGGGCTCCTACGAGATACCGCTCGCGGCCAAGAAGCTAGCGCTCTCGGGGCGGTACGATGCTGTGATCTGTCTGGGCGCGGTGATACGGGGCGCGACCGCCCACTTCGACTACGTGGCGGGCGGGGTAGCCTCCGGCATCTCCTCGGTGGCGCTGGAGACAAACCTGCCGGTCGTCTTTGGCGTTATCACCACCGACACTATCGAACAGTCGATAGAGCGTGCCGGTACCAAGGCAGGTAACAAGGGCTTTGAGGCGGCCGTGACCGCCCTCGAGATGTCGTCGCTTATGGAGCAGATCGACAAGCGTGATCACAGCCCGGCCTCGACGGAGGTTTCAAAGATGGGTAGAGCTTAAGTCAGGTTCTAGGCAGTTGTGCTCTCAGGGGATGCGGTGCGGGGCGGGGCCTTTTGAACCTTGAAGGCTTTTAGGCAAGAGGTGCAAACGTAAACCCGCTTGGTACCAGGACCCTCCTGGATGCGAATCTTCTGTAAGTTCGGGTTCCAACGACGACGCGTAGCGCGCAAGGAGTGGCTACGAGCGTTGCCGAAGCTCGGGTGCTTTCCGCAGGAATAACATACTTTCGCCACTTTAAAACTCCTGTGCTAGGATACCGATCAGTGTGCAGTGAATGCCCGGAAGCGGCGGCGAAACGCCCACTCTCGAGCCCCGGGCGAAAATTGTACCAGATCGCTATGGGACATGGCTTGCTCAAAGAAAAAAGATTCGGCCGCTTTGGGGCGGCCATGCTCGGGACGCTAGGGACGGGTGATGGACGGGACGGCTGAGAAAAGCCAGGGCGAGCGCCAAGGAGCGCGCGTAGACCTGAAAGCTGTAATCGAGGCCGCGTACGCTGCCCTTGTGGTCAGCGCGGCTAAGATAAACCAGCTAAACGTCTACCCGGTCCCCGATGGGGACACCGGTACGAATATGCTGCTGACGCTACGCTCGGTACTCGAGAGCGTATCGAAGTCGCCGAACCTCTCCGGCGAAGCGGCGGCTAGAGCCGTCTCGCGGGCCGCGCTCATGGGCGCGCGCGGCAACTCCGGGGTAATACTCTCCCAGATACTGCGCGGGGCCTGCGACGTGTTGGGGAAGGCGAACTCCTGTGACGCCAAAACCATCTCGGCAGCCCTCTCGGGCGCGAAGGAGAGAGCTTACGAGGCGGTTGGTGCGCCAGTAGAGGGCACCATGCTCTCGGTAATAAAGGATGCATCGAAGGCGGCCCGTCTCACCGTAGAGCGAGGTGAGAACGACCCGGTCGAGGTACTCCGCGCCGCGGCCCGCGAAGCGCACGTCTCGGTGAAACGAACCCCCGAACTGTTGCAAGTGCTCAGGGAGGCGGGCGTTGTGGATGCTGGAGGGATGGGTGTAGCGGTTGTTCTCGACGGCCTGCTGGCGGCACTCAGCGGAGAGGAGCTTACGCCTGTGGTTTCTGGAGAGGAGCCTGCAGACGGCGGGGAGCGGTTGCGGGAGACGGTGGCGCATTCGGCAGAGGAGGCCTGGGGCTACTGCACGGAGTTTATTGTCGAAGGCTTCTCTGGCGACGAAGGGAAGTTCGGGAAGCAGATCAACGATTTGGGCAAGAGCGTATTAGTCATTCCCGATAGGGACATCGTGAAGGTCCACCTGCATACGCAAGACCCCGGCGGCGCGCTCACGTATGCGGGGAGATTCGGACGGCTCTCGGGGGTCAAAGTGGACGATATGGAGGCTCAGACTCGGGCGCGGGCTGAGGATCCCGTCGCTTCTTTACGCCCGGTCGTTAGGCTCGGGGTCGTAGCCGCGAGCCGGGGTGCTGGCGCCCGCGAGCTCTTTGAGTCCACGGGCGCCAAGGTCATCGAGGGCGGGCAGGGGGCGAACCCGAGCACGGAAGACTTCGTCCGGGCTGTGGAGGAGCTTGGAGCGCGGGCCGTGGTCCTGCTTCCGAACAACAAGAACGTGGTGCCAACGGCTCGGAGCGTGGGAGAGCTGGTCGAGGCGGAGGTCTACGTAGTGCCGGCGAAGAGTATCGCGGGCGGTCTCGCGGCTTTGGTCGGCTACGATGCCGAGGGGGAGCCAGAGGAGGTCGTCGAGGAGATGCGCGAGATAGAGGAGGCTCTGCGGTACGCGGAGGTCACGATGGCCGTTCGGGACACACGGGTGGACGGGCGTGAGGTGCGCGAAGGGGAGTATATTGGGCTCTTGGACGGCGAGATTCGTTTCGTCGGGGAGTCGGTTCGCGAGGTGGCATACTCTCTGGCGGAAGATATAGTCGAGGGGGGCGCTGACTTCGTGACGCTACTCCGGGGAGAGGATCTCGGGGAGGCGGAGGTCGAGGTGATCTCGGGGTATATGCAGGGCCTGGATAACGACCTTGTAGTCGAAGTTAGAGAAGGCGGGCAGCCGCTGTACCCGTTGCAGATGGTCGTCGAGTAGTGACCACGGCTATCGTAACGGACTCGACTACGAGCCTGCCCGAAGAAATACAAGGGCGCCCTGATGTGCGGGTCGTCCCGCTGAGCTTCGCTTTCGGACCGGAGGAGACTTACACGGACAAGGTAGATCTCGCGAACGCACAGTTCTATGAGAAGCTGCGCAGTTCACCGGTCTTTCCGACCACTTCCCAGCCGCCGGCCGGGGCTTTCGTCGAAGCTTACGAGTCCTTGAGCGCTTACGAAGATGTGCTGGTGCTTACCCTCTCACGCAAGCTAAGCGGGACGTATGACTCGGCAGTTACAGCGGCGGGGATGGTAGATCGTTCCGTCAAGGTCGTGGATACGAAGACCGCGGAGATGGGGTCAGGGCTCATACTACTGGAGGCTCTGCGCGTGATCGACGAGGGCGGCTCCTTCGAGGAAGTTCGCCAGGGGGTAGAGACGGCGGTTCGGCGTTGCAGCATCTTATTCGCGGTCGTGACCCTTGAGTACTTAGAGAAGAGCGGACGCATAGGACGCGCCCAGCGTCTCCTCGGAACGGCGCTCGACATACGCCCGGTCCTGAGCGTGGAGAACGGAGAGGTAGTTCCGTACAAACGAACCCGAGGTCGCAAGCGCCAGATGGCGGCCATACTAGAAGAGGCGCGGCCAGCAGCCGAAGGCGGGCGCACCCTCGCCTTCGGCCACGTCGATGCGCCGGAGCCGCTGGCCGAACTCAAGGAGGCGCTTCAGATAGAAGGCCGTTTCGTTGCGGAGATCGGCGGCGTGGTCGGTTCTCACGTCGGCCCCGGAGCATATGGCGTGGCCTATATATAAGGCAGAGCTGCGGACGGATAGACCTCCGGCTAAAGATACCGTTTTGGGTCTTCTGCTTAGGACGACCCTCCCGGAACTACGCTCGATACCCGTCACCGATCTACCCGGAGTCGGTCCCCGGATCGGCGCCACCCTAAAGGACCTTGGCGTGGTCTCTCTGGCGGACCTTGTCTCACACTACCCGTCTCGCCACGAAGACCTCTCAAACGTCAAGAAAATCTCCGAGCTGCGGGTCGGGGAAAAGGCGACGGTCGTGGGAAAGGTAGTAAGCTTCCGCGGGGTGGGCCGGCCGGTGCGGGGCCGGGCGCCGGGGCTGTCGGTGCAGCTCTACGACGGGACAGGCTACATACCGGCGACCGTCTGGGGCCGGAGCTGGCTCCTCAACCAGCTCGTGCCCGACACGTGCGTTCTCGTCTCCGGCGAGGTGCAGCGCAAGTATGGTCTTCAGATCTCCGCCAAGAGCATCGAAGTCGTCGAGGATGCGGAGACTATAGGGGAGAGCGCGCATGCCGGACGGTTCGTACCGATCTATCCGGTCAACAAGGGTATAAACGCACGCCGGATGCGTACTCTCGTGCACCGCGCTCTCGACGAGGCCGGGCGGATTCTCGACCCGCTTCCTGCGGAGATACTCGCCCGCCATCATCTACCAAACCTGCACGACGCGATACGAGAAATCCACTTCCCGCGCGATAAAGAATGCCTCAAAACCGCCACTCGTCGTCTGGTATTTCACGAGCTCTTCCTCATACAGACCGGACTGGCAGCCCGCAAGGCGCGTTTGGAGAAGACCGAGTCCGGCCGGAGCCACCGGGGCGACGGCCATCTCCTCAACCCGTTTCTAAAGGGTTTACCCTTCGGTCTAACCGGGGCGCAGGAGCGTGTGATCGGCGAGGCCCTCGAAGGGATGCGCTCGGAGAGGCCGATGCGGCGTCTGCTTCAGGGCGACGTAGGGAGCGGCAAGACCGTAGTCGCCGTCGCCGCCCTCCTCTCCGCCGTCGAGTCCGGAGGGCAGGGCGCGATCATGGCCCCGACTGAGGTTTTAGCTGAGCAGCACTTCATCTCCATCTCCGCGGCGTTGAGAGATCTCCCCGTGAACGTCGTGCTGCTCACCGGCTCGCAGGGCGCGCAGGAGCGCCGTGCGGCTCTGGAGGCGGTAAAGAGCGGCGAGGCGCACGTCGTGGTTGGTACGCACGCCCTGATCCAAAGAGGCGTCGAGTTCGACGACCTCTCGCTCGTGGTCGTGGACGAGCAGCACCGTTTCGGGGTCGGGCAGCGGACCGTCTTCAAAGAGAAGGGAGCGACGCCGGACACGTTGGTCATGACGGCCACCCCGATCCCGCGCACGCTCTCCCTCACCCTCTACGGCGACCTTGAGGTCTCAATCCTCGATGAGTTGCCACCGGGGCGCAAACCCGTGGAGACGCGTATGGTCGAGGTCGCTGCGCGAGAGGAAGCGTACGAGGCGATCCGGGCGGAGCTGGAGGTGGGGAGGCAGGCGTACGCTATCTGCCCGCTCGTCGAGGAGTCCGAGGCGCTCGAAGACGTGCGGGCTGCGGAAGAACTCTACGAGGAGCTGGCCGAAGAGATCTTCCCCGACCGTCGTGTCGGGCTCCTCCATGGCCGGATGAAGGCCGTCGAGAAGCGTAAGGTGATGGCGGCTTTCCGCGCCAGGGAGATAGAGGTGCTCGTAGCCACGGTCGTCGTCGAGGTTGGGGTGGACGTACCGAACGCGAGCGCGATCGTGATCGAGGGTGCCGAACGCTTCGGTCTCTCCCAACTCCACCAGCTGCGCGGACGAGTCTGCCGCGGCTTACATCCCCCGAGATGCTTTCTAGTCGGCGATCCCAAGACAGACGACTCACGCGAACGGCTCGAAGCCTTGTGCGAGCACCAGGACGGCTTCAGGCTCTCCGAGGTGGACCTGCGAATACGGGGCGAGGGAACCCTCTTCGGGAGCCGACAGAGTGGGATGCCTGACTTGAAGGTGGCGAAGCTCTTGCGAGACGTCGAGGTGCTCGTCGAGGCCCGGCGAGCGGCCTTCGAGCTTGTCGCCTCTGACCCGACGTTACGCAAGCCTCAGCATATGCCCTTGAGGCGTGAGATAAAGGATTTGCTCGGGGCGGACGTCGAGTGGCTTTTTCGGGAGTAGGTGGGGTTTGAGGATTATCGCGGGCTCGGCGCGCGGTATCCGGCTCGGGTCGGTCCCGGAGGGGGTGCGTCCGACCTCAGACCGAGTGCGCGAGGCCGTCTTCAACACCTTGGGACAGTTCTTCGACGGCGGTCTCGCTTTAGATCTTTACGCCGGGACGGGAGCCTTGGGTATCGAAGCTCTGAGCCGAGGATGCGAAGCTGCGGTGTTCGTGGAGAAGAACGGGAAGGCGGCGCGCGCGATCCAAGAGAACCTCGAGCGGACGGGGTTTCGGGAGAGGGGGGAGGTGATTCGTGGAGACGTCGGGGAGGTTGTTAAGCGGCTGGCTGAAGACAGGCAGACGTTCAATTTGATCTTCGCTGACCCGCCATATAAAATTCCCCCAAGGGAGATCGGGAGTATCTTGGAACGTCTTGAGGCTCTCCTTACCCTTTACGGGCGGCTCGTGATCGAGGGCAGCAAACCTCCCGTATATAGCACCGATAGATTGAAAGGGGCCAGCCGTCGCTACGGCGGTACACTCGTAACCCTTCTTGAAAGATCACAGCACACAATGAAGATCGCTATTTGTCCTGGCAGCTTCGACCCGGTTACCGCCGGGCACGTCGACATTATCCACCGGGCGGCGGCGATATACGACCATGTAGTGGTAGCCGTTGGGGCGAACCTAAAAAAGAAGCCGCGGCTCTCTGCCGCAGAGAGAGCTCGGCTGATCGAAAAGGTTGTGTCGGACGTTGAGAACGTCTCGGTGGAGGTGATGGAGGGGCTGCTCGTGAACTTCGCGCGCGAACAGGGGGCGAGGGTGGTCGTCAAAGGCTTGAGGGCGGGATCTGATTTCGAGTCTGAGTTCCAGCAGGCGCAGCTCAACCGGAGGCTTTACCCGGAGTTCGAGACGGTATTTATCATGGCGGCGGCGGAGCACAGTTTTCTCTCGTCGAGTGCGGTTCGCGAGATCGCTAATTATGGCGGGAGTGTGCGTGGGTTGGTTCCTGAAGAATTACTGGAGATCGTGCAGCGGTTGTACATGCGTGAGGACGCGCAGGCTGCGGTAAGCGGCGACAAAGGGTAGAATGGGCATATGGACGTACTCGTGCTTATAGACAGGTTAGAGGAGTTGGTCGAGGAGGCGAGGAGCTTCCCCGGCTTCGGTAACACGGCGATGATCGACCGTGATGCTACCTTTGACGTCATAGATCAGATGCGCCAGACCATTCCCGAGGAGCTTAAGCAGGCTCGTTGGATCGTCAAGGAACGTCAGGCGATGCTTGACGAAGCGCGCAGCGAGAGCGACCGGATAATCCGGGGCGCCCAGGAAGAAGCCGAGAAGATCACCTCTGAAGAAGAGGTCTTGAAGCGGGCAGAGAAGCGGAGTTCGGAGATCATGGAAGACTCGCGCCGACGCGAGCGCGAGATACGTCTGGGAGCCGAAGACTACGCTGATGAGGTACTTGCGAACCTCGAAGACAACCTGGCCCGTTTGCTGGAAGCCGTTCAGCGTGGCCGCTCCAAGTTGCAAGGCGTGCCGGACGAGTAGCGGACGAACGGTAGTAGAATAAAGTCATGGACAAGCTGATCAAAGTGAAACGTCCTGGTCTGGGCGTGGGCGAATCCCATGAGCAAGCGGTCTCTTTCGACTTGCCGTCTTTCGACCTCTACGGTCGCCGCCATGAGGTTACTGACGCCGAGGCACGCGTACGAGTTACGCAGCTCGCCGAGGGTCTTCACCTCGATCTTGAGGTCGTGTGCACGGTGGCGACTACCTGCGACCGGACGCTAGATCCTCTAGAGCTTGCGCTCCGGTTTTGCGAGTCGGATTTTCTTGGGGGGCCGAATGACCCGGAGCTGTATGTGGAGGACTGGGAGTTGAACGTCTCGCGCTATGCGATAGAGGCACTCCCGAGTGAGATTCCAATGCAGGTCTTTTGCTCGGGCAGTGAACCAGTAGAGCCAGAATCAGTTGGTGACGAGATCGACCCGCGCTGGCGGGGGCTCGGCGACCTCTTCGCCTCTGGCTTCTAGTCTTGTAGCCAATCAATTCGAACCATTTATTTAGGGAGGCAACTCATGGCAGTACCAAAGAAGAAGACGTCACAGGCCAGGCGTGATCAACGACGAGCGCACCACGCCATAAAGGGGCCGAGCCTCGTGTCTTGCCCGAACTGCGGCGATCCGCACGTTCCCCATCGGGTCTGCCGCAACTGCGGGTATTACAAGGGGCGTACCGTGGTCGCCGTGGAGGTGACCGAGTAGCAGGGAAGTCTCACCACCTCTATTTGAAGCCTCTGCCGTGCGCATAGCGGTGGACGCCCTCGGCGGGGACAATGCGCCAGATGAGATCGTCGCCGGTGTTTTGGCAGCAGCCAGGAGGCTACCCGGCGATGAGGTTATTCTCGTTGGGGAAGACGAAGTATTAAGACCGAGGCTGGAGGATAAGCCGACCAACGTCTCCGTGCGTGAGGCGCGTGGCGTTATTGGGATGGATGAAGATCCCGCCGTCTCTCTGCGAGCACGGCCAGACTCTAGCGTAGCAGTTGCGGCGCGGATGGTGCGTGAGGGCGAGGCGGAGGCTTTCTTTTCAGCGGGGAGCACGGGGGCTTCGGTGGCCGCTGCGCTGCTCCTGGTAGGTCGCCTTAAGGGCTGCCGGAGGCCGGCGATAGCTACGATGTTGCCGTTCGACGCCCCCGTGTTGCTGCTGGACGTCGGGGCTACCGTCTCGTGCAGGCCGCAGGACCTTCTGAATTTCGCTATCCTTGGCGGCGTGTTCGCGCGAAAGTATCTCGACATAAGCGACCCGAGGGTCGGCTTGATCAACGTAGGCGAAGAGCCGGGTAAGGGCGACGACCTTGCTAAGGAGGCGCATGGTCTCTTGGCTGACTCGGATCATCTTCGTTTCGTAGGCAACGTGGAGGGACGAGATATCAGCCGTGGCATAGCAGACGTGCTAGTAACCGACGGGTTTACCGGGAACGTCATACTCAAGACCGCCGAGGGGGTCGCCCGTGAGATCCTTAGCATGGTCCGTGGCGCGGTTACCGCGTCGGCGGCGGCAAGACTCGCCGGCACCGTACTTCGCCCGCGCCTCTTCGCCGTCCGCGACCGAGTGGACCCCGAGAACTACGGCGGCTCGTTCCTCCTGGGCGTGCGCAGTTCGGTCGTGATCGGTCATGGCAACTCGCGGGCTCGGGGCGTCGAGAACGCGCTCGTCGGCATCGCGCGCTCCGGCTCCAGCCTTGCGAAAGACTCCGAGAAAGAATTAGGCGTCGCTCAGCAACAGGCGAAGGGGGACGCACTTTGAGCCAAGCCGTAGGTAAGATGCTAGGCGTCGGACGCGCCCTGGGCTCCCGCGTGGTCACCAACAAAGATCTGGAGAAGACACTAGAGACAGACGACGCTTGGGTCACCGAACGGACCGGCATCAAGGAGCGCCACTTCGTTGCTGAAGGCGAAGACTGCGGCACCCTTGCCGCGGACGCCTCGAAGGCGGCGCTTGCACACGCAGGCCTAGAGGGCGAGGATATAGACCTGATACTGTGCGCAACCTCGACCGCGCCCGAGTCCATGCCGAGTGTGGCTTGCCTCGTGGGCGATGCTATAGGCGCCCCGGGGGTTGGAGCTTTCGACGTGGCGGCGGCATGCGCCGGATACTCATACGCGGCCAACGTGGCGGGCTCGATGCTAAAGGGAGGAGCGGCCCGGCGCGTTTTGCTCATCGGGGCGGATGCGATGACCAAGATCGTGGACCAGAACGACCGCTCTACGGCCGTTCTCTTCGCCGACGGGGCCGGCGCAGTCGTCCTCGAAAAAGGCGATGGTGAGTCTGGGTTCGTGGACCATATCCTCGGCGCCGACGGCCGGATGGCCCCACTCCTGCGCGCCGGCCACCCTGGCGCTGAAGAGAAGCTCTACCAGAATGGTCGCGAAGTCTTCAAGTTCGCCGTAAGGATCTTCCCGGAGATGGTCGAGAAGCTCCTCGCCCGCAATGGCGTGAATCCCGAAGAAGTCCAATACGTGATCCCTCATCAAGCAAACGCACGCATAATACAAGCTGCGGTTAGGAAGATGCGGATACCGGAGGCGAGGGTGATAGTAAACGTAGACCGGTATGGGAACACGTCTGCGGGGAGTATACCTATCTCTTACCCTGATATTTACGAAGACTTCGAACCGGGGCGGTATGTAATCACCGTAGGGTTCGGTTCGGGTCTCACGTGGGCTGCGAACTTGTATAGGATCTAGGGAGGGCACTTGGCGCTGAGGTTAGCCATAATATTCCCCGGGCAAGGCACCGCGAGTGGTGAAGTCTCCGACCCTGGGGTTCGCGAGGCCGTCGAGGCTCGGGTCGGAAATAGAGAGGTTCCTTACCAGCTGTCCGTATTTGCGACCTCGGTAGATACTCTGCACAGGATCAGGGAGAGCGGTATCAAGCCGGACGTCGTTGCCGGGCACTCGTTGGGTGAGTACGCGGCGGCTTACGCGGCCGGTTCCTTAGGGCTCGAGGATGCGGTAAGGCTTGTGGCGGAGAGAGACCGGTTGATGAACGAGGCCTCTGCGGAGAGTCCAGGAGGAATGACGGCGATCATCGGAGCCGGTGCGCGGGAGGTTCTGGAGGCAGTAAACGCAGCCGGAGGTACCGTAGTCGCGGCTAACTTCAACAGCCCGCGTCAAACGGTGATCTCCGGCGAAGGGTACGCTCTCGAAGAGGTCGCGGGGCAGGTCGGTGGCAAGAAGCGGAAGCTGGACGTCGCGGGGGCGTTTCACTCTCCTCTCATGCAAGAAGCTGCGATACACATGAACGAACTCCTCGCGATAGTAACGCTGGAGGACCCGAAGATACCGATGATAAGCGGGATGGACGGCGCAATATTAGCGAAGGCGGACGACGTTCGGCTCGCCCTCCAAGACCAGATGCTCTCCCCGGTGCGGTGGATCGCGGTAGTCGAGAGGCTCGCTTCACTAGGTGTCGAGGAGGTCGTCGAGGCTGGAGGCGGGACGCTTATCAGGATGTTGAGGGACTTTCGCGACGTGGAGATAAAGGGGCGTGCGGCGAAGGAGGTTCTCGTATGAAGACGCCGCTCGGGCCGGCGACGATACGCGAGCTTATCCCGCATCGCTACCCATTCCTGCTGGTAGACAGAATCGAGGAGATACAGCCTGGCCTACGGGCGGTCGGCATAAAGAACGTCACGCAGAACGAGCCGTTTTTTGAGGGGCACTTCCCGGACTACCCGGTAATGCCGGGCGTGCTCATCGTCGAAGCAATGGCGCAGGTCGGGGCGGTTGGGGTGATGGCTAAAGAGGAGTTTCGCGGTAAGCTCGCGCTCTTCGCGGGGATAGACGGCGTGAGATTCCGCCGGCAGGTCATCCCGGGTGACGTGCTGAGGATGGAGGTGGAGATCTCACGCCTCAAGGGTAGCGTGGGACGCGGCAAGGGTGCCGCGACCGTGAACGGCGAGCGTGTATGCGAGGCGGATCTGATGTTCGCGTTCGCCGAGAAGGTGGAGGGGGAGTAATGGAGGGACGGGTAGCCCTGGTAACCGGTGGCGGTCGCGGGATAGGCCGCGCCATCGCCGTTAGGCTCGCGAGAGAAGGGACAAAGGTTGCCATCTCCTACCGCTCCAACGACGCAGCCGCCAAGGAGACGCGTAAGCTCGTACAAGAGGCCGGAGCGGAGTGTGAGGCCATAAAAGGGGACGTGGCCGAGGCGGCGGACGTCGATGCGCTGGTAAAGGGAGTAGCCGAGGCTTTCGGGCCGGTAGAGATCCTAATCAACAACGCCGGGACCACTCGTGACAATATCCTCATGCGGATGAAGGACGCGGAGTTTGACGACGTGATCGCGACGAACTTGAAGGGTACGTATCTGTGTACACGCGCGGTCCTGCGAGGGATGGTGCGCGCTCGGTGGGGGAGGATTATCAGCATCTCCTCGGTCGTCGGGTTACTCGGGAACGCGGGACAGGCAAACTACGCTGCCTCCAAGGCCGGTATTATTGGCTTCACCAAGAGCACAGCGCGTGAGGTCGCGAACCGTGGCATCACCGCCAACGTGATTGCGCCGGGATACGTAGAGACGGAACTCACCGGCGTGCTGGCGGAGGGTGTCAAGGAGCGGATTCTAAATCAGGTCCCGGCGGGCAGGTTCGGGGAGACTGAGGAGATTGCCGAGACCGTCGCCTTCCTTGCGGGCGATAGAGCCGCCTACATTACGGGACAGACGATAGCCGTAGATGGTGGCATGGTTATGCAGTAGGGGTGATTTGCGCTACACTACGCGCTATCTTGCGTGCGGAAGCGCGCAGGTAGCTGTTTCGGAGGTCGCGACGCTCGTAAGGAGACTTGATATGGGACGGGACGAGATACTGGAGAAGATCAAGGAGATCACCGCCGACAGGCTCGGGGTGGACGAGGGAGACGTGACGCCTGAAGCTTCCTTCCGGGAGGATTTGGAGGCTGACTCTTTAGACCTTGTAGAGCTAATCATGGAGCTTGAAGAGCAGTTTGGGATGGAGATCCCGGACGAGGAAGCCGAAAAGATTACCACGGTCGATGAGGCTGTGGAGTACGTATCGGAGCATCAGGCGGCGTGACAGAGGCCCCATCAAAAGGACGGGGACACGCTTTCGTCACCGGCCTGGGGGCGGTCACACCGCTTGGTACCGGTGCTGAGAACTTCTGGGATGCGGCGCTTCACGGCAAGAGTGGAATAGGCGAGATAACACTCTTCGATCCCTCACCGTTCCCCTCTCACATCGCGGGTGAGTGCTGGGGCTTCGACCCGACTGATTTTATAAAGAAGAAGGATGCCCGCCGAATGGACCGCTTCGCCCAGTTGGGCGTCGCAGCGGGGCTCCAGGCCGTCGAGGACGCTGGCATCTCCGAGACCATCCAGAAGACGCCGGAACGCGTAGCCATCGTGCTCGGAACAGGCATCGGGGGACTCTCGACCTGGGAGCGGGAATACCAGATTCTGCACGAGAAGGGACCGGGGCGTGTAAGCCCTTTCCTCATCACCATGATGGTGCCGAACATGGCCGCGGGCCAGCTAGCGATAGCCCTGGGGGCGACGGGCCCAACCCAGTGCCCGGTACTCGCCTGCGCCACCGGCGGCGAAGCCGTAGCCGAGGGGCTTGAGCTGATCCGCCGGGGAGACGCGGACGTGGTCATCGCCGGAGCCGCCGAGGCCCCAATCACGCCGTTGAGCATGGCCGGCTTCTGCGCTATTAGGGCGATTAGTACGCGCAACGACCAGCCGAAGCGCGCGAGCCGCCCGTTCGACGCGGGCCGGGACGGGTTCGTGATGAGCGAAGGCGCCGGCGCGCTTATTCTCGAGAGCCTGGAGCACGCCGAGCGCCGCGGCGCCGAGCCGATAGCGAGGGTCGCTGGTTACGGCCGCGCCACGGACGCGTACCATGTCACCGCCCCGGACATCGAGGGGCGCGGAGTGGAGCGAGCGATGCGGCTGGCGCTTGAAGACGGCGGGATATCCGCCGATGATATTGGGCACGTCAACGCGCACGCGACCTCGACGCCGACAGGGGACGGGCCGGAGACGAAGGCTATCTCACGGTTTCTACCGCACGCGGCCGTCTCTGGGACGAAGTCGATGACGGGGCACTCCTTCGGGGCGGTTGGAGCGATGGAAGGGATCATGTGTGCCCTCGCGCTCGACCGTGGGGTGCTGCCTCCGACGATTAACCTGGAGGAGCTAGCGGAGGACTGTGAGAGCCTTGATTACGTAAAGGAGGCTAGGGAGGTGCCTGATTTGAAGGCGGCCCTCTCTAACTCGATGGGCTTTGGCGGGCACAATATAGTAGTTGCCTTCTCTGGTGTAGAATAACCTGGAACGAAGATGCCAATAAGAGACCTCATAAACATACTCCCAGAGCCTTTGAGGCAGCGTGCGCTCACGCATCCGAGCGTGGCGGACCCTTACGACTCTAACGGCCGCCTGGAGTTCCTAGGCGACTCAGTCCTCAACAGCAGGGTGGCTGAACTGGTCTTTCATGGCTACCCGGAGCTCTTGGAGGGGGATCTTACGCGCATCCGGGCGCATCTGGTTAGGAAATCCTTTCTTGCGACCGTCGGACAGGGCGAGGCGATCGAAGAGAACATCGATAGCTCGATAATAAATGACTCGGTTATCGCGGATACGGTCGAGGCGATTATAGGGGCGGCGTATCTCATAGACAAAGATCTTGTCTGCAGAACGATAGATGAGATCTTCAACCCTTCCGAGGTGGACACAGACGAGCTACGGGACTGGAAGACGCTCTTGCAGGAGACTTTGCAGGCCGAGGGCCTACGCCCGACCTACCGTGTGCAGGCCAAGCACGGACCACCCCACCGACCGAGCTTCACCAGTGCTGTTTCAGTCGACGGTAGAGAAGTAGCTTCCGGCGAGGGTAACTCCATCAAGGAGAGTGAACAGGCCGCTGCCCGCGCCGCGCTCGAAATACTCGGCGTCCGCCCCGTGACTCGCTCCACGGTCGAGGTTCACGTAGGTGCGTAGCTCTCCTGGCGCAACGAAGAACTAAAGAAGGAGAGGGGTGTCGATTATGCCAATTAGCTCGGAGCTCTCGGAGCGCTATTCCTGGCTACATCAGTACTTCTTCGGGCCGTGAGGAGATAAAAACTCCGATAGTCTTTACCGTGCTTCTTTGTTCTTGAGTTGTCTCTGCATTGTCGCCTATGAGTTGTGAGACAAGCTGCAGTTGTGCTTTCGCTGAGGTTTCGCTGTCGAGTTCTGAAGGGGCTATCCAAAGTGCCAACCCGCGGGAGCTACCAGCAAGCCTAGCTTCAGCTCCGTAGCAGTCAGCACAGAAGCCAACTTGTTTAATAAGGTTTCTATCTACCGCCATTAATTTCGCTTCGTCTTCCGAGATCTCTTCGGTCGACATACTACTAAGAGAAAGGGATCTATAGTAATGTTCCAACTTTCTTACGTGGCTGCGATGTTTTACCCAAAACTCTTTGCGGCGTTCGGAATCTTCACGCTAATACAAGAGTTTTCGTGAATTTCGGAAAACGTAGCTCTCGGAAAAGGTTACTTATGCTCACTGGTGGTTCTTGGACAGCCGTTTGCTGCACTTTTCTTCGTGCTCTGGAGATTAAAACCGCGTAGAATGCGCACCTAGTGCTCTCGGCTATTTACATAAAAGGCTTCAAGACGTTTGCCCGTCCGGTACGGATGCCGCTGACCGGGGGGATCACGGTGATCGTCGGGCCGAACGGGTCGGGGAAGAGCAACGTCACCGATGCTGTGCTGTTTGCGCTTGGGGAGGGGAGTCCAAGCCTGTTGCGGGCGGGCTCCATGAGCGAGCTGATCTTCTCCGGCTCGGAACGTCTGCCGGCGGCAGGAGCGGCGGAGGTTACGTTAGTACTGGACAACGCCAATGGTGCCATCTCCCTGCCGTACGGGGAAGTCTCGCTGGCGCGCAGGGTCTCGCGCGACGGGGAGACGGAGTACAGGATCAACGGCGTCCGTGCTCGTCTGGCCGACGTACGGGCGGCCGCAGGCGAGGCGGGGTTGGGGCGGCACAGTATACTGCGGCAGGGGGCTGTAGACTCCATAGTCTCCGGAGGTGCCGCAGCTTGCCGGATGGCGCTTGAAGAGGCGGCGGGTTTGGGGGTCTTCCGGAGGCGTCGGATGGCGGCGGCTCGGAGGCTCGAACGCGCCGCGGCGAAGCTGGAGAGCACGCGTCAGCTAGAGACCGAACTCTCGGACCAATTGCGGAGGATAGAAGCAGAGGCCATCTCGGCTCGCGAGTACCGTGATCTTGAAACCCGTTATCGGGAGCTCTCTCTCGCATACCTGTACAGGGTAGCTACAAGGGGTCTAGATGAAAAACGTAAGCTCTTACGAGGTCTCGAAGAGACGGAGGAGGCATTGCGGGCCAAGCGGGAGGGCCTGCAGGAAGAGGGGTTGCGGTTAGAGGCCGAAGAGACGGAGTTAGGGTACCGGGTTCGGGAGGCCGAGGAGGCTATACGGGGGCTGGAGAACAGGTCGGAGGGGTTGCGCGTGGAGGCCCTGCGCGCCGAAAGGACCTCGCTGCGGCTAGAGGGTGTGCGAGGGCGTGTGAAGGATAGGTCACACCTGATACAGGGCCTCCAGACCGAGCTTGGGGAGGCCAGATCGAAGATGCGGAAGCTTGAAGAGATGGTCGAATCGCTGGAGAGAGAGCATGCACGGAGGAAAGAGACTCTCGCACAGCTGGAAGAGCGTGTGGCGCGGGGACGCAAGGAGCACGCTGCTGCACCCGGTAGGGTAGTAAGGCTCTCAGAGGAGCTTGAAGGCCTGTGCGAGAGGCGCGGGAGTACGATGGAACGTCTTCGGAAACGGAACTTCTTGGACGAGGCGGCCCTGGTGCGTTTGCGGGAGATGGAAGGAGAGGGAGCTCTGTTTGCGCAGGAGCAAGCGTGGGCGGAGCAATCGCGGGCGCGGGCGGCGGATGTATTCAGCTGGTTGGGGGAGCTGCGTGAGGCTGCGGCGGAACGCGCGGCTGAGGCGGATAGGCGCAGGGGAGCAGTTTCAGCGCTGATAGGAAGGGCAGAAGCCGAGGTCCGAGCGCTAAGAACCTCTGGTCAGAACAGAAACGGAGTCTTGCGGCTCTATGAGGTTGTGCGGCCCCTGCCGGGTTACGAGGCCGCGGTCGAGGCAGCCCTCGGCGAGTTGGCAGACGGCGTGCTGGTCGAGAACATTGACGAGGGCATCGAGTTTCTCTCGGGGGATTCCGTAGAACGTGTGATCGTACGTTTGGACGCAGAAGCACCACCAGAGAACGGCGCATCACCAGGGAAGTCTCTCCTGGAGTGCGTGGAGATTCTCGACAGCTCCTACACAGAGGCTGTAGAGCGTCTTCTGGGAGGAGCATACGTCTTGACGGGAGACGACCGGAAGGCTCCTGAGAGCGGCCACGATGTGGCGGTTACGCGCGAAGGTTTGCGTTTTACAAGAACGAGCGCGAGCCGGCACGTTCCCGGTACCCTCTACCGGCAAGCTCGCCTCGCGGCAGAGAAAGAGCGTCTTGACTTGTTGAAGAACCGAGTTGGGGAGGACCTCTATGACTTCAGAGAGGCTGTTGCATCGGTCTCGTCACGGCTAGAAGGCGCGAGCGTTGTAACACAAGCCTTGTCCTCTGCTGTAACGAGAATGCCGCGACTCGTCCGGTTGCTCACCTTCGAGGCGGGGCGGAGGGTGAAGAAGATAGAGTCTATGCGCTCGCAGAGATCCAGAGACGAGAGGGAACTTCGCGATATCGAGGCGAAGATCCTTGCCTCTGAGAAAGAACTGCGAGAGGCACAGGACGAGGAAGTAAGGGCCGAAACGATACTACGCGCCGCTCTAACTAAGGCGGAATCAGCATATGCAGTTGCCCAGGAATCAAGCGGGGAGCTCGCGCGGGCGCGGGTGGATCTGGAGAATGTAAGAGAGAGACAGGCTAGAGTGTCGCGCGGGTTGGCTATCCTCGAAGGCGCCACGAAGGGCGCGGATGCTGAGGCGTACGTGGCGAGCATGACGCGTATGGCAGTAGAGCAGGCTCGGCGCCTCGACGGGGCGGCACGAGAGCGAATCGTGCGGTTGCGGCGCTCGCGCTTCGGGGCGGCCGAGGAGCGGAGCGGGATCTCGGAGAGACGAAGCAAGGCGGCAGGAGAGGCCGGGATAGTAACTGGGGAACTGGCAAGGGTGAAGTCAGAGATTGACGCGTTGCACGGCGAGCTCCTCAGGGCTGCGGAGGCGGCCAGAGCCGCGGAGGCGGAGGTTTTGGAGGAATGGGGCGCGACCCTTGAGACCGCTCGCGACGCTGCCGAGAATCTCCCTGAAGGATCTGATGCGGAGAGAGGACGCCTCGCCCGCAGGCTAAAGAACTTTGGGGACGTGAACCTTCTCGCTATAAGCCAAGAGGGGCAGCTTCGTGAGCGCTACGAGTTTGTCTCCGCACAGCGGACGGATGCCGAGGCGGCTGCCACGGACATCGAGCAGATCATACGCGACGTGGACGGGGAGATAGAGGCGCGGTTCAAAGCGACGTTCAAGGGGGTGCGACAGGCGTTCAAGGACATGGTGCCGCGAATGATGGAGGGAGCGGAGGGTGAACTCGAGCTCTCCGAGGAGGGAGTGGAGATCGGGCTGAGGCTAAAGAGCCGCGGGTGGAGACCTTTGAGGGTGCTCTCGGGTGGAGAGCGATCGCTGCTCGCGCTCTCTTTCTTGTTCGGGATCTTTCTTGGGAGGGCGAAGACCGGCCCGAGGGCGTTCTGTATGCTCGACGAGGCAGAGGCTGCCTTGGACGACCTTAACCTGTCACGTTTCCTCTCTGTGATAGACTCTTACAGGGCGGACGGGCAATTTTTGCTGGTAACGCACCAGAAAAGGACGATGGCGGCGGCGGATGTGCTCTACGGAGCGACCCAGGACTCTTCCGGCGCCACGGTCGTCGTATCGAAGCATTTAACGGGAGTATAAAGACACCGCATTATGGGCAGATCATGGCGTAATTTCTTCAGAAGATCCGGGAAGAAACCGGAGGAGTCCGGCGCCCATACTGAGCAGCCCGAGCAGGAGACGGAGGCTGCCCAAGAAGAGGTCGGGCCTGCCGTGGCAACCTCTGTTCGGACGCCTTCCGCTCCAGCTGTTGAGGATAGAGAAGGTATAGACACGCCGGAGATTCCGGTAGCTGACGATAAGGGTGTCCCACCGGCTGAGAAGCCCCTCACGGCGGAAGAGGTAGAGGCTGCGACGGAAGCTGCTACTGAGCAATCGGTTGGTTGGGTCAGGCGTTTGCGTCAGGGCCTGCGTCGAAGCCGGGAGTCATTCGTCGGACAGTTAAACGCAGCGATGGCCGAGTTCAAGGACGCGGAGGATGAGGAGTTCTGGGAGAGGGTCGAAGAGATCCTCATCACCTCCGATGTCGGGGTGCAGACAACGGCGAAGCTCGTTGCCGAGCTGGAGCAGGAGGCGCTGGAGAGGAGCATTACCAGCGGCATGGAGCTTCGAGAGTTGATGGTCCAGCACGCCACCCGTATGCTGGCCCGCCCGGTCGAGATGGATCTTTCGAACAAACCCACGGTGGTCTTGATGGTCGGGGTCAACGGCACGGGAAAGACGACCAACATCGGAAAGCTTGTCAGCTTCTTGCCCGGTAAGGTCATGCTCGCGGCGGGCGATACGTTCCGGGCGGCGGCCATCGAGCAGCTCCAGACCTGGGGCGAGAGGACCGGGGCGAAGGTTGTCGCGCGCGAGCGGGGCGCGGACTCTGCTTCTGTAGCGCACGAGGCGGTCGAAGAGGCCAAAAGTGACGGCACTGATGTGCTCCTTATCGATACCGCTGGGAGGCTGCACACCAAGGTCAACCTCATGGCGGAGCTCGACAAGGTGCGGCGCGTTATAGACCGCCAGTTGCCGGGTGCGCCGCATGAGGTGCTGCTTACGGTCGACGCGACAACGGGGCAGAACGGGCTGAGGCAGGCCAAGCTCTTTCAGGAGGTCGCGGGTGTCACCGGGATCATCCTGACCAAGCTAGACGGGACGGCGAAGGGCGGTATCGCGCTGGCTATTGCCGACGAAGTGGGGGTACCTATAAAGATGATCTCGGTTGGTGAGCAGATAGGTGATTTGCATCCGTTCGAGGCGCGAGAGTTCGCGGAAGCGCTGTTTGGAGATCTGTAAGTGTTCGATACATTAAGCGAGAGGCTCGGGTCGGCCCTCGACGGGGTACGTGGTAGCGGCAACCTCACCGAGGACCAGGTGAAGAAGGTAACGCGCGAGATACGTCTGGCCCTGCTTGAGGCGGACGTGAACTATGCCGTCGTCAAGGAGTTCGTTAGCAACGTGCGCGAGAGGGCGACAGGCGCTGAGGTTTCGAAAGCCCTGAGCCCGGGCCAGCAGGTCGTGAAGATAGTCAACGAGGAGCTCGCGAACCTCATGGGGGGGCAGGCGAGCAAACTTTCGTTCGCGTCCAGGCCGCCTACCACGGTGATGCTCGCGGGCCTGAACGGTCACGGGAAGACGACGACCGCCGGTAAGCTCGCCCTCTTCGTGAGGAAGCTCGGGAAGCATCCGTATCTGGTGGCTTGCGATACTTATCGGCCGGCTGCGATAGACCAGCTTCAGCAACTCGGCAAGGAGCTCAACGTCCCGGTATATACGGAGGGGACAGAACCCAAACCTGAGGAGATCGCCGAGCGGGGCGTGAAGGCGGCGCGGGATGGCGGCTATGACTTCGTCATCGTGGATACGGCGGGACGTCAGGTACTCGACCAAGACATGATGGAGGAGATCAAGCGCGTCCGGCAGGGGGTGAAGCCTCACTCGGTCTTGCTGGTGCTGGACGTAGTGACTGGGCAGAACGCGGTTGAGGTGGCCAAGGCGTTCCAGGAGTACGCAGACTTCGACGGGATGGTTTTGACGAAGCTCGACGGCGACGCGCGCGGAGGGGCTGCTCTCTCGGTGGTCTCGGTGACAGGACGGCCGATCAAGTTCGCCAGCGAGGGCGAGAAGATGAGCGAGTTCGACTACTTCTACCCGGACCGCATGGCGGGTCGCATCTTAGGGATGGGGGACGTGCTCACCCTTATCGAGAAGGCCGAGGGGCAGATGGACCGCCAGGAGGCCGAGTCGCAGAGCAAGAAGCTCTTGCAGGGCAAGTTCGACTTTGAAGACTTTCTCAAGCAGATGCAGATGATAAAAAAGATGGGGCCTCTCTCAAGTCTGCTCGGCATGATCCCGGGTCTGAACAAGCAGCTTCAGGGGGCGAACCTGGACGATCTGGACGACAAGGCACTCTCAAGGGTCGAGGCGATGATAACCTCTATGACGGTTCAGGAGCGTCGGAACCCCAGGCTGTTGCAGAATCCGAGCCGGGCGCGTAGGATAGCGCGCGGTTCCGGCTCGACTCAGCAGGATGTTCAGAAGCTCGTCAAGCAGTTCCAGCAGATGCAGAAGATGATGAAGCAGATGGGCAAGAGCGGCGCGCCGAGACGGATGCCGCGCATGCCGTTCAACATGAAATAACTGAGAGGTGAGGTAGTAATGGCAGTAAAGATAAGGCTGGCGAGGCATGGCTCCAAGAGGGCTCCCTTCTATAGGATAGTGGTGGCTGACGCGAGGAGCCCGCGCGACGGGGCGTTTATAGATCGCGTCGGGACGTACAATCCTCTTACTCAGCCTTCGGAGATTAACGTGGACGTCGAGAAGGCTAGGGAGTGGCTTGGTAAGGGCGCTCAGCCTACGCACCAGGTCAAGAAGCTACTGAAGATTTCCGGTGCCCTCTAAAACTGGAGGAGTCGACTTGCGCCAACTCGAGAACCTGCTCCTCTTTCTGGCTCGCAACCTGGTGGACGAGCCGGAGAGAGTCAAGGTAGAGGCGAGGGAGACGGATTCAAGAGTGGATCTCACCCTGCATGTTGCGCCCGACGACATTGGCAAGGTCATCGGGCGGCAGGGCAGAACTATTAAAGCTATCCGCTCGGTGGTTAAGGCGGCCTCCGTAAAGCTTGATAGGCGCGTTAACGTGGAGGTTGCGGACTAAAAGCCGTGGTCGAGTTCGTCGACCCGATCGTAATCGGGGTCATTGCCTCTCCTCACGGGGTAAGGGGTACTATGAGAGTCCAGGCTCCGGGCTCTGGGCGTCATCTTAGAGTGGGCGTCGAGCCCGAGGTCAATGGAAAGAGGTATCGTATACTCTCCGCGCGCGAGACACCGAAAGGCTTTCTTGTGGACTTGGAAGGCATAACAGATCGCATGCTTGCGGCGTCCTTGCGTGGCTTCGAGATGCGTTTGGAGCGTCAAGAGTTAGACTCCCCGGAGGAAGAAGAATTCTACGTGGGCGACCTTGTAGGACTCGATGTGTTCGATGTTTCGGGCGAGTATCTAGGTAGCGTAACGGAGATATTCGATACTCCCGCGCATGAGATCCTGAGGGTGAGCGACGAAGGCCAGGAGCGCTACCTACCCTTCACCTACGAGCACGTGCCAGAGGTAGACCTTGAGGGGGGGCGTATCATCGCGAACCCTTTGGAGGCACAAGAGTGAGGAGCATAGACGTCTTCTGCGTTTTTCCGGAGGCGGTTGAGGCTACGTTGCGCGTCGGGGTGGTAGGACGGGCTATCGAGCGAAGATTGGTGGTGTTGAGGACGTTCGACCTGCGGAAGCACGCTCCCAGTGGTCGGATAGACGACGCGCCGTTCGGGGGCGGTGCGGGGATGATAGTACGGGCGGATGTGGTGGTCAGGGCCTTTGAGGAGGTTTACGGCGTTCCGGCCCGCGAGGTTCGCGAGCGGAGGCGCGTCGTGGTCACCGAGCCCGGAGGGCGAGAGCTGGAGCAGGGCTACGTCCAGCAGGTCGCGCAAGGACTCGAAGGCGGGAGCGGGCTGACCATAGTCTGCGGACGGTACGGGGGGATGGACGAGCGTGTACGGGCTGCGCTCGCGAGTGAGGCTGTCTCGCTGGGGAGGTTTGTACTTTCGGGTGGTGAGATCGTGGCTGCTGCTCTCGCAGACGCGGTTATAAGGTTGCTTGATGGTGCGCTCGGAAACTCGGAGAGCCTCGTGGGGGAGTCGTTCTCTCGCGAGGATGAACTGGGCCCACCGCAGTACACAAGGCCCGCCGTTTGGGATGGAGAGGAGGTGCCGGCCGTGTTATTATCCGGCAACCATGAGCGGATTCGCGTCTGGCGTCGAGAAGAGGCCCGCGGAAGGGCGACGGCTCGGGCCGAGGCCAGGGCTATCGGGCGCAACGAGGCGGAGTAGAACCATATCGCGCTCGAGGTTCCAGTTATTATCCACGAGAGGAGACAAGCGTGATTACGAGCGAGGACATAGAACAAGGCAGGCTGCCGCAGTTCAGGGCAGGAGACACGGTCAGGGTACGCTACCGCGTTATCGAAGGTAACAGAGAGCGAGTCCAGAACTTCGAGGGCTTGTGTATTCAGCGCAAGGGCGGCGGTATCAACGAGACGTTCACCGTGCGCAAGAACTCTTTCGGGGTCCCGGTCGAGCGAATCTTTCCACTACACTCGCCGAAGATCGCGGGTATAGACGTGGTCTCGCGCGGCGCTGTCCGGCGGGCGAAGCTTTACTACATCCGGGAGAAGGTTGGGAAGAAGGCCCGTGTCAAGAAGGCTACTTAAAAGCCGCAGTAAACACAGTGGGGAACTTTGTAGGTAGAGGGCGCCGCTCTCCGAGCGGCGCCCTCTACGCGTTCGACGCCGCCTGGATAGCGGAGCGGGGCGGCCCGCTGGCCGGGGCGGATGAGGCCGGACGCGGAGCTTTTGCTGGTCCGCTGGTAGCGGCGGCGGTCGTTCTTGGGGAGGTGGAGGTAGCGGGCATTGACGACTCCAAGGTGCTCAGGCCAGCTCTTCGGGAGAAACTCTACGGGGAAGTGCTCGAAGGCGCCCAAGCCATCTCCTGTGTGACTTTTCCGGCGTGGTGGATCGATGCTTATGGGGTGGGCGCAGCGAATAAAGAGGCTCTCAAGCGGGCTCTCGAAAATGTACGCTCACACAGCGGTTGTTACCTGGCGGACGGCAACTTGAAGCTCGGCCCCGAGATCGAATGTCAACCCAGGGCGGACAGCAGCAGCGCCGCGGTCGCTGTGGCGAGCGTGCTGGCTAAGGTGTTGCGTGACGGGGCGATGTTCGCTCTCGCCAAACGGTATCCGAATTACGGCTTTGAGCGCAACAAAGGGTATGGGACACGGGAGCATCGGGCCTCCTTGCGGGAGGCTGGACCGTGCAGGACACACCGTCTGAGCTACGCTGGTGTCTCCTGATCCGAACTTACGAGGGGTAGGCGAGCGGGGCGAGACTCTGGCGCTCAAGTATCTTGTGAAGAAAGGGTACACGATACTCGAGCGTAACTACCAGACGCGCTACGGGGAGGTAGACCTGATCCTCAAAGATGGCACGACTCTCGTCTTCCGCGAAGTCAAGCTACGAAGAGGTATAGGCTTTGGAGATCCGCTTGAGGCAGTAACGTCCCGCAAACAAGGACGCATAAGTCAGACGGCCGAACAGTTTTCGCAGAGAAGGGAGAATGTTCCTCGGACGATTTCGACCCGATGCGCTTCGATGTCGTCGGCATTCTCTGGCCAAGATCGGGCAAACCCCAGTTCCGCAACCTGAGGACGCTTTCTAACGCGCGGCCCTCAAAGAGGCAGGTTTCAGGCGACCGTGCAGGAAAGCGTTTTAGTATACATGTAGGAAAAGATGTTCCTTTACAATTATAAGGCTTTCTGAGGTAAGAAGAGGCTGTGCAGGGGCGATGGCGAGTAACGCTGTCGGCTTTTAGTAACGCCGTGTGGGGGAAGAGCAAAGAAGATATGTCCGTATGCCGCGTACACAGTCTGTCCGTCATCGGGGTGTATGCCTTGCCAGTCGAAGTTGAGGTGGATGTTGGAGTAGGCTTGCCGGGCTCCTCTTCGCAGGAGGACATAATCTCCTGGGGCGTACTGGGGGCTGCTAGACGCCATAGAGACCTTCGATCCAGACCGGCCTGGTAAGAAAGCCAAGGTCGAGTCGTAAGCTATCTCTAAGATTCGGTGGCCATCCTGGATGAGATCCGGAGCCAAGACTGGGTGCCCCGGCGTGTACGTTTGCGCGCACAGGAAGTAGAGTAGGCGATCCTCAGGCTTTCTCAAGAGCGCAGTCGTCTCCCAACGGAGGACGAGGTTGCTGAAGAGGCGGTGCAGAAGCTCTCTAAGTACCGAGGCTTTCTGGACCTGTACTCTCGCGCCCAGGTCGCCTCTCCCGACGCTCGTCTGGAGCGCGACGGAGGCTCGGGCGTCGAGTACGGGGCGCTCGTCGAAGATCCCACGGCGGTGAATCCCAGTCTCAGACCAACGTAGAGGAGGTGCGCGGTCACCTTGCCAGCGCGATAAGCGACCTAGATGAGCAAGAGCAGGTCGTCGCGACTTTCTACTTCTATGAGGATCTATGAGGATCTCACTCTAAAGGAGATCGGCAAAACCGTTGAACCTCACTGAAGGCCGCATTAGCCAGATCCTGCGCGACGCCTTGACCAAGCTGCGCAAACGCCCCAAGAACTCCTCAACGACCCTCGGCAACTGGCAGGAGGCCTTCAGTTAGACAGTTCTTTTTCTAGTAGCGAGCGCCCCGCTGTGCTACCATCTGCGGAGTTTTGATCACACACGCCCGCCAGAGGGCCTAACAGCCCAGGTGGTGGTCCGCAGAAGTCTAGTATCGACTCTTCTCGGATTGCAAGGCGCGGGCGGAGGTTCAACCACCTGAAAGAAGGAGAACAGAGTTGCAGAGCACAGCACAGCAGATCGGTGTAAGAGAGCTGCTCGAGGCCGGGGTCCACTTCGGTCACCAGGCAAAGCGGTGGAACCCGAAGATGAAGAAGTACGTCTTCGCCCAGCGCGCTGGCGTTCACATAATAGACCTCGATCAAACGCTCACCCTTCTCGACCAGGCTCGGAACTTCGTGCGGGGTGTTGCCGAGGCTGGACGTGAGGTTCTCTTCGTCGGTACCAAGAAGCAGGCTCAACTGACCGTCGCCGAAGAGGCCGTCCGCAGCGGTCAACCCTATGTAGTGGAGCGCTACATCGGCGGAATGCTGACCAACTTTCAGACTATCCAGCCGCGCATCGTGTACTTCACGTCGCTTGCTCAAAGAGTGGAGGAGACGCCCGAGGAGGAGCGGAGCGGGCGTGAATGGTTCGCACTGACCCGCGAGTACCAGAAGCTTAGGCGCAACTTCGCCGGCCTGACTGAGATGGAGCGTCTGCCAGGGGCCGTCTTCGTAATAGATCCCAAACGTGAGGAACTGCTCGTCAAGGAGGCCAACCGACTCAAGATTCCGGTCGTCGCGCTCACCGACACCAACTGCGACCCTGACGTCGTTGACTACGTGATCCCGGGCAACGACGACGCCATACGAGCGATCAACCTGATCTCACGCCTCATCTCCGACTCGATTCTCGAGGGGCGTGGCGAGGAGGCTCCCTCCGAGGACCGCCCGGTCCCTCCGGCCGTCGAGGAGGCGATCTTGGCCGAGGAAGAG
>DASQMR010000320.1:0-5534 GCA_035645375.1 Rubrobacteraceae bacterium
AGCCGCCGAGCGTGGCCTCGGCGCGCAGGTTGTTGCCGTAGTCGAAGACGTCAGCGCCCTCGTTCATGAAGCCCACCATCGCCGCGCAGTGGCGAGCCATCGAGGCGCGGGCCTCCTCAACGTAGCGCTCGGGATCACTCTCTCGCAGCTCGGTCGCTTCTTCCAGACTGTAGCCAGCTGGGATATATCCGCCCAAGGGATCGTGGGCTGAGGTCTGGTCCGTCACAGCATCCGGGGCGAAACCTCGCTCGAGCAACTCGGGGAAGACATCAGCAGCGTTACCCGGAATGCCGATTGACAGGGGCTCTCCTTCGCGCTTGGCTTCTTCAGCACGCTCAAGAGCGGCACCTAGATCCTCGGCCTTCTCGTCCAGGTAACCACTCTCGAGGCGGCGTTGCGTGCGCTCCGGGTCAGCCTCGACGCATAAAGCTACGCCCTCGTTCATGGTAATGGCGAGCGGCTGAGCGCCGCCCATGCCTCCGAGGCCCGCAGTCAGGCATACCCTCCCCCTTAAGGTTCCGCCGAAGCGCTGCTCGGCTAAGGCCGCGAAGGTCTCGTAAGTCCCCTGCAGGATGCCCTGAGTGCCGATGTAGATCCAGGATCCTGCGGTCATCTGACCGTACATCGTTAGCCCCGCCTTCTCGAGCTCCCGGAAGGTCTCCCAGTCCGCCCAGTCCGGTACCAGCAGCGAGTTGGCGATCAAGACCCTCGGAGACCACGGGTGCGTCTTGAAGATCGCCACGGGTTTACCGGACTGGACGAGGAGGGTTTCGTCTTCATCCAAGCCCTGCAGAGCGCTCACTATGGCCCAGAAGCTCTCCCAGTTGCGGGCGGCCTTGCCAGTACCACCGTAGACGACGAGATCTTCGGGGCGCTCGGCGACCTCGGGGTCGAGGTTGTTCATGAGCATCCTCAGAGCCGCTTCCTGGTGCCAGCCCTTACAGGAAATCTCCGTTCCCCGCGGCGCTCGGATCGGAGATGTGGGTGTCGTGCTTTTTGCGGTCATTTTCTCGTTGGTCATCGTGCGTCCTTTCGTTCGCTGTACGTTGGCGTCTTCTACATTGTGCTACGTCGCTCTGCCGACTTGTAGCAGCTTGGGTAGGAGAGCGACGAGCACGTCCAGGGTGCTCTCCACGTCTCTCCAATCGACTTCCTCTCCGGGCGCGTGGCTCACACCGTTGGTGGACGGCACGAATAGGAGTGTCGCCGGAACCCTTTCGGACAGGTGCTGCACATCGTGTCCGGCCATACTCGTACACCTACTGCTCTGTATGCCCAAATCCCTGCAAACGCCTTCGGCCAGGGAGACCAAGCTATCATCAAGCGTAGTTGGCGCAGCGGAAGAAAGAAGGTCCGCCGCGAACTCAACCCCGCGCTTCTTAGCTGCGTTACTGCTCCCGCTGATGAGCCGTGACCGCACCTGCTCGATTTCTTCCTCTTCGGTGCCGCGCATGTCCACTCCGAGCGTTACGCGGCCGGGAATAGCGGTAAGGGAGTTGGGGCTTACCTGTACGGTGGCCACCGTAACTACGGTGGAGGTCGCCTCTTTCGTCAGCTGTTCGGCCAGCAAAACCGTCTCAGAAGCAGAACATAAGGCGTCGCGCCGCTTCTCTGGCGGAGTTTCCCCGGAGTGGCCGGTGGCCCCCGTAAACCGAAGGTTGTAGCGCACCGGACCGGCTACGGCCGTCGCAATGCCCAGAGCCGCGCCCTTGTCCGTCAGTGACCTGCGCTGCTCTATGTGGACCTCCACATGGCCTGTGACCCTTGAGAGCAGGGCGGAGCCCGCCAAGGCAGGGATGCCGGAGAGCAGATCAACGAACTCCCCCCGTGCTTCGGCGGCCGACTTCCCCTCCGCATCGCGCAACTCCTGCAAGTCCTTGTCAGTGAGCTTCTCGACCAAGGAGCGCGAGCCGATCGTTCCTGCTCCGAACCGCGGGCCCTCTTCGGCGGAGCACACAAGCACGCCGTACGGTCCAGAGAGGTTCTCCGCGCACTCGATCGCGAGTACAGTCCCGAGGGCGCCGTCGAACTTGCCCGCCCTGGGAACAGTGTCCACATGAGAGCCGCTAGTGACTATAGGGCCGTCCTCGCCGGGTGGCAGTCCCCAGAGATTTCCATACTGATCTCGGACAGGCTCTAGTCCGGCTTCCTCCAGCCAGTGGGTCACTAGGAGCATTGCTTGCGCCTCAGCCGACGAGTAGGCGAGACGGCAGGTCCCACCATCTTCCTGCGCGCCCAAGCGGTAGAGCTCGTCTATTCGATTCTTAACCCTATGCAAGCTCACGTTCCTCCTTAGCTGTCGCGGCGCAAACCTCACAGGGTTGCATTGAGCTCAGCCTGCTATCTAGCCGTTCGGTGTGCTGAACACTTCATTGTGTGAGCTGTCGTCGGCAAGAACTCCCTTCCCGCTCAGAAGATCAGGTGCGTGATCACAGCGATAATCGGTATTGCTATGATTGTCCTCAGCAAGAACAAAACGATTGTATCTTGCAGCTTGATCGGAACGTCTATCTCCAGCAAGAGTGGAATGACCGCTGAGAAGAACAAGAGCTGACTTATGGACAGCACGGCAATGAAAAACTTGGCGGCGATGGCTGCCTCGGTGACGAGCAATGCCGGCAAGAACATCTCCGTGATACCGATTAATGTAGCGGGGGCTATGATCTCCGCGTCGGGCAGCCCCAGCAGGGTCAGGACCGGCTCTATGGGCGCGCCCAGCCAATTGAAGATGGGAGTGTTCTCCGCGAGCAGTATCGCCAGAAGACCGACGGCCAGGATCGTGGGGACGATGATCAGGGCGAGTTTGAGGCCGTCCACGAACCCGTCTCGAAGCTCGATGAAGGTGTTTCTAGACTTCGATACGCTCTCGATCGCCTCATCGACCGCGTGCTTAAACAAGTTACCGCTGTAGTCCTGCTCTGGCTTGGGCTCCCCCACATACTCGTCGGGTTTGCGGGACAAGGGCGGAATCCGGCATAGAATGACGCCTAGAATGATCATAACCAAGGTGACAGACAGGAAAATTAGGGGGAAGTATGGCAGCAGATCCAGCGTCGCGGCCACCACAGCGAAGAATCCCATGCTTACTGTCGAGAAGCAGGTGGCGATGATCGCCGCTTCCCTCACGGAATACCTGCCTTCGTTGTAGACCTTATTGGTCACGTAGAGGCCGACCGAGTAGCTGCCGACATAGGAAGCGATCGCGTCAAGCGCTCCCCGTCCGGGGACCCTGAACAAGGGGCGCATCACCGGACGTGCCAGGGTACCAATGAACTCTAGCCCTCCAAACGCGGTAAACAATGTAATGAAGACGGCTCCGATGGGTACAATCACCGCCACAGAGGCCACCAGTGTGTTGTACATGAGTCCACCCGTGCTTTCGGCGAGAATAACCTGCGGTCCGATCTGGAAGAAGATCATGATCGCGAAAACACCGCCCAAGATTCTTAAGAAGAGAAATGCTGGGCCGGTCCTAAAGTAGCCGGCATCGAGACGCTCGACTCCGAGCATCCCCCTCGCCTGTAGCTCGGCGACGATGGTCAGCACCACGGAAGAGAGGATGGCGAGCAATACGTACAGCGCTACCGCCCCGGGGAACCCCTCGCGGATGTAGCTGACGATAACGTCGAACGGTATGGTCCACTGGCCTCCGACCCGAACCGGTACGAGGAAGAAAAAGGCGCCGACGATAGTCGCCAACACGAATTTGAGGATCCCTCCTGATCTGGTCAGCGTCGCAGTGCTTTCGGCGTCAGTCACTGGAGCTCCTTTCCCCTTGCTAAATGCAGTACAAGTTTATCATTTCAGTCTAAGTGACACCTTTTGTACAAAGACAAGAAAGTCTCGATCGAGGCTATAGATGCTAGTTGTTAAGTGTGGTGCGCGGCACGCTAGGTGCTGGAAACCCTCACGGATTGCGGCCCTTAAGTAGTGACGTTGGTAAATGTCGTTGCATTTACCCGGAAGCCTTCCCCTACTACCGTAGGCTTTACGCGGGTCTCTCACTGTGGCCAGCCCGCTTATTTATCTCGACTCAGATGCCTGAGCCCGCATCTTATGTTGCGGAGACTCACACCAGCGGTTTGCTGAGGAAACCCGCACGCCGAGATAGTTAGAGGGGATGAGCGCGATTCTCAACGCCTTCAAGGTAGGGGGTCTAACCTTCAAGGTAGGGAGTCTAATAAAGGCACCGCCTCGCCCCCAGCGAGAGGAGGACGTCCGTAAGCACGGCGACCTCCTGATAAGGGGCGTAAGTTCCAGCCTCTGCCACCCTTCCTGACCCCTCTATTCCCCGGATTGCCGCTAAGAGGTCTTCTCGGAAATCCGCTCCCTACTGGGGACGGTCCTCGTAGCCAATAGCTTGTAGCAGGCCTTCCGTTTCCCCCGACTTACGGATACGTTAGATTGTGTAGAAACTCGCCTGCTTCTAAGCAGGTGGTATGCGGAAAGGAAGGTGCGACATGAGTCCCCACTCACGCCTGGTGGCAGGCATCCTGCTGATCGTGCTGCCCACGGTCGAGCTCGGCGGGGCAAGCATCCTCTCGCTGCTCATAGCCGACCCCCAGTACACCCAGAATGAGCTCAGGCAGGACCTGTGGCGAGCCGGCCACGCTCACGCGGGCGTGTGGCTCGTCCTGTCTTTGGTAGCCCTGCGCTATGTCGACGAGGCGACCCTCTCTGAGGGCATGAGGTGGGTGGTACGCATCTCTTTTCCGGCAGCGGCACTGCTGATGCCGTTAGCGTTCTTCCTCTCGGTACTCTCCCCACAGGCTACAGAGCCCAACGCGCTGATCTACCTAGCCTACGTTGCCGGGGTGGTGCTAGCGGTGGGTCTCTTTGTCCTGGGAGTCGGCCTTATCCGCGGGCGCCGTACTACGTCGCGCGAGCCTGCTCAACAGTAGAAAGCAAGGGAACTAGCAGCACTAGGTAGGGTAGCTGCCCCGTAGGCTCTATTCACCGAGCTTCCGACAAGACGTTTTCTCGGAAACCCGAAGAAGGTTGCGTCCTTCCCTGCAAAGAGAGATATACATACTTTCATGTATTTTCTGCACGCCCCGGTTAGCTCCCATCAAAGAGGGATACATATAGTTCTAGCAGCAAGCACCTAGGCTGATCTTCTTCTGTACGCCTTCCGGTATGGGTGGAGACCCTAGAGGAGAGTAGTTTGGAAGGAGTTGTCTACACAACCTCATGCGCATACTAATAGCCGTAGCGCCCACCATGTACCGGGAGACGCTCGCGCACATCACAAAAAGAGATCGCCCCAACGACGAGGTGCGCTTCGCTGACCCGCAGGCCCTCGACCGGGAGGCGTCTTCGTTCCGCCCGCACCTGATAGTGTGCAACGATAACGCTTCGGAGGTTAGGGAGGTTAGCGTCCCCACCTGGATCGTAATCCGATACCACGATCACTTGAGCGCGAGCGTCTTCTTAGACGGGCAAGATGCGCGGCTCATTCAAGACATAAAGATCGAAGACTTGCTCGGCGTGGTCGAGGAGACCCAGAGGCTAATCGCGCGGGGTAGTAGTAGTAG
>DASQMR010000321.1:0-5931 GCA_035645375.1 Rubrobacteraceae bacterium
GTAACCCTCTGGGAGAGCGAGAAAGCTCTGCACGGTGGCGAGGGGGCCTCGCACTGGTTCCGCGCCTTCGTTGCCGAAGCCGCCGGCGGGGAAGCAACCCACGTGGAGAGGTATGAGGTCGTCTTCTCGGAAACGAGGGGAGTGCAGCATTATCCGGGGTTCAGGATCTTCGCGCTTTAGGTGAAGATAGCGACGATTGTAACCGAGGATGGTATCGAGATACCGCTACCTCCCGACGATAGGTTGATGCAAAGAGAGGAGTCCGCAATGGACCAAGAACAACAGCGCTACGAACGGGCACACGCTAGGGTAAAGGCCATCAAAGGCTTCTACATCCACGCGAGCGCCTTCATGATGGTCAATATCGCCCTGTTCGCCATAAACGTGCTGGTGGGCGGTGGTTGGTGGTTCTACTGGCCTCTGATAGGTTGGGGTATCGGCTTTGGGGTGCACGCCCTGGCTGTATTCGGCTTCAGCGACGGCGGACCCTGGGGCCAGGACTGGGAGGAACGCAAGATGCGAGAGATGATGGACAAGGAGCGAGGACTATGAAGATGCGGACGGCGATGCAAGCGAAGCGCTCCGCCTCTGGGGCATGGGTAGCGTTCGGGCGGGCGGCGTTTGGAGCCATGGGCCTCGGTGCACTGGCGGTAGGCGTAACGGCGGTGGGCGCGGCGGCCATAGGTGCTTTGGCAATCCGGGCGCTGGCCGTGAAGCGCGGCAGAATCGAGCGCCTCGACATAGGGGAGCTGGAGGTCGGACAGCTGCGCGTCCGGGAGCTGATCGTCGAACGGGAGCGAACCTCGTGGCAAGGCGCATCGGCGTCGTCCTCGTGAAGAGCCTCCTTACTCGGGGCGCCTAGCAAAAGAAGAAGGAAGGAGAGACATGAGTCCACAATCGCGCTTGGTGGCGGGCATCCTACTGATCCTGGTGCCCACCGTCGAGATAGGCGGGGCGAGCATCCTCTCGCTGCTCATCAGCGACCCTACCTACGCCCAGAACGACCTCCGTCAAGATCTCTGGCGAGCGGGCCACGCCCACGCGGGCGTGTGGCTCGTCCTGTCTCTGGTGGCCCTGCGCTATGTAGACGAGGCGACGCTTTCCGAAGGCATGAAGTGGGTGGTGCGTCTCGCCTTCCCGGCGGCGGCGATCTTGACGCCGGCAGCGTTCTTCCTCTCGGTTCTCTCTCCCGAAGCCACGGAACCCAACGCGCTGATCTACCTGGCCTACGTCGGAGGGGTGGTCCTGGCAGCGGGGCTCCTGGTGCTGGGGGTCGGCCTCATCCGAAGGCGCCGGATACCACGCGAGGGATAATTTCCGAGAGGAGGACTATGTTCCGGGAGGTTGCCGAATGAAGGTCCTGGTGGTAGGCGCAGGTCCCGCCGGAGCAGCGATGGCGCTGCTGTTGGCGCGTTGCGGCTTGGGCGTGACCCTAGTCGAACGCGAGACGTCGTTCGAGCGGGTGTTTCGCGGCGAGGGGCTTATGCCGTTGGGGATCGACGCCCTGTTCGAGATGAGGCTCAGGGGAGTGCTCGAATCCATACCAAGTCGCAGGTTGCAGTCATGGAACATCTGGATCGACGGCGAGGAGGTATTCGTCATACCCGAGCCCGTCGATGAGCTGGGTGAGCGCGCCATGCGCGTCGTGTCCCAACCGGCTCTTCTCGAGAAGATGGTCGAGGAGGCCGGCCGGTACCCGTCCTTTTCGTTCGAACGTGGGACGCGGGTCCACGACCTGATCCACGACGCGGGTGACCGCATCGTCGGGGCCGAGCTTCGGACGGACGACGGTACGCGAGAGGTACGTGCTGACCTCGTCATCGGAACCGACGGACGGGGGTCTCTGGTGCGCACACGCACGGGGCTGCAGCTTGAGCTCTTGCCCGAACAGTACGATGTGCTCTGGTTCAAGATGCCGGCTCCAGAAGCGCTCCGTGAGGGATGCTCGTTCATGATCGCGGTCGCTGCGAAGCAGCATCCGGCCATCTGCTACACCTCATGGGATGGGCGCATGCAGTACGGGCTCATCATGCCCAAGGGCGGCCTTAAAGAGCTGCGCGAGAAAGACTGGGTGAGCGAGTCGGTTCGTTCGGCGCCCAGGTGGTTGGCCGAGCATGTCTTCGCAAAGCGCGGCGAGATCGAAGGCCCCACCAGGCTCAACGTGGTCGTCGGCCGCTCTCCGAGGTGGACCGTCCCCGGGATGCTTCTCCTGGGTGACGCTGCCCATCCGATGAGCCCTGTGCGCGCCCAGGGGATCAACCTAGCTCTGCGAGACGCTATAGTGGCAGCGAATCATCTCGTCCCGGTTCTCAAGAACGGCGCCCAGCCGGGCGCACTGGATGCGGCCTGCCGAGCCGTACAGGCGGAACGCGAGCCCGAAATCGTGCGCGCCCAGAAGCTTCAGAACCGAGAGGCCGCGGGACAGGGCGATGCCCGCTCCGGGAGTTGGCGGTTCGAGTTCGCCAAGCGTGGAGCCCGCCTGCTCGGGCGCTACCGCTGGGCTCAAAAGGCCTGGCTCGGGCGCCAGCACGACCTGCGCTTCGGCTCGACGGAGGTCAAGCTAAGAGTCTCCTCTTGAGCGGCCTAGCAGCTACTCTGGATAGCGCTCTACTCGAGGAAGCCCCAACTCACCAAAAGGCCGGAAGAGCCCCAACTTTATGAGTAGCTCAAACAGGGGCGAGAAACCCTTCTTTCATCTTTGTGTACGAGGGGCCTTGCACCAAAAGTCGGGGCCTGATGCCGTAGAGCGCGTAGCTGCCGCCGCCGATGTCGAGGATAACCGAGTTGCCGTCGGCCTCGGCGGGGCTGATGCCCTCGTACGCTTGTCAACCTCCTTCATCCTGTCGTTGCTTTTGCTCGCGTCTCGAAAGCGCCCCAGTCACCGGCGACTTAAACCGGGCAGTGCCACTATCCTCTCCGAACGAAACGCCCGATGTTCGCCGTCTCCCTTCCCCAATCACACCTGCTCCAGCCTCCCAGGTCTCGGCGGAAGAGCCCGGGCCATCAGACGAGTGAGCTCGCCACCGCCTGCACACGAAGGCTGATCAAGTACCTTATCCCGGTGGGCAGGCTCGCGCCCGGACACCATCGCGCACCGCAAGCTGCTGTGAGAAGGGTTAGCTGCTGCAACCATGCTGCAACCTGAGACGGATGTATCCGGACGGAGTAGGAAAGCAACGGCGCAAGAAACGTCAAAAACTGCTTATTTATGCGGCATTTCCCGACAGGGGAGTACCTAACCGGAAAGCCTTGACCTAACTTACAAGGAGGGGGTCGCTGGTTCGATAGGGCATCGCCCACTTAGAAAATACTTGCAAAGAGCGGCATTTACAGACAAAAAAGAGATGGTCGAGAGGCGCTTCCCGGCCCTTTTACTGCAACCGTACTGGGGTGTTCTCCAAAGTTCTCGGGATCTCTTCCGTATAAAGGTCCTCCTTTGTACTTGCGCACCTCGACGAGCTCGGTACGACCCCCGATCTCTACGGTTCCATCAGGTTGTGGTTCAGCGAAAATTAGTGATCCTTTGCCCTGCCGGATTGTTATCCTCCGGCTTAGCCGGGCGGCTAGCCTGACGGCATGGGCTCCCGTCGCCTCGTCCTCTTCTATGCCCACCCGTGGCGCGAACACCCTAGCACGCACGTAGCCGGCATCCTGGTCTTCCCAGGCCCACACCCCTGCGAGGTCGTGACCGTCGGGGGGGGCCTCGAGCGCATCTACCTCGGCGGGAGAGACAAGCTCAATTTGTTCAAAGGGCGGTGCCCACTCGGGCCTCCCGGAGACGAAGGTGAGGTCGTCCTCGATCCTAACGGGAACCTCGCCCGCCGGCGGACGTAAGAGCAAGGGTGCCGTTCCTTCTTGCGTGAGCAGCCAAGCCGTACCAACGAGGGGGTGGCCGGCAAACGGGAGCTCTGTCCCCGGCGTGAAGATGCGCAGCTCACCGCCATCTGGGTCGTCTACGAACACCGTCTCCGAGAAACCGAGGTCCGCCGCAACCTCCTGGCGAAGAGGCTCCGGCACCTCGCTGCCGTCGAGGAACACTCCCAACGGGTTGCCGCCGATACCACCTTTACCGACGAAGACCTTGAGCACGTGCAGCGTCGCCATGAGAACTCCTTTCCCCATCCTTGTCTTTCACGGTTGATCGCCACAAGTATAAGGCCCAGCCTGCCCTCGCCCGGGGGTGAATCAAAGTTACAAAATGCCTTGAAGGTGCGCTTCTCCGCCACGTTGCGTCAGGAGCAGGAGATCGAGCTGAAGCTAGCGTAGCTGCTGTGCGCTCTTGAATCCTACCAACCTCGTATGTGCCGGGGTCTCAGTAGTTCGCTTTGAAGACGTTCTCAAAAGTTCGGCAGAGAGCTAAGTGGCCCGCTCCTCCCCTGCGATCCTAGACCTATCCGACCGGAGGACGACCGGAGGAGCTCAGCGACGGACCGCCGGACCGTACACCTCATAGAACACACCGCATAGTGCCTAATATTTAGAGGCTATTCAACGGGGGTGGGGGAGAGGAATATGCTTCGCTGTCTGGGCTAGACCTTCAGTCGCGAGGTCGATTTCTTCTATGCGGCGCCCAATGAGCACGATACCCTTTTTTAGAGGAGATCCAGGAAGCCTTGGCTCAGCAACCCTTGTTGCAATTGGAATTGACCATGAGGTTGCCAGCGGCTGCTACCGACTCACGTATAGCCTGGCCGCTCCTACGCGTTAACTTTTGGGTCTAGTGCCTAAGTAATCGCATCTGATAGAGGTTAGGCTTATGATTTCGCCACATCCCTTGTCCTGGTGGCTGGTGAGCTCATCCAGGCACTGGAGGCTGTACTATTCGTGTGCCGGTCCTGAATAAGTGCACCGAGAGAATATTGCTGGGGTATTACTATGCATGAAGAAATCCTACTGCTGCTCAAGGGGCTAGAAACAATTTCTCCAGGGTAAGAGATGGGTCGAAGTGCCCCACTTGAGAAGGAGGTCCCCCTTATGTTAGCCTCGCCACACGACAGCAGCTTTTCAGGAGGATCTAGGGTAGGTGAAGGGAGGATTTGGCGATGAGTGAGACGCCAGAGCGTCTAGAGCAGGAGATGTTCGAGATTCGAAGGCGCATGGCTGCGGACGTGCAGGATCTTCGTCAGCACTTCGAGTCGCATGTCGTCGCTGAGCAGGTTAGGCAAAGCGTAGGCCAACGTCTGCGCGGGGCTGCGGAACGAGGTAAGGCGAACCTTAAGGCCAAACAGCAGGACTTCGCCGACTCCGCCAAGAGTTCCCTCTCCCAGGTCCGCCGCAAGATCTCTAATACGGAAGAGGGGTAGGTCCTGGGGAGCGGAAAGCGCCTCTTCTGATCTACGACTTCGTTTACGGGGCGCTGCAGACTGAACGGGGAGAGCGGATCATCCCGCACATTAGCGAGTTGCTTGGGGCCGCGCGGCAGGCGGAGAAGCCTGTGGTCTTCGTGGGGGATGCCCACTTTCCCTCCGACCCGGAGAGCCCCCACCCTCGCAGAAGTCCTCGCCAGAATCTCCACAGCAGTCATCGCCGGAACCCTCACAGCAGCCCTCACCATCGCAGCAGAGTGGCGCAGACTGTTCGACAGGCGTTAAAGATGTCCCTGTTCCTCCCGGCAGCAAGGGCGACGCGGACAAGGATGGGATAGCCTGCGAAAGTTAGTCGAGACATCGCCCTAAGGGAACGCACCTAGGTCGAACTACGGTAGTAAGGGAGGGTAGTAGAGTAGGGGAGAAAGCAGCGAGGGTACCGAGTTATAGACAGAGTTTTTCCTTTGGGAACTGCAATAGTTTAGCTTGGTATGCGAGGGGAACAGATATCACATCGTTTTACAGACAGGAGGCAGGTTAGGCAAATGGGCAAGAAAATGAAAGGTGCGAAAGCCTTAAGCAAGTACGCAGCCCCTCGCGTGAAGCGGTCTCGCGCGCTGCCGAG
>DASQMR010000322.1:0-17410 GCA_035645375.1 Rubrobacteraceae bacterium
TCGAGTACGAGACCGTGGACTCAAAGCACCTCGCCCGCCTCGTCGAGGAGTATGCCGTTGACAGGGTCTCCGCCGAGAGCGCGATCCCGAACCCCGACGGCGGCCATCCTCGGGGCGTCGACTACCAGGACTAGATGTCTGGCGGGCCAACGGCCCGGAGGACCACGAGGGCCGGACGCCTGAACTTTGGCTCCGGCCCCGTCCTCATGGGCATACTCAACGTCACCCCCGACTCCTTCTCCGACGGCGGGAAGTTCTTCGGGCTCGATGCGGCGGTTGCCCAAGCCGCCAAGATGCTCGACGAAGGCGCTCGGATAATAGACGTCGGCGGGGAATCGACCCGCCCGGGGGCGGACCCTGTAAGCCCGGAGGAAGAACTGAACCGGGTGATCCCGGTGATCGAGAGAATACTCGAAGCTCACCCCGGAACCGTCATCTCCGTGGACACCTACCGGGCCTCCACCGCCGCAGCCGCCCTTGACGCGGGTGCGAGCATCATCAACGACGTTAGCGCTATCAGCGATTTAGAGATGGCGGAGGTGGCGGCTGAGAGGGGAGCGCCAATAGTACTCATGCACATGCTCGGCGAGCCGAAGAGCATGCAGAAGAACCCGCGTTACGAAGACGTGATTCGCGAAATCCGAGACTACCTGGCGCGTAGGGCGGAGCGGGCTATCGCTGCGGGGGTTGCAGAGGAGAACATCGTTCTCGATCCTGGCATTGGGTTTGGCAAGACGCTGAAGCACAACCTGAAGCTCCTCGACCGGCTCGACGCCATAGTAAATCTTGGCTTTCCCGTGCTCATCGGCATTTCGCGCAAGAGCTTCCTCGGAAAGATCGCCGGCTCCGACGATGACAAGGCCCGCCTTTTCGCCACGCTAGCGTCCAACGTCATGGCCTACGAGCGCGGCGCGGCTATCTTCCGGGTTCACGACGTCCGGCCGAACAGGGAGGCGTTGGAGGTGGCGGTGGCCGTCCGTCGGGTTTAGCTTTTCTTCAGGCCTCTGCCAGAGGCCGTGCCATGCTCGAGGGTTATCGAGAGGAGACTTCGCCGATGTTCGATCGGTTCACCGAACAGGCCCGCAAGGCCATGGTGCTCGCCAAGGAAGAGACCCATCACTTCAACCACGACTATATAGGAACGGAACATCTGCTCCTCGGTCTCCTCCGCGAGAGCGAGGTTGTAGCTGCCCGGGCTCTGGGCTCGGTGAACATTACCCTCAATGAGGTGCGCGAGCAGGTCGAAGACATTGTGAGGTATGAGGAGAGGGAGACGGATGCCTCGGTTGGTCGAGGACTGTTCAACCCACGCTCGAAGAGGGTGCTAGAGTCCTCTTTGAGGGAGTCGTTGCGGCTCAGGCACCGCCACATCGGTACAAAGCATATCCTGCTTGGCATCGCTGATGAGTCGGATAGCGTCGCCGTACGCATACTTTCGAACCTCAGAATCAGCACTGAAGAAGTACGCAGCAAGGCTACGAGATGACAGGCGACCGGAGGATAGAGGAGAGACGACCCGCAGCTCATCCTCAAGGTTCGGAGTACGCACGACCCTTGCGTGCTGAGATGATGCGGGCACGGGTAGAAGGGCTGTTGGTCCATGCGCATTGCGGTGTCACGGTTGAGGAGCGCGCTTCGCGCCAAACTCTACAAGTGGATCTAGTGTACACGTATCGCGCCGGAGAAGGCGACGAGATCGAGCAGACTATAGATTACGGAGGCGTTCTTCGAGGGGTAGCCGAAGTGCTGGAGCGAGAGGAGTTCAAGCTCCTCGAAACAGGCGTTCGGAGAGTAGGGAAGCACGTTCTAAGCGGTTATCCGGAAATCCGGGAGATCAACGTGCGCGTCACCAAGCTGAACGTACCCGTTGCCCAGACAGTCTCGGGCGTCTCAGTCGAAGCGACCTTCAGCCGGTGACCCGAGCTTTCTTGAGCCTGGGGAGCAATCTCGGGGACCGGATGGGGTACTTGCAGAGGAGCGTGGAGGCTTTGGAACGCGGGCCTGTGACTGAGGTGTGCGCTGTCTCAAAGGTCTACGAGACGGCGGCGGTAGAGGTTACGGGGGAGCAGCCGGAGTATTTGAACTGCGTTTTAGAGGTCGAGTGTAGCGTTCCGGTGATAGAACTGATGCGTTTCTGTCAAGGGGTAGAGGCAGCGCTCGGGCGAGAAAGGAAGGGAGACAAGCTGCCGAGGACGGTGGACATCGACATCTTGCTCTTCGGGAACGAGATCATAGAAGAACCGGATCTCGCGGTGCCGCCTCCGGGGGTATCCCGAGCTTTCAACCTTAAGGGGTTCGCAGACCTCGCGCCCGACGTATATATTCCGGGGCGCGGCGCGGTTGGAGAGTTAATGACCGGGGCAGACTTTAGCGGCGTGAGGGAGTTCAGGGAGGAGTTGTCGCTTTGTTGATGGTGGCTGACATCGGGAACACACAGACGGTGCTCGGGGTGTTTGACGGCGACCGGCTAAAAGCCCGTTGGCGGATGGCTACGGAGGCGCACCGCTCGGCTGATGAGATCGGGGTTAGCTGTGCGGCGCTTCTGGAGCTACGCGGGATGAAGCTCTCGGACGTCGAGGCTATGATCGTGTCGAGCGACGTCCCCCCGCTTGTACGCTCTTATAAGACCCTTTTTGAGAATCTCTTGAGCGTTCCGTTCTATGCGGTCTCGCCGAACATGAAGACGGACCTCGAGATCCACTACGATGATAGCGGGGCTTTAGGGTCAGATCGGATCGTAAACTCCGTGGCGGCCGTTCGTTATTATGGAGCTCCGGCGATTATTGTGGACTTCGGAACGGCCACGACCGTCGAAGCTATAAGTAGGGACGCTAAGTATTTGGGCGGCGCCCTTATGCCGGGCGTCTACATCTCTTTGAACGCCCTCGCCTCGCGAACCGCTAAGCTCCCGAGCGTGGACCTCGAAGAGAAGACACCGAAAGCCATTGCCACTAACACCCCTGACTCCATTCGCAGCGGCTTCATCTACGGTTACGCGGGCGCGGTGGACGCCCTGATCCGGCGCTTTAGGGATGAGCTTGGGGAGCCGGAGAACACACGTGTGATCGCCACGGGCGGACCTGCCCCGGTCATCGTTCCGCACTGCAGGGAGATCCAGAAGCTCGACTCTGACCTAACCCTCAAGGGCCTATGGGTCCTGTACGAACTGAACGCGCAGTAAAGCCGTCTACCTTCGACGTCTCGGATATCAGCCGCGCGAGTTCTGTGCCCACGAGTGGAAACGTGACGGATAGTCCTCTGGGCACGGTACGGTGGTCATAGGGAGAGACTGCCGGTCAGAGGAGCTGATAATATCCAGTGATCTTTCTCGTTGACACCTTTGTAACGCTTCCGTATACTCTGCCGGCTTATGACAGACAAGAATCAGGAGCTCGTTACCCGAGAAGGTTTCCAGAAGCTCCAAGAAGAGTTGAATCATCTTACGGAGGTCCGGCGAGGGGAGATCGCTGACCGCATCCGGCAGGCGAGGGAGTTCGGCGACATCTCGGAGAACTCCGAGTACGATGACGCCAAGAACGAACAGTACCTGCTGGAGCGCCGGATAAGTGAGGTCCAGCGTCGTCTGAGGAACGCGAAGATAGTCGACCCGAGCGATGTGGACACGGGCGCGGTGGACCTCGGTACCCGCGTGACCTTACGCGTGGTCGGTAAGGACACGGAGCGGACCTTCCAGATCGTCGGGGCTAACGAGTCGGACCCTGGGAGCGGCAAGCTCTCCCACGCCTCGCCCGTGGGCCGAGCTGTCCTGAAGCGCCGCGTCGGAGAGAAGGTCACCGTCTCCACCCCCCGGGGCGCTACCGAGTACGAGATCGTCAACGTAGAGGCCGCGAGCTAAAGGAGCGGGCAACCTCTCCTTCGTTCAGTGCTCTTAATTCACCTTTCGTGGAGCCGCGCGTGAGCAGCACCGTTTGTCAGATTCCTGCTTGGGCCGAAAGGGTCGCCGCCTCGCTTGGTCCGGGGCCGCACGTGGTGTTAACTGGCATCAGCCCCTCGGGCAACATCCACGTTGGCAACCTGCGTGAGGTTCTGGTTGCGGAGGCGGTCGCGAACGCCCTGAAGGCTCGCGGCGAGAGGGTTCGCTTCGTTTTTCACGCGGACACGATAGACCCGCTTAGAAAGATCGCCCCGGGCGTCCCTGGGAGCTTCAAGGAGTACATCGGCCATAGCCTCTCGCGCGTCCCGGACCCTGAAGGCTGTCACGCCTCCTACGCTGATCACTATCTGGCTCCTTTTGAGGAGGCGCTGGAGAGCATGGGGGTGGACGTAGAGATCCTCCGCTCGCACGAACTCTATGAGAGTGGCTTCTATGTGAGGGTGACGAAGGAGGCCATCGAGCATACGGACGAGTTGCGGAACATCTTGCAGGAGGTCAGCGGGCGAGAGATGCCTGCACACTGGTCGCCCTACCTGCCGCGGATGGCCTCGGGACGCCTGGGCGGACGCGTCTTGGAGCACGTGCCAGGGGAGAGTAAGGTCGTCTATGTAGATGAGGACGGCTGGGAGGACGCGTCGGACTACGGGCGGGGCGAGGGGAAGCTCGGTTGGCGAGTGGAGCTCGCGGCCCGATGGAAGGCTCTGTGCGCTACGTTCGAGCCGTTCGGTAAGGACCACACGAGTCGCGGCGGCTCGACCGATACGGCCGACCGGATGGCGACGGAAGTCTTCCGTTATCCGGTTCCCGGGCGGTACGAGTACGAGTGGATTCAAATAAGGGGCAGGGGCGCCATGAGCAGCTCGAAGGGGATCGTCCTACTGCCACGGGACATGCTGGAGCTCATGCCGCCCGGCGCCCTGCGCCGGATGGTTCTCGGCCGCGACCCCGCCCGCGCTCTCGACCTGGACCTCGCCGAGGGATTCCTTCGCTTCATGGACGAGTACCGGGCCGAGACAGAGGTTCAGCCCGTCCCCTTCGCCCACCTCGTCACCGTCGCCCAGACCGTACCCGGCGACGTAGAGAGAGCCGCCGGGATGCTACGCCGGGGCGGCTACGAGGAGGCGGCGGAGGATACGGAAAAGCTAAGACGAGACCTTACCTACGCGCGCAACTGGGCCGAGCGGTGGGCGCCGGAGACGCACCGGTTAGGAATAAGCGAGGAGTTGCCCCCGGAGGCCGCGAGCCTGGACGAGAAGCAGCGAGAGTATCTTGGGGTGATCGCCGGAAAGATCGAGGAAGGAATGGACGGGGATGCGGTGCAGGACCTGCTCTACGGGACGGCGGTAGGGATGAGTCTAAAGCCAAAGGCGGCCTTCGGGGCAGTGTACACAGTACTTCTCGGGAAGAAGAGCGGTCCCAAGGCTGGGCCGTTCGTTGCCAGCCTCGACACCGGCTTCGTTCGGGAGCGGTTCGGGGTTGTGTCAGAGGACACGACCAACGGAGGACCAGAGAGATAGAATCGTTCCGTATTGTAGAAGGACCGGCACTATATGTAGCGGTAGACGGAGGGCTTTGCGCTAAACGCGCACTTATCTGGGTAAAACCTTTGTATACTCTTTGAAGACCGGTATTTAAGAGGAGAAAGTTTATGGCTTTGATCGGCAAGGATGGGGGTTTCGGTAATCCGGTTGTTATCAGAGACCGTATACCCGCAATAAGAAGAACCGACGTCAACACTAGATATGACGTAGAGGACCCTCGGGGTAGAGGAGGCTCCAGCTAATGTTCGAACGGTTTACCGAACGGGCCCGCAAGGTCGTAGTGCTCGCCCAAGAAGAGGCCCGTCACTTCAACCACAACTATATAGGTACCGAGCATCTGCTCTTGGGCCTCCTGCGCGAGGACGAGGGTGTAGCGGCCCGAGCTCTGGGCTCGCTGAACGTCACCCTCGACGAGGTGCGTGAGCAGGTAGAGAGCATCGTTGGTTACGGCGAGGAGGGGACGGGAGGTCAGGCGCCGTTCACCCCGCGCTCGAAGAAGGTTTTGGAGCTGGCGCTGCGTGAGGCGCTTCAGCTTGGCCACAACTACATAGGCACCGAGCACATCCTGCTCGGCCTGGTGCGTGAGTCCGAAGGTGTCGCCGCGCGCGTACTATCGAACCTCGGTGTGGACCCGGACAAGGTCCGGCGCGAGGTCGTCCGGATGCTCGGCGGCGGTCGCTCTCAGCGGGGCCGTAGTGGTAGTGGAGAGGCAGCTGGCGGAGGACGCGGGGTGGAGGCCAAACGGCCGAAGACCCGTCAGCTCGATCAGTACGGACGCAACCTTACGGCGTTCGCTGATGAAAGCAAGCTCGATCCCGTGATCGGGAGGGCGCAGGAGATAGAGAGGATCATGCAGATTCTCGTCAGGCGCACTAAGAACAACCCGGTCATTATCGGCGAGCCTGGCGTCGGCAAGACGGCGATCGTCGAGGGGTTGGCGCAGGAGATCGCCGAGGACCGGGTGCCGGACATACTGGCCGATAAGGAGGTCTATACGCTCGACCTCGGGGCGCTCGTTGCGGGCTCCAAGTACAGGGGCGAGTTCGAGGAGCGCCTCAAGAAGATAATGAAAGAGATCACCGACCACGGCGACGTGATCCTGTTTATCGACGAGATCCACAACCTCGTTGGTGCGGGCGCGGCCGAGGGCGCCATAGATGCGGCTTCCATCCTGAAGCCGGCGCTGGCGCGTGGCGAGCTTCAGGTCATCGGTGCTACGACGATCGATGAGTACCGCAAGTACGTCGAGAAGGACAAGGCCCTGGAGCGCCGGTTCCAGACCATCCAGGTCGGGGAGCCCACGGTCGAGGAGACCGAGCTTATCCTCAAGGGTCTCCGTGACCGCTACGAGCAGCACCACAAGATCGAGATAACCGACGAGGCCCTCAAAGCCGCTTCGGAGTTGGGCGATCGCTACATCTCGGACCGTTTTTTGCCGGATAAAGCGATAGACCTTGTGGATGAAGCGGCCTCGAAGATGCGGATAAAGACAATGGCATCTCCGCCGTACTATAAGGAGATCGACGAAGAGCTCAACGAGGTGCGGCAGCAGAAGGAAGCAGCTATCGACGGTCAGGAATTCGAGAAAGCCGCGCGCTTGAGGGACAACGAGCGCAAGCTCGCCGTGCAGCGCCGCGAGCTAGAGCAGAACTGGCGTGAGGGCGGCAGCGACGGCGGCCACCAAGCCTCCATCGGGGAGAACGAGATCGCCGAAATCGTCTCCATGTGGACGGGCATCCCGGTCAAGAAGATGACCGAGGAGGAGACCGCCAAGCTATTGAAGATGGAGGATGAGCTGCACAACCGCGTCGTCGGGCAGAACGAGGCCATCAAGGCGGTCTCGCGCTCCATCCGACGTACGTTTGCCGGTATCAAGGATCCGAACCGTCCAAGCGGATCGTTCGTCTTCCTTGGACCCACGGGTGTCGGCAAGACCGAGCTCGCCCGGACGCTCGCCGAGTATCTCTTCGGAGATCAAGATTCCATGATCCGGCTCGACATGTCTGAGTACATGGAGCGGCATACCGTCTCGCGGCTCGTCGGTTCGCCTCCTGGCTACGTTGGCTACGACGAGGGCGGCCAGCTCACCGAGCAGGTAAGGCGTCGGCCGTACTCGGTGGTTCTCTTTGACGAGATCGAAAAGGCCCACCCGGACGTTTTCAACATCATGCTCCAGATCCTTGAAGACGGGCAGCTCACCGACGCGCAGGGGCGGACCGTGGACTTCAAGAACGTGGTCCTCATCATGACCTCCAACGTCGGGGCGCAACACATCAACAAAACTCAGTCACTCGGCTTTGGCGGCGGCAACGAGGGCATTTCCTATAAGGAGATGAAGGGAAGGGTTACTAGCGAGCTTCGCAAGATCTTCCGCCCCGAGCTTCTCAACCGGATCGACGAGACCATCGTCTTCCACAAGCTCGAACGCGAGGATATGCGGCACATCATCGAGATCCAGGTAAAGCGTTTGCGCAAGCAGCTTGAAGAGCGCGGCGTGACCGTCGAGTTCACCACCGAGGCTCTCGATAAGCTCTCGGAGGCCGGCTACGACCCGGCGTTCGGCGCCAGGCCCTTGCGCCGGGTACTGCAGCGTATGATCGAGGATCCGATGAGCGAGATGATCCTGAAGGGCGAGATCCCCGACGGCTCGAAGGTTGTCATCGAGCCGAACGACATTTCTTTCGAGGATGTCTCTGAAGATGAGTCCATCGTGAACATCAAGGTCACCCAGCAGCAAGAGGTCGTAAAGGCCGAGTAGAGAAACCGCATAGTAGTTTGACCGAGCCGGGGCGCTAGAACGTCCCGGCTTTTTGCTTGCTGCACTTTCTAGACCGTCACGTACAATAGAAGCATGGCTACAAAGACTCAATTCGTCTGTTCTGACTGCGGGCACACGGAGCCCAAGTGGCTCGGGAGGTGTCCTGACTGCGGGGAGTGGAGCACGTTCGTCGAGGAGATGCGGGAAGACAAGAAGGCGGTCGGGTTTGCGGCGCGGGCGGCGAACGCAAAGACGCTGAGACGGGCGGCTGGCGCTACCCTCTCTTTGAATGAGGTGCGGACGGAACATGAGGGAGGCAGGATCGGTACGGGGGTCGGGGAGCTGAACCGGGTGTTGGGCGGCGGTATAGTGCCGGGCTCGCTAGTGCTCGTCGGCGGGGAGCCGGGAGTCGGGAAGAGCACGTTGCTCTTGCAGGTGATGGGGCACCTGGGCGAGGGGTGTCTGATGGTTTCGGGCGAGGAGTCCACCCGGCAGGTCGCCCTGAGCGCGCGGAGACTTGGGGTGGGGGATGCTGGTTTCCGGGTGCTCTCGGAGACAGATGTGGACGTTATAGAGGCGACGATTCTGGAGGAGCGGCCTAAGGTCGTGGTGGTTGACTCGATCCAGACGCTCTACTCGCCGGAGCTAACGGGGGCTCCGGGAGGCGTGGGACAGGTTCGGGAGACGGCCGCCCGGCTTATGCGGCTCGCGAAGGCGGAGGGGATAGCGGTCTTCCTTGTAGGGCACGTGACGAAGGATGGCTCTATAGCGGGGCCGCGCGTGTTGGAGCACATGGTGGACACGGTGCTGCAGTTCGAGGGAGACAGATATCAGTCCTTTCGGGTGCTGCGGGCGTTGAAGAACCGCTTCGGATCTACGAACGAGGTCGGGGTCTTTGAGATGACGGGGACGGGGATGGTCCAGGTCGAGGACCCTTCGGCGTTCTTCCTTTCCACGCGGGAGGGAGGGACGCCGCCAGGGGTGGTGACGGTGTGCCTGCTGGAGGGGACTAGGCCTATGCTGGTTGAGATAGAGAGCTTGGTCGTGCCGAGCCCGCTGGCGGTGCCGAGGAGGGTTGTGAACGGGATTGAGGTTGGGAGGGTGAACATGCTGTGCGCGGTCCTCTCCCGGCGGGCGGGGCTCGTGCTCGGGGATCAGGACGTGTACGTGAACGTGACCGGCGGCGTGCGAGTCGAGGAGCCGGCGGCCGATCTTGGAGTGGCTTTGGCGATAGCGTCCGCGTTGCGAGATAGATCAGTTGAGTCAGGTGCGGCGGTCTTTGGAGAGGTGGGGCTCACGGGGGACGTGAGGTTCGTCTCCGGGGGTCCTAGGCGCGTCGCCGAATTACTAAAGCTCGGTTTCAAGCGTATAATCACTCCAGAAGGTGCCTCCGAGGGTCCGCGGAGCGCCGGGCGAAACGGACGGGTCGAGAAGGCGGAGGTTGCGGTGGTAGAGGTGAGGACGCTAGAGGAGGCTGTAGGGGCGGCGTTAAGTTGAGTCCCAGGCGGGACGCCCCGGCGGCGCTAGCCGGTGCGTTTGCGCTCGTGGCTCCGGGAACCGAGTTGCGCGAGGCGATAGACAACATCATATGGGCTCGCAACGGCGCCCTGATCGTGGTCGCCAACCCTCGCAAGCTGGAGATGATGAATTTGATTTCTGGGGGAATGAAGATCGAGATCGAGTTTACCCCAATGCGTCTCTACGAGCTCGCTAAGATGGACGGTGCTCTTATCGTCTCGCCGGACGTCTCCTACATTCACTACGCCAACGTCCAGCTGAACCCCGATCCTACGCTCCCCTCCGATGAGACGGGGATGCGTCACATAACCGGCCACCGCACCGCCCAGCAGACCGGTGATCTCGTCGTGGTGCTCTCGGAGCGGCGCGGGATCGTGAGCTTGTACCGGGGACCATACGGGCCGCACGTTCTTGAGGACATAGGAGTCGTGCTTTCGAAGGCCGATTCTGCGCTTGCAACACTGGAGAAGTTTACCCGGCGTTTGCGCGAAGAGGCGCGTGTGCTCACGTTGCACGAGTATGACGGTATGGTGACCTTGAGAGAGGTGGTCGGCGCGATCGCCACGTTCGAGTACACCGTGAGGATAGCGGCGGAGATAGAGAACTACGTCAGAGAGCTCGGGCGTGAGGGACGGCTAGTGGAGATGCAGCTTGAACAGGCCTTCCACAACGTCCCCGAGCAGTACGAGGCTATTGTTCGGGACTACGCCGCCGAAGGAATGAGCTACAAGGAGATCCGGACTCGCCTGGACGAGCTCTCCAGCGAGGAGATCTCCGAACCGGTGCTTATAGCGCAGATGCTGGGGTACGGTTCCGTAGGTTCTCTCGAGGAGTTTTTCTTGAAACCACGAGGCTACAGGCAGCTGGTACGCGTGCCGCGCCTTCCGAACAGGGTCGCTGAGAAGCTTATAGAAGAGTTTGGCTCTCTACAGGATCTGCTCGACGCAACTGAGGAGGATCTCGACGACGTGGAGGGCGTGGGTCAAGCTCGGGCGAGGGCCATCCGGCGCAACCTCAGACGGCAGCGTAGCTTGGAGAATTCTGGAGAGGTGTTGTAAGGTGAACGAGACTAACGCTAACATTGACGGAGGCGTCGTTCGTACGACGTTCGTTGAGGGGGACATGGTGGTCTACCCGAACCACGGCGCAGGGTGCATCTCCGGGGTAGAGGAGAAGACCATCTTGGGTGAGGTGAGGCGCTACTACGTCGTTTACTTGCCGGATACGGAGCTCACGGTCAGCATTCCGGCTGACGGCGACACGGACCTGCGAGCCTGTGCCGGCGAAGAGCAGGTTGCGGAGGCGTTGAAGGTACTCGCAGGCGAAACGACGGAGATGCCCTCCAACTGGAACCATCGTCTTAAGCACAACCGCGAGAAGATAAAAAGCGGCGAGATAGAGCAAGTTGCCGAAGTGGTAAGGAATCTCTCCGTCCACAACGCGGGGAACAGCCTCTCGACGGGCGAACGCAATATGCTGATGAAGGCGCGCCAGATCCTCGCGTCCGAGATAGCGCTAGCCCGGAACATTGGGGTAGCGGATGCCGAGAAGATGGTAAACGAAGCCCTGAAGGAAGGGGCCGGATAACCTCTCTCTCGCCCAGGAGGTCCTTCGCGGTCCCCGCCGTGGCGCTCGTGCTCGCAGGCGGAACCGGGAGCCGGATGGGCCGACCCAAGCAGTTCCTCGGCCTGCTCGGATGCCCCGCTCTCTCCTACACCCTGCGCGCCTTTGAGGAGGCTTCGGAAATTGCCCGCATCTACGTGGTCGGCGACCGTGGCCGGGTGGAGGAACTGATCCGGGAGTATGGCATAAGCAAGTACGTTGGTTGTGCGTCGCCCGGCGAGAGCCGCTCGCTCTCAACTCGCAACGGGCTTGCGTTGCTTGATGAAGATCCTGCGACTTTAGTCCTGGTCCACGACGGAGCCCGCTGCCTCCTCACCCCGGACCTCATCCGGCGTGTAGTAACGGTTATTAGTGACTCCGGCGCCGATGGGGTGGTCCCTGCGCTCCCCGTCTCGGATACCATCAAGGTAGCCGAGGATGGCGCTGTCGTAGAGACCCTCGACAGGGCGAGGCTTCACGCCGTGCAGACCCCTCAGGCCTTTCGCATCGGCGCGTTTCGCGAGCTACACGCTGGTTCCGAGGAGTGGTTGCGCGCCGCGACCGACGACGCCTCTCTCGTGGAGGGAGCTGGCGGGAAAGTGCTACTCGTGGAGGGCGAGAGGACCAACATAAAGCTTACCGCTCCCGAGGACCTGATGCTCGCTGAGGCTATCCTTAACGCCCGCGCAGATATGAAGTCTGGGGCGCGAAGCTGAGCTTCCGGGTGGGGCTGGGGTTTGATGTCCATGCCCTCGTAGAGGATGCTGGGGTTAAATTTATACTCGGAGGAGTCGAGATCCCCTTCGAAAAAGGCCTCCTCGGCCACTCCGATGCTGACGTCCTCGCGCACGCCGTAACCGACGCCCTCCTCGGGGCCGCCGGTCTCGAAGATATCGGCCACTACTTTCCCGATACCGACGATCAGTTCAAAGACGCCGACTCCATAGAGCTTCTGCGCCGGATACGCACAGTCGTAGACGAGTCCTGGCAGGTAGCGAACGTGGACGCCGTCGTGATCTGCGAGCGTCCGAAGATAAGAGACTACCGCGACGAGATGAAGAGGAACTTGGCCAGCGCTCTAGACATCGAACCGTCGCGCGTGGGGGTGCGCGGCACGACCTCCGAACGCCTCGGCTTTACCGGGCGCGGCGAGGGTATAGCCGCCCAGGCCGTTTGCTTGCTGGAGAGCTTGCAGGATAGTGGACGGTAGCAAGGTCCGGGCGCGCTTCGCGCCGAGTCCTACGGGGATGCTCCACCTCGGCGGCGCCCGCACCGCCCTCTTCAACTACCTCTTCACCCGTTACCGTAACGGTAAGCTTGTGTTGCGTATCGAGGACACCGATTTGGCACGCAGCTCCGAGGAGTTCGAGCGTGCCTTGCTAGAAGATCTTGAATGGCTCGGCCTCTCATTCGACGAGGGACCGTACCGTCAGAGTGAGCGATATGAGCTCTACGAAGAGGCGGCCGGACAGCTCGTGGAGGCGGGGCTCGCCTACGAGGCGGCTGACGAGGCTGGCCGCATCGCGCTGTACTTCCGGCCGCCGGAGAGGAACGGAGCGTTTAGAGACGTGTTGCGAGGGAAAATCCGCTTCTCTAACGTCGAGGACTTCGTGATCCGCAAGTCTGACGGAACTCCGGCCTACAACTTCGCGGCCGTCGTGGACGATGCGAGCATGAGCATAAGCCACGTCATCCGGGGAGAGGAGCACCTGCCGAACACGGTCCGCCAGGCGCTCCTCTACCGGGCTCTGGGGGAAGGCGAGCCGGAGTTCGTACACCTCGGTCTGATCCTCGGACCTGACGGCAGAAAGCTAAGCAAGCGGCATGGCGCCCGGAGTATCGCGGAGTACAGGAACGAGGGATACCTGGCTGAGGCGCTCCTGGGCTACCTGGCACTACTTGGCTGGTCGCATCCCGAGGGCAGAGAAGAGTTTCCGGGTCTCGGCGAGCTCGCGCGCGAGTGGGACCCGGATCGCCTCGGCGCCAGCCCCGCCTCCTTCGACGTGGACCGTCTTCTCTTTGTGAACGCTCGTGTTATTCGGGCGCTGCCGATGGAAGAGCTGCGCCGGCGATCGGAACCTTTCCTGGGAGAGCTGTTGCCAGAAGGGAGGGAGATGCTCGCGATCGAGGCGATCCAGGGGGAGATGCGAGTGCTAGCGGACGCGCCGCGCTTGCTAACAGAGATTACAAGTCCCGTGAACCCCGGCGACTTCGTCCAACAACTGCCGCAGTCGAGCGCGGCGGTTTACGCCCACGTCGAGAAAGTGATGGAGGGCCGCAAGCTAGAGTATCTGGTGGAGTCGAGAGAGTTCGTCCGGGAGCTGCGCACCTGGGCTAAGGGAGAAGGTATCAAGACGCGCGACCTGTTACATCCCCTGCGGCTCGCGCTCACGGGCCGGGACCGGGGACCGGAGATGGCGTACCTCTTCGCGATACTTGGGGCGGAGGAGTCAAGGGCCCGGATAGAACGGGCGCGAGAGGCTAGACTAGGGGCATGAGCTTACTAGTACGGGATTCTTTGAGCGGTAGAGAGGTCGAGGTTGGGGAGAGCGGCAGGGTTGGACTCTACGTTTGCGGCCCGACGGTCTACAACCACATCCACATCGGCAACGCGCGGGCGCCGCTGTTCTGGGACGTGGTGGTGCGGTATCTGAGGAACCAGGGTTACGACGTTACCTTCGTCCAGAACATTACGGATATCGAAGACAAGATAATCAACAAGGCCAACGAAGAAGGTGTCTCGTGGGAGGAGATCGTCCGCCGCTATACGGACTCCTTCCACGAACGCCTCGCGCTTCTTGGGGTAAATCTCCCGGACGTCGAACCCTACGCTACCGAACACATCCCCGAGATGATCTCGCTCATACAAGAGCTGATCGAGAAGGGCCACGCCTACGCCCCCGGCAACGGCGACGTCTACTACGACGTCGCAAGCTACCCTTCTTACGGGGCCTTGAGCAAGCAGCGCCCCGAGGAGATGCGCGAGACGGAGAAGGGCGTCACGGGCCACAAAAAGAGCCCCCTGGACTTCGCGCTGTGGAAAGCGTCCAAGCCCGGCGAGCCTTCCTGGGAGAGTCCATGGGGGCCGGGGCGGCCCGGTTGGCATATTGAGTGCTCGGCGATGGTCGAGAAGCACCTCCCCGAAGGGGCGGACATCCATGGCGGCGGCGACGACCTTCGTTTTCCGCACCACGAGAACGAGCTCGCCCAGAGCGGCGGCGCCCACCCAGAGCATACCTTCGTCCGCGCCTGGGCTCATCATGGAATGGTCACCCTCGCCAGTGGCAAGATGGCGAAATCTCTCGGCAACATCCTCGACGTGGAGCGGGCGGTGGAGCTACACGGGCGCAATGCCCTACGGATGTGGATCTTGCAGAGCCACTACTCGCAGCCCATAGACTACTCTGAGGAGATTCTGGAAGAGAAAAAGCGCGCCTTCGAGCGACTGCTGCGTCTCTACCGCCGTCTCTCCGACTCTGAACGCTCTTCGGAGTTCTCCGAGAACCTTGCTGCCGAACTACGCGATCGGTTCGACATGGCAATGCGCGATGACCTCAATACCCCAGAGGTCATCGCGGCGCTGTTCGAAGCTGCGAGCGGTGCGGGGCAGGAGCTCTCCGCCCGTCCCGAGGGCGTTCGAGAGTTCGCTACGTTCAGAGAGGCACTGGAAGAGACGTTAATCACTTTGGGTTTCGACCTCGCTGAGGAGTCGGCCTCCACCGTCGATGGTGTACGCGTGCGCTACGAGGAGAAGCCCGAAGATAAAGTCCTGCAGAGAGTCGCCGGGAGAGAGCAGGCGCGCCGAGAGAAGGATTGGGCTAGCGCGGATAGACTGCGTGATGAGCTCAAGGCCGAAGGGTGGGCCGTCGAAGACACACCCGAAGGCCCTGTCGTGAACCGCTGGTAACGGATTGTCGTGGCGGAGGTTATCTACGGCGTGCGCCCGGTGATCGAGGCTCTGCACAGCGACCGCCGGGAGGTCTTCGAGGTCCTCGACGCGGTCGGGGAGAAGAGCGTCGCCTCAAAGGCCGCCGTCAAGAGGGTGCCGGTGAAACGCGTTCCTCGCCAACGGATCGAGGAGCTCGCCCGGGGAGGCGCGCACCAGGGTGTGGCGGCCCGGGTGGGACCGTATCCGTACTCCAGCCTTAAAGAGATCCTCGCTACAACCGAACCGCTCGTGATCGTCCTCGATAGCGTCACGGATCCACACAACCTTGGGGCGGTTCTCCGGGCGGCGGACGGGGCCGGGGCGAGCGGCGTCGTCTTGCCGAAGGATCGGGCCGTCGGCGTGACCTCGGCCGCCGTAAAGGCGAGCGCGGGCGCGAGCGAGCACGTCCCCGTGGCGCGGGAGACGAACCTGCGACGAGCTCTGGAGAAGATGAAAGAGGCTGGCATGTGGGTTTATGCCCTCGAAGAGGCAGAGGCGACGGCTTATACGGACCTCGAACTCTCGGGCCCGGTCGCCTTTGTGCTCGGGAGCGAGGGGCGCGGTATCAGGCGTCTCGTGCGTGAGGGGTGTGACGGAGCTGTTTCGATCCCTATGCGCGGGGCGGTATCCTCTCTGAACGTCTCGGTGGCGGCGGCGGTACTACTCTACGAGGCGATGCGGCAGCGGGGGTGACTACAAGGTTGCTTATACTGGACGGCTACAATCTCATCGGTGCTCTGGAGCGTTACGCGACGCGCCAGACCGGCAGCCTCGATCACTCGCGCGAACTCCTCATCAACGATGCCCTCAAGGCAGCAGGCTGGACGGGCAGGAAAATAATAGTCGTCTTCGACGCGGCCCGGAGTCCTGATCCAGGCCGCACAGAGCTCCGTGCCGGAGGGGAGGTCCGCGTTATCTACAGCGCTCCCCGTGAATCGGCCGACGACGTCATAGAGCGCCTCGTGAGAAGCGACGGCAAGGCTTACACCGTCTACACGGCAGACTTTGCCCTCCAGCGCGCCGCCCTTGCAAGCGGGGCCGCCCGCTCGGTGCCGCGCGAGTTTGCAGACCTTCTCGATGAGCTACCCGCCCTCACCCGTGCCCCTGAGGTTCCCTTCCGCGCCCGCGTCTCCGATCGGCTCTCCCCTGAAGCCCTCCAGTCGTTGGAGAAGCTTCGCCGCGAGGCCGAAGGTCGAGAGTAGCATGTGCGCCGGTTGTTGGGAAAGCTCTCGATAGCATCGCGGCTCGCTTGTTGCGTCGTACCCGCAACGCAACTACCATTGTTAAAATGTAGACGTACTGAGCAGTTGGTGACAGCTACTACGCCTGAGTAGCTCAGTGGTAGAGCAGCCGCCTTGTAAGCGGCAGGTCGGGGGTTCGAATCCCTTCTCAGGCTCTCGATCGGGAGACGAGAGGTAGAGCCTTATCGGCACTCTGTACCGGGCAGGCTTCGGCGCAACCTTCTATTGTCGTGTAAGCAGAGGCTTGGCACCTTCCTTGTACAACTAGCTATGCTATTGCTCAACCTCGATATCAAGTTACAGCTCGTGGCCGCGGGAATGGTACGAAGTTCTGGTAGAGTTCCAGCGATCTGGCGGAGCCAGGGATACCGCTGTCTGTTGAAAAGTGTTGGGCGTTTGCTACCATATGTAAGCGCCGGAGGCGAAAGGTTTTCGAGCGTCCGTGGGGGTGTGCCCGAGCGGCCAAAGGGAGCAGGCTGTAAACCTGCCGGCTTAGCCTACGGAGGTTCGAATCCTCCCGCCCCCACCGAACAGAATACGCTCCCGTAGCTCAGTGGCAGAGCACTTCCATGGTAAGGAAGGGGTCATCGGTTCAAATCCGATCGGGAGCTCTTGGATCGGGCCGCGGAGGCGAGGCCGCGGCGCCGGTCCTTGACATATAGATGTGGCGGTGTAGCTCAGTCGGTTAGAGCAGCGGAATCATAATCCGCGTGTCGCAGGTTCGAGTCCTGCCACCGCTACCTCCTCGTGTCCCGGTGAGTAAGAAGCAGAAAGGACGTGAAGCATAGTGGCAAAGGGAAGATTTGAGAGGAACAAGCCGCACCTGAACATAGGGACTATAGGGCACGTCGACCACGGCAAGACGACCCTTACTGCGGCTATTACGAAGGTGTTGGCTAAGAGGGTCCCTGATGATCCTGCCAACAA
>DASQMR010000323.1:0-10292 GCA_035645375.1 Rubrobacteraceae bacterium
AGGCCTCCAGAGGACCTCCTCGCCTCTGGGATGCCAGCGGAGGTTGACCTCGTGCAGCTCCTTCGTGTGGGTCAAGAAGATCACCTCGGCCGCCAGCTGCTCCTTCGCCGCCTCTGAGAGCACCCCGTCGAGCATCCCGAAGAGTTCAGCGTAGCCCTCTCGCCATCCTTCCTCGAAGATCACCGGTCCGAAGTTCACGTTGACCTCGTAGCCAGCCTCGACGAAGTCGTTCATCGCCGCGATGCGCCTCTCTATAGGCGAGGTCCTGACGTCTACGAGCCTCGACGTTCTCGGCGGCATCAGCGAGAACCGAATGCGCGTCTTTGCTCGCGGGTCGTAGTCTAGAAGCTCCGTGTTCACGAACTTGGTTGCAAAGGTCGCCTTCGCGTTGGGCAGCTCGCGAAATAGCCCTACTAAATCTCGAACGTTGTCACTCAACGCGGCGTCCACCGAACAATCGGAGTTCGTCCCTAGCTCGTAGACCCAGTGCTCCGGGTCGGCTTGTGTAGGCTCCAGCTTCATGCCCTGCTTCGCGGCGTGCCTCTCTATGGAGCCGAGTACCTCCTTGGTGTTTACAAAGGTGGTAATAGGGTTGGCGTAGCCCTTGCGCCGGGCCACATAGCAGTACGAGCAGGCCATCGCGCAGCCGTTCGAGTGGGAGGGCGCCACGAAGTCACAGCTGCGGTAGAAAGGCTGGCACTGCAAACCTTTCTTGATGCCGAGCACGAGCACGGTCTTCTTGATCTCGTTCCAGTCTCCGGCCGAGCCTTCGTCGCCGTGCAGCCCGGAGATGTTCCAATGCGACGGCACCTCGACGCGCGTAGCATCCGGGAAGCGGGCGAGGATCTCTCTCCCCCGCTCGTACCCGACGACGGCGGGCTCGTGGTAGATCTTCTCGACGCGCAACAGCCCGCCAGCGACGGCCGAACGGTTGGGGAGCGAGGAAGGCCGCGTAGCAGCATCGTTTTGCATGATCTTATCTTACGAACGGGTCCTCTCTAACACCGTAATATCGATGACACCGGGCGATCCGCCTGGGCAAGGTTCGGCGGCGTTGTCCTACACGAGACGAGGTATAGAATCAATACATGGCGGCAGGCGAGGCAGGCTCGCGGCCGTCTCCTATACAAAAGCGAAATTTTCAGAAGTGGCGGTTGCTTGAAGGTTTTCTACAGGCTAATGTCGTTTAGCCGGGGCCGGGTCTACCTGCTGGTCCTAGGCCTCGTATGCGCCGTGGGCGTTACCTTCGCGGGGATAGCGATCCCCTGGCTCGTCAAGGAGGGGATAGACCGGGCGCTGCCGACCGGCGGACCGCGCGATACGGACCTTCTGTTGCCGCTGGCCGGGGGGATACTCGGGCTGGCCCTCTTGCGCTTCCTCTTCGGGTTCGGACGGCGGCTCGCGACGAACTACCTCGGGCACGTCGTCGAGTACCGGATGCGCGAGGCGCTCTTCGAGAAGATGCTCTCCCTGCATCACGGCTTCTACGACAAGGCCTCGACCGGAGAGCTGGTCTCGCGGGCGACGAACGATTTGCGCGTGGTGCGCTTCTTTATCGGCTGGGGCATGTTCCAGTTGTTCATAAGCATGCTGACGCTCGTCGTCGTCTCGGCGGCGTTGCTGTACCTGAACGCGCCGCTCGCGCTCATCGTGCTCAGCCCGATGCCCCTGCTCGCGTTCGCGGCGTGGCGGTTCGCTGGGAAAGTACACCCGATCTTCCGCTCCGTCCAGCAGAGGCTCGCCGACGTGACGACGAGCGTGCAGGAGAACGTTTCCGGCATCCGGGTCGTAAAGAGCTTCTCGCGCGAGCCTTTCGAGAGGGATCAGTTCGGCGATAGGGCCGAGGGCGTGTTGAACGAGACCCTCGCCGCTAGGGGCTTGAGGGCGTTCTACATACCGGGGATGAGCTTTGTACCGGCGACCTCCATCGCCATCCTGATCCTCTTCGGCGGGAGAGCCGTCATCGAGGGGACGCTCACCGTCGGCGAGTTCGCCCTCTTCCAGCTCTACCTGATGCAGCTCGTGTGGCCGATGCAGGGCTTCGGGATGGTTATAGACCAGGGCCAGAGGGCGCTCGCCTCGTGCGAGAGGATCTTCGAGATCCTTGACTCCGAGCCGGAAGTGAGCCCGCCCGAAGAGCCCAAGTCTCTCGTAGAAGAGACGCCCGGCGTCGAGTTACGGGGGGTCTACTTCTCTTACGGCGATAGAGAGCCCATCTTGAACAGCGTCAGCCTGAAGGTTGAGCCCGGCGAAGCGGTGGCCGCGGTTGGGGCGACGGGGAGCGGTAAGTCCACGCTGCTCTCCCTTATCCCGCGCTTCTACGACCCGGACGAAGGTTCGGTCTTGGTAGGCGGGGTAGACGTCAGGGAGTTGGACCTCGGGGAGCTCAGGCGAAGCGTGGGGGTGGTGCCGCAGGAGACGTTTCTGTTCTCCGAGACGGTGCGGGAGAACATCACCTTCGGCAACCCGGAGGCCACACAGGCGGAGATCGAGCACGCCGCCAGGATAGCCGGTATACACGACCAGATCCTCGCCTTCCCCGAAGGCTACGACACGATGGTAGGAGAGTGGGGCATCACCCTCTCGGGCGGCCAGAGACAGCGCGTCGCCATTGCCCGCGCCCTAGTCAAGGACCCGAAGATACTAATACTCGACGACGCGACCTCCTCGGTCGACGCCGAGACGGAGAAGTCCATCCAGGAGGCACTACGCGGCACCCTGAAGGAATCGTCGGGCCGTACTACATTCATCGTCGCCCACCGGCTCTCGACGATACTCCTCGCCGACCGCATCGTCGTCCTCGAAGAGGGCCGCGTCGCCGAGGCCGGTACCCACGAGGAGTTGCTAGAGCAGCGGGGCCGCTACCACGCCCTCTACGGCGGAGAGGCGAAACCGCGCGGCGAGAGGATGCCCGCGTGAGGCGCCTGAGATCCTACCTGCTCGGGTTCCCGCTGCTCAGGCTCTTTACGTTCGCGGCGCCTTACAAGGTGCGTATCTTGTGGCTAGGACTCGCTACGGTGCTGGTCACGGCGGCGAGCCTCTCGGAGCCCCTGATCATCGGGTACGCCATAGACGCGGGGCTCGTGGCGGGGTCGCTCACGGTCATCTACGCTATGGTGGCGCTCTACGTCGGCGTCAACGTACTGACGTGGGTGCTTTCATACGTGCAGACCTTCGGGATGGGGTGGGTCGGGCAGCACATGATCCTGGATCTCAGGAACGCCCTCTTCGGACACTTGCAGTCGCTCAGCCTACAGTTCTACTCAGAGCAGAAGGCCGGTTGGATCATCTCGCGCCTGACGAACGACATAGAGAACTTCAACACTCTCCTTAACGACGGCGTTCAGAACCTCGTCAAGAATGGGCTTACCCTGATCGGGGTGTTCGTGGCGATCTTCTTCGTCGACTGGCGCCTCGCCCTCGCCACGCTCTCTATCCTCCCGATCATGGTCGCGGGCACGGCCGTCTTCCGCATAAAGAGCTGGAGAGCCTTTCGCGACGCCCGCGAGGCCGTCGCCGAGGTCATAGCCCACCTCCAGGAGAACGTCTCCGGGCTGCGCGTCGTTCAAGCGTTCACGCGCGAGAGGACTAGCGCCGCCCGGTTTGCCGAACGCAACCGCGCCTACCGCCGGGCCAACACGCGAGCCACCGTCCTGAGCGCCGTCTACTTCCCCGGTGTCGAGCTGCTGGGCTCTGCCGGCCTCGCCATCGTCCTCCTCTACGGCGGCTACCGCGTTGTCGCGGGGGAGATGACGGTTGGCGAGCTCGTCGCGTTCGTGGGACTCCTGAACATGTTCTTCCAGCCCATCCAGCAGCTCAGTCAGCTTTACTCCGACCTACAGAGCACCCTAGCCTCTTTAGAGAAGGTCTTCGCCGTCCTCGACACCGAGCCCGACAAGGCCGATCGTCTGAACGCGAAGGAGCTAGACAACCTGCGCGGAGACGTCGATTTCGACCGGGTGAGCTTCGCCTACGGGGAAGACAAGGTATTGGAGGAAGTCAGCTTCCGCATAGAGCCCGGCGAGACCCTGGCGATTGTCGGCGAGACGGGCGCGGGTAAGAGCACCGTGATCAAGCTGCTCAGCCGCTTCTACGACCCTACCTCGGGCACAATCCGTGTGGACGGCGAGGACCTGAGTACGGTGCGCGGCTCCTCCCTGCGCCGCCACATGGGCGTCGTCCTTCAGGACACCTTCCTCTTCACCGGCACCATAGAGGAGAACATTCGCTACGGCCGCCCGGACGCGACCGACGAGGAGATAGTCGCCGCCGCCAAGACCGTCGGAGCCGACGACTTCATCCGGCGCTTCCCGGAGGGCTACGAGACGCAGGTAAGGGAGCGTGGCGGCAGGCTCTCCGCCGGGGAGCGCCAGCTTGTAGCCTTCGCCCGCGCCCTGCTCGCCGACCCGAAGCTGCTCGTTCTCGACGAGGCGACCAGCAGCGTGGACCTAGCGACAGAGGCGAGAATCGAGAAAGCCCTGGACAAGCTCCTGACCGGACGCACCTCTATCGTTATCGCGCACCGCCTCTCAACCGTGAAACGCGCCGACCGCATCCTGGTAATGGGCGAGGGACGCGTCCTAGAAGAAGGCACCCACGACGACCTGATCGCCCGCCCCTCCGCCTACCGCCGCCTGCACGAATCGCAGTTCGCGGCGTGAGAGCTGTCGCTCGTTGGCGAAGAGAAGCTGTACTGATCCTACGGTTCGTCCCGTTCGCCGACCTCGGCGGGCGGGCTGGTCGCCTCGACGGCGGTGAAGGTCTCGAGGATGTTGTAGGTATGCGTGGCGCCTTTGGGGACGGTCCAGGAGTCTCCTGCGGAGAGGGGGATCACCTCTCCCTCCAGGTGTAGCTCCGCCCGGCCGCCGAGTACGTAGCCGACGGTCTCGTATTCGCGCGCGGCCTCGGGCTTCGGCTCGCTCGGCTCCTCGCCGTCCCAAAGGCGCATGGAGACCGACTCGCCTGAGGCCAGGTACCTCTGCCCCATCTCGCCCCGCGAGGCCCGCTCGGCGTCCACCTTGTCTACGTTCTTCTCCTCGGACAATTCTCCTCCTCCTAGTACTCTATGTTGAATCTCTACAGGTTACTTGAACTACCCATGCGCCGAATAGATTACTCGTCAGGACGGCCGGAGACGGGTCCGCCAGCGGTCGTGCCACCGCCTATGACCTTCTCGCGCCTCACGTACGAGACCAGGCTAACACCGAGCAGAACCAGGAGGCCGCCGAGCACCTGCGCCACGACGAGACGTTCGCTCAAGGCCAGTACGGCGATGGCCGCGGTAAAGACCGGGATGAGGTTTAGAAAGATAGCCCCGCGGGCAGCCCCGAGGCGGCCGATGCCGGCGCTCCAGGATAGAAAAGCCGCGACACCGGCCACGATACCGACGTAGAGAAACCCCGCGAGCGCGACCGGCGGTATCTCTGCGTGCCCGTGGGCAGCCAAGTCGTAACCGCCGGTAATAACGAGCAGAGGAAAGGCGAGGACCACGCTCGCGGTGGTTGCGGCGAGCGGCGAGATGGTGCGTGTCACGCGGCCGCTGAGGACCGTATAAAACGCCCAGCAGAGCGCGGCGACGAGCATCAGCAGGTCGCCGCGGTTTGGCGAGAGGGTCGCAAGCGTCTCCAGGGAGCCCCGGGAGACAACCCATACCACCCCGAGTAGACACACGAAAGACCCCAGAAGACCCCGCCTGGTCGGACGACCGTCTCCCAGCGCCGCGGCGACGAAGAGCGCGAGAATAGGCGTGGCGCCGTTTATGAGCGCGGCGTTGATGCTCGTGGTCTCGGAGAGCGCCAAGTAGACGAGCGCGTTGAAGAGCAGCACCCCGGTCACGGCCATGACCAGCAGCGACGGTAACAGCCGCGCGGCGGGCCGCACAAAGGCCGTGCCTTCGCGCAGCAGCGTGAGCGGGATGAGGACGCACAGGGCCACGCACCAACGGACCAGGTTGAGCCCGAACGGCGGCAACACCTCCGCGAGCGGTCCCCCGACGATGAAGTTGCCGGCCCAAAACAGGGTCGCCAGTACCAGAAGCACGTGTGGCGGGAATCTCAAGCCTCTGTTATCTCCGCAGATATCGTGCAATACGAGCTGACCGGCACGCCGAGAGTCCTGTGTATGGAAGGTCGTTCGTCTCCCGGGGCTCCAGGATCAACAACGTCTAGAAGTCTTCCGAGGGTAGCTCGAAGATGGTCTCGATATTCGTGTAGTTGCCGGCGAGTCGGCCCAGAGGATCCAGGGCGGCGATGTCTATGCGGCCGTTCTGGTACAGCTCGTCTCGGACGTGGAAACGGACCATTCGTCCTATTACGAGATGGTCGCTGCCAAGCTGAATCGCCCGGTCGAGTAGACACTCCATGTTTACGCCGGCCTCCCCGACCCTCGGTGCCCCGACTACTTTACACGGGGCCGGGGTGAGCCCGGCCTTCTCGAACTCATCGGCCTCGGGCGGATGGCTCTTCGACGACTCGTACATACTGTTAGAGAGCGAGAGGGAGACGATGTTTATGACAAACTCCCCCTTCTCCTCGACGTTGCTGAGGGTGTCTTTGGAGGGAGCATCGTCGCTGGCGCGCGGCCCGACGCTCACGCAGAGCATCGGCGGGTTGCGCGAGGCTACGGTGAAGAAGCTGAAGGGCGCCAAGTTACGGACGCCCTCACGGCTGACCGTGGAGATCCAGGCTATCGGACGAGGGACAACCGAACCTATAAGCAGCTTGTAGACGCTCTGCGGATCCAGTCCCGAGGGATCTATAATCACGGCCTTCCTCTCTGCGCGCTTTGCCGAACTGTAGAGATTGTACGGTGGGAATCTCTTGTCCGCCTTCGGCTGTACAGAGATGCGGCTACAGGTAGCTCTTCAGCAGTAGGTACGGTACGGCGCAGGCGACCAGTATTACCTCGGTGTCCTCCCTTACCTCGGTGTCCTCCCCGCCCTGTGCCGCGAGCTTGTGCGTGTTACCAGCATCGCAGTGCGCCGCGTCGCCCGACTCGAGTACGTGTTCCTCGTCTGCTACCTCCAAGCGCAGCCGACCGGAGAGAACGTAGAGCCACTGCTCTCCTTCGTACTGGTAGAACGTCTCCGCCTCGCGATCCGCGGGTACTATGACGCGCAACGTCCGCAGGTTGAAGGTCCAGTTTTCGCCGGAGAGCTTGGAGTAGAGCAGACCGTTGTCGCACTGTATTGGTTCGTCGTCAGCCCGTATAACGACCGAGCTCTGCGCCTCAGGCCTCGGGGCGAAGAGGGCAGAGAACGAGACATCATAGGCCTAGGCAGCGCTGAAGAGAGCGGTCAACGACGCCTGTCGCTCCCCGCTCCCCAGCCTCGACAGATTGATCGGCAATCTCATGGTCCGCGGCGGCGTGTACCAGGAGGCCTACGCCAAGGCGCTCTCCGACCTCTCAGGGGTGGGCGTGACCAAGCTGCTGCCGGTGCCTGAGATAGACAGCGCGAAGTTCCCGCATGCCAGAGAGCTTATGGACAGGGGCTTTCACAAGATCCTATACCGCTTCAGCCCCGACGATTACAAGCAGATCTCCGAGATCTGGAACGGCGACTCGGCGATCACCGGCGAGCCGCGTGAGGTCCACGACGGTCCGCCCGAGGGCGGCGAGGTACCGGACCTGACGTTGATACCGCCGATGTTCGCCCCCGGCGCCAATGCCAAGGACATAGCAGAGATTGCGAAGAGGCTAGGCTAAGAACCAGCAGCAGCAGCAGGTCTCTGCAAGGGAGGCCGCTACGTCTACTAAAGGCGCGGCGGCCTCTCTGTGCCAGCCAAGACGGAGACTGAGCTCCAAAGGCATCCGGACTTGTGCGGCCAGTCTATCTCTAGTGACATCTTCTGTATTGTCGAGCCTCCGTGCATGCAACCTCTCTCCTCTCAAGGCGCCGGATGCCAGGATGCTTCGTGGCAGCGAAAGAAAGGGTAGCGATCCTGGAAGCTGGTATCGGGAACCGACGTCGGCCGCGATCTATCATGCCGGAGGTTTCGAGCTCCGCAGCTGGGCCAGCAGAAACCAGGAGCGCCCAAGCACGCAGGAACATTCTGCTGTGTACCTCGCGGCGCGCTCCCAGGCAAGACTCCTATGAGTAGGACGGAACGGGAGAAGCGTAGCGCAAAGCGTAAGCAGCCGGTTAACCTGTATCTACAGCGGGTTACAGTAAAAGTGTACCAGCATGCCACAAACACTAAGTGTTTGTGGCAGATCCTAGATCGAGAGCATACTGAGAAGAGCTTTCCTTTCGGGAATTCAGTGGATAGGAGAACCTCTAGCGTTTTATGGGTGTGTTAGAGTAAAGAAACATTAGCGACATTCCGCCGTTATCACGCACCTTCACCGGTCGCGCCAGGCGGCTGGAAGGATTGAGTAATGACGAACATTGTTGTACGCGTTGAAGGGCGTTACGAGGTCTCCGAAGCCGCGTTTAGCAGGAGCTACAGCTGGCATTCGGCCTACGTCACCCTCGAGTGCGATCGTGGCGAGAAATTGGCCTTGTCTAGCGCCAGCCCTACATCTTCGTGCCGGTGCGGCACTGACCACAGCGTCGTTATCCAGGAACTCCAAGAGCGAGAAGGGCGACTGCAGGATGAGGTCGCACACCCTTCTTGGCAACACGCCGCCGAAGAGCAGGTACAACAGCACTTGCGGGAGGAGTCCGCTCATCCTGAGGGCTCGCCTTGGCGCTACAACAACGTTGCGTCGCGCAACACAAATCATGTATAGATCGGACAACGAGGGCTGGGAGGATCTTACGCGGGAACAAGCCTGGAACGAACCGGAAGCCGTTCAGCTCTTGCAGGACGCGGGCGAGCGAGTAACCGGATTGGAGACTACAGGGGCGCGGATGCCGCAGCGTGAGCAGTATCATGCCCGCCTGGTCGCAGCGCACGACGCTCGGGACATGGCCGCCTATCGAATAGCCCTCAACGGGTACGTGGAGGCTGCCCGCGAGGCATACCGGAAGAAGAAGCAGAAAGCTAGTAGATCGGATATCCCTTAGCTCCGAGCAGCGTCCCAGGTCTTCGAGGAGTGGATGCGCTCGAAGGCGATCGCTCAGTGTGTCGATCGCGGTGATAGTAGGTGGCGATTCGCGAGGCCGCGTACGTCAGAGCTCTCTCGGAACCGGGCGAGGTAGACCTCAACGAAGACAAGGGGGCCGTGAAAGCGTGCTGCGGCAACTGCGGGTCGTATAATGCTCTTCGACGTTGAGATGGTGGGGCAGGGTCAGATGGGATGCGTGCAGAGGCATATCGACAGGCCTCCAAGCTCGTGCAAAGGAGGCAACGGCTATCCCCAACGGCCTGTGAGCAGTCTTTTGGCAAGCTAGCATCCGAGCGAGGCAATGAGAGCTTTAGGAGGTTGTTCCAGAGATGACTCAACAGGACGATAGACGTCGCCCTCCGCTTTATTGGTTTAAGCACAAACACGTCGAGGACATGCCGTTGCCTTTCCCTTCTCTCTCTGGGGCGAAACCATTCTGCTTTTTCCGTTCTAGTGAGTATGCGAGGGAGTTCTTGCGTCAATGGGTACCGCTGAACGGCATAATGAACCCTTGGACGGGCGATCGCTTGCCGAGGGATGTGTGGATTTTAGATGGTGACGATAATATAGATCGGCTGCTTGCAAAGTGTGAGGAAGCCTCCCAGCAAGGCTACGAAGGTTTTCTTGTTGACCCGCCCTTAACCACTTTGCAGGGCCTCGGTTCCGCCCTCCCCCTGACCTTCTCAGAGACAAAGAGCGCGATCGAGGAAGGGACCACCTAGCAATAATTGGCTGGTTCGACCTCTGGACGGAGGTGTTTCGCCGCAGCACGCTGTATAAGCTTCAACCATCTCTACCTTATCGGGAGTTGTCCTCCCCCACGTACCACCCGCAACAAGAGCAGTAGACCAGCCCCGTCTCCCAGTCCTTGTCTTGCCACTTCGCCGCCCCGCACCCGGGGCAGTCAGCCGGATAAGACTTGGTATCTATCTCCAGGTTGTTCCAGTACATTGTTCGCCTCCTTGGGCACTAAGGCGCGAGGCCGCTGCCTCTGCTAGAGAATGTCCAGCATCGACTCGCAGTGCAGGGCTAATAACGAGCATCTCCGTCTCTCCCGCCGTGTTGCCTTTGTATATACTCCGACTGAATTCTATCGCCGGTCTCAGATATTTACTCGCCGGAGGTGCTCGGGTTGTCCTCGGCGTGCCGGGCATCATCTTCCTGGCGGCCATCGCCGAGCTCCCGCAGAAACTCCGCTGCCAGCCGCAGCACTAGCCCGGCCAGGATCGCGGCCGTGATCATCG
>DASQMR010000324.1:0-17716 GCA_035645375.1 Rubrobacteraceae bacterium
GACCCCAACCTCTACTCCACCTTCTCTTACCTAGTTCAGGCCATAAGAAAGACTCTGTCTGAAGTAGAGGTGCAGACAGTGCCGGGGATCACGGCGATGCAGGACCTAGCGTCGAGGAGCGGAACCGTGCTCGCCCTCAAGGACGAAAGGTTGGCTTTACTGCCGTTTACTGCGGGGGAGAACGCGCTTAAGGACGCGCTGGAGAGCTTCGAGACCGTGGTCTGCTACAAGGGCGGGGGGCGTCTGGGAGAGGTGCTCCGGGTGGCCGAGGAGGCCGGGAGGTTAGAAGGCGCGACCTACGGTTCACGGTTAGGAATGGAGGAGGAAGAGGTCGTCCCGGCATCGGAGATGCTGGGGCGGGAGGGGACCTATCTCTCCGCGATGATCTTTACGAAAGGCGAGGCCGGGAGGCGAGGATGAGCAAGGTATGGTTTATAGGGGCGGGGCCTGGGGCCCCGGATCTTTTGACGATAAGGGCGGCGAGGCTTATCGGGGAGGCGGACGTAATCATCTGGGCGCGCAGCCTCGTGGACGAGGGGGTGCTCGAGCATGCCCATCCAGATGCGGAGATTATCGAGTCGACCACGATACCGCTCGAAGGCGTCCTCGGTCTGTACGAGCGGGCCGTCGAAGAGGATCTGATCATAGCCCGCGTCCACTCCGGCGACCCGAGCCTGTGGGGCGCGGTGCTGGAGCAGGTCGAGTCTTGCGAGGAGCTTGGGCTCGACTGGGAGATAGTGCCGGGGGTTTCTTCGCTGGGGGCAGCGGCGGCGGCCATCGGGCGGGAGCTCACGGTGCCGGAGATCTCCCAGTCCGTGATCATGACGCGCCGGGCGAGCCGCACCCCAATGCCAGAGGGCGAGGACATAAAGAGCTTCGCCGCGCACGGGACGACGATGGCGATCTTCCTCTCAGCCGCCCGCCCGCGTCTCTTGCAAGAGGAACTTCGGGAGGGCGGATACCCTCCCGAAACCCCGTGCGCCGTCATCTACAAGGCCAGCTGGCCGGACGAGCAGGTAATCGAGTGCAGCCTCGACGAGCTCGCCGACCGCATACGCGAGGCGGGCTTCACGCGCCAGGCGCTCGTCTTCGTGGGGCCTGGTCTCCGCGCGGGCGGCACCCGCTCGCACCTCTACAGCCCCGGTTTCTCCCACTCGTTCCGCAGGGCCCAAGAGGAAGTCTAGAGGGTTCATGCCGCCCGGCCGCAGCATCCGTGAACCCTCCATGCCGCCGAGTATGGAGAGGGTCAAGGGCGAGAAGTTAAGGACCGGCTGGACCACCGGTGCATGCGCCGCCGCCGCCGCCAAGGCCGCCGCGAGCGCGCTCAAAAGCGGAAAGGTGCAAGAGGAGGTCGAGATTAGGCTTCCTCGCAAAGGTCAGGAGCGGCGCGTCCGATTTCCGGTCGAGCGGTGCGAGGTGGGCGGGGCCTCTTGGGCCGAGGCAGTCGTTGTCAAGGACGCGGGCGACGACCCGGACGTAACCGACGGTGCACACCTCACCGCACGCATCTCATGGCGGGAGGAGCCCGGGCTGGAGCTCGACCGAGGCGAGGGCGTGGGGCTGATTACCAGACCGGGGCTCGGACTTGCTGTTGGCGGACCGGCGATAAACGATGTTCCGCGACGTATGATTTCCTACTCTATCGAGGAGGTACTCGACCCCGGTGAACATGGCGTACGCGTTGTCATCAGCGTTCCCGGCGGCGAAGAGATGGCCGAGAAGACAACGAACGCCCGTCTCGGGATAGTCGGCGGCGTGTCTATTCTCGGCACCACCGGCATCGTCCGACCGTTCTCCACCGCCGCCTGGCGAGCGAGCGTTGGCCAGGCCGTGAACGTGATGGGCGCGCAGGGCCTCGAAACCCTTGTGCTCTCGACCGGCGGCCTCACCGAGAAGGCGGCGATGCGTCTCCTACCGGATCTCGATGAGGTCTGCTTCGTGGAGGTCGGGGACTTCACCGGACATGCCCTCAAGGGGGCCGTCAAGAACGAGCTAAAGAGGGTCTTCTTCGTCGGGATGGCTGGCAAGCTCGCCAAGCTCGCCGCCGGGATCATGATGACCCACTGGACGCGCTCGAAGGTGGATAACGATTTGCTAGCACGGATCACCGCAGAGGCCGGCGGGGGCGAGGAGCTGATCCAGGAGGTAATAGGAGCCAACACTGCCCGCCATGCCTACGAGCTGTGGCGCGAGGCGGAGTTGGAGAAGGCCCCGCACCTGTTGTGCGCGCTCGCGGCTGAGAACCTCTCCGAGTTCGTAGAGGGGAAGCTGGAGGTACACGTCATCATGGTCGATTTCGACACCCTCGACCCGGTGGGGGCTAGCCCCGGCGCTCTCGAATGGACCACCTGGAGCGTCGCTTGAGCTGGATAGCAGTCATAGGGCTTGACGGAAGACCGCTGGCTCCGGAGGCCGAAGGTTCGATTCGTGAAGCCTCGCTCGTCGTTGGCGGCGAGCGCCACTTGGAGGATTTGAGCATCGAGCCCGGACACGCCGCGGTCCTGAAAGGCGACCTCTCGGAGGCGCTCGCGCGGATCGAGGAGGCGGAAGGTCTGGTGGCCGTACTCTCCTCCGGGGATCCCGGGTTCTTCGGCATCGTGCGCCTGCTCGGCGAGCGGTTCGGTCCGAAGAGCCTGCGCGTCTTTCCCGCCGTCTCCTCGGTTTCCCTCGTCTTTGCCCGCGCCGAACTTCATTGGGACGACGCGATTACTGTCAGCGCCCACGGCCGCGACCCCCACCGTGCCGTCAACGTCTGCCGCTCACACCCCAAGGTCGCTGTATTTACGTCTCCGGGTTTCGGCCCCGCAGAGCTCGCGGAGGCGCTGGACGGTCTAGGCCGTAACCTGGTGGTCGCCGAAAGGCTTGGCGAGCCGGAGGAGCGGTTGTTTCGTGGCGACGCCGCTACAGTCGCCGGGATGGAGTGGGCGCACCCGAACGTAGTTCTCGTATTGGATGAAGGGCGGATGGCGAGTTCAAAGGGCTGGATCTCATCCGGTATCGAGAGTCCCGGACGGTGGGCGCTTCCCGAGAGCGCCTTCGAGCACCGGTCTGGCATGATCACGAAGAGCGAGACCCGCGCCCTCGTGCTCTCCCGGCTCGGCCCCGGCCCCGGCGATCTCGTCTGGGACGTCGGTGCAGGTAGCGGCTCGGTAGCCGTTGAGTGCGCCCGTCTCGGAGCCGCTGCCATAGCCGTCGAGCGCGACGCGGAGAGCTGTATCCGCATCCGCGAGAACGCCGCCCGCCACGGCGTCTGCGTACGAGTAGTCGAGGTCGAGGCGCCTACCGCGTTCCGTGGTCTGCCCGAGCCCGACGCCGTGTTCGTCGGCGGGACGGGCGGCGGGTTCGAGGAGATCGTCAAGCTCGCCGCCGTCCGGGCTAGGCGATCCGTCGTGCTGACCTTCGTTACGCTGGAGCGGGTGGTCCCGGCCGCAAAGATCCTCAAAGACTGCGGCCTCGACGTGGAGACTACCTTTCTGCAGGCAGCCCGGATGAAGGGCGTCGGAGAGTTACACCGTCTCGCGGCCGAGACCCCGGTCTTCGTCGTGTCGGGGAGCAAGCCGTGATCGGGCTGGTCGGCGCCACCGCCAACGGCCGCCGCAACGCCGCCCACCTCGCCGATGCCTGGCCTGACGCACGCCTCTATGAGGGGAAGCCTAAAGAGGTGCTCCGTACCGCCTGGAACGAGTGCGACGCCATAGTACTCTTCCTGGCTACCGGCGCCGCCGTCCGCCTCGTCGCCCCGCTCCTCGAAGACAAGCGCCGCGACCCGGGTGTGGTCTGCGTGGATGACGCTGGATGTTTCGCCGTCGCCCTCGCCGGAGGGCACGAGGGCGGCGCGAACGCCCTCGCCGAACGAGTGGCGGAGAGCCTGGGCGCGTCCTCCGTCGTCACAACCGCGAGCGAATCTGTGCGGGTACCCGCCTTGGACTCCTTCGGCAAGAGGCTCGGGTTCGAGATCGAGGAAGGCTCGGACCTCGCGGGCGTGGGGGCGGCCCTAGTCTCCGGGAGAGAAGTGCGACTCTACTCAGAGCGGCGCTGGCCGCTCGGACCGCTGCCGAGGAACCTCGTGCTGACTGAAGCGCCGGAGGGGCGGATGGAATTACCCCTGATCCTTGTAACCGACAGGCTCCTCGATGCGCCGCCAGCTTCACCATCGGTTGTTTACCGGCCGCCGTCGCTCGTCGCCGGCGTCGGCTGCAGCCGCGGGGCGGACGCCGCCGGGATATTAGCTCTCCTCGACTCCGCCCTCGACGAGGCAGGGCTCTCCCGAAAGAGCGTCACCGCCCTGCACAGCATCGATCTGAAGTCTGATGAGGCCGGGTTGATCGAGGCTGCGCGCTCTTTGAACGTACCGCTCCGGTTCTATGCAGCTGGGGAGCTCTCTGTTTACGAGGTCCCCAACCCTTCGGAGGTCGTCGCAGACGCCACGGGCACCCCGAGCGTCGCAGAGGCGTCGGTGCTCGCCGCGGGTGCTGCGCTGGTCCTGGAGAAGCGGAAGTCGCAGAACGCCACGGTTGCCCTGGGACGCCTTCCGGTGCGGGGACGTCTCGCCCTCGTTAGCCTCGGTCCGGGGAACGACGCTCTCATACCGCCTCTCGCCCGGGAGGCCTTGGCCGCCTCGGAACTGATCGTGGGGCTCGGACAGTACGTCGAGAGGGTCAGGCATCTCCTGCGACCCGGGACGAGGGTGCTAACGCTGCCCCTGGGGGACGAGGTCGCGCGAGCCGAAGAGGCCCTCGCAGAGGCGCGGGCCGGGGGCAGCGTCGCGCTGGTCTCGAGCGGAGACGTTGGGGTCTACGCGATGGCCTCGCCCGCGCTGGAACTGGGCGGTGGCGACGTAGACGTGGTAGTCGTTCCCGGCATTACGGCGGCGCAGGCGGCCTCTTCGCTGCTCGGCTCGCCGCTCGGGCACGATCACTGCTCGGTGAGTCTCTCGAATCTCCTCACCCCGTGGGAGGTTATAGAGAACCGGGTGCGAGCCGCCGCTCTCGGAGACTTCGTGGTCTCGCTGTACAACCCGCGTTCGAAGGGCCGTGACTGGCAGCTCGGCAAGGTTCGGGAGATGCTGTTGGAGCATCGTCCCCCAGAGACCCCGGTTGGTATCGTCAGGGACGCCTACCGTCCTACACAGAGCGTTGCCCTGACAGATCTCGCCTCCCTGCGCCCGGAGGAGGTGGATATGCTGACCGTCGTCGTGGTAGGCAACTCCCAGACCAGGCTCGTCGCCGGTCGCATGGTCACGCCCCGGGGATACCTTGGGGAACCCAGGTGAAGAGGGTCTTCGCCGTTACGGATGTTTGCGCGGGCTGTGGAGCCTGCATAAAGACTTGCCCGGAGAAGGCAATACAGCCCGCTCCGAAGGACTACGCGTCGCCCCTCGTCGTGCTCGAAGAACGTTGCTCGGGATGCGCCGAGTGTGCGGAGATCTGTCCTGTCTCGGCCTGTATTGAAGTGTTGCTGGAGGAGGCGTGAGGCGGGTCCATCCCATAGAGCTAGAGAGCTATCGTATTCTGCGCGGGCTTGTGGATCTCTCTTATATGGGTCCTCTCTCCCGGGCCGTGGCGGAGAGGGTAATCCACGCCTCCGCCGACCTTGAATACGCCGAGAGCCTCGTCCTCGACGAGACGGCCCTGGAAGCGGGCCTCGAAGCCCTTCGCGGCGGCGCACCCGTAGTCACGGACGTCGGCATGGTCGCCGCCGGCATCACTGCCCGCGAGACGCTCTGTCTCGTAGCCGACCCGCGCGTAAAAGATCTCTCTGAGCGCCTGGGCATCACCCGCTCTGCGGCCGGGTTCCGGCTCGCGGCGGAAGAGGTCGGCCCCGGCGCCTTTTGGGTGGTCGGGAACGCGCCCACCGCGCTCTTCGAGCTGCTGGAGTTGGACGCTGCCCCGGCGCTCGTCGTCGGGCTCCCGGTTGGGTTCGTGGGCGCCGCCGAGTCAAAGGAGGCCCTGATGGAGAGCGGCCTGCCCGCCGTCGTTAACTATGGTCGCAAGGGTGGTTCCGCGGTCGCGGCAGCTGCATTGAACGCAATCTTGTACTTCGAGGAGGCAGAGGATGATAGAGGAGGAGCCAGCGGTTCTCAAATCGGTGGTGCCGGGAGAAGAGAGTAGCGTGGCACCATCCCATCCCTGCAGGCTCGAACACGGCTTGCTGAGCCTGCTAACCTGATGTTCGGAGATCGGAGCGTGGACGGCTGCTGGCCCCCAGCGAGGTGCAACGAGCACTCTCCCCGGAGTACGGTGGCATCCCGGCTGCCTTGTTCGGCTTTCGAAGAGACATCAGGGGTTTTGCGCTGGCGGATTGCGCTGGCGACGCACGAGCGGGAACGCGGAACGCCTGCGAGAGACTGGCGCCGGGACCGGAAGCGGACGTCTCACAAATCACGAAGAAAGGATTCACCGTGCGCAATTTAGTAGACATCAGTAGCAAGAATAGAAGAAGCGGTAACAGCACCGCCCCCGCGCTCCTCGTCGTCGGACACGGCAGCCGGGATGCACGCGGGGCGCGAGAGTTTCGCGAGCTGGTAGCGCTCATGAGGGAGCGTAACCCAGGCTTGCCTATTGAGGGCGGTTTTATCGAGCTCTCGCGGCCCCCGATCTCCGAGTGTGTGAGTAGCTTAGCGGCGGGCGGCTTCCGTCGGATCGCCGCCGTACCTCTCATGCTCCTCGCCGCCGGCCACGCCAAGGACGACATCCCCGCTACCCTCGTTCGGGAGAAGATGAACCACCCCGAAGTCACCTTTGGATACGGGCGTGCACTGGGCCTCCGACCCGAACTACTCTCCTTGATGGAAGAACGGATCTCCGCCGCCGTACCGGAGGATGAGAAGGAGGAGACCGCCGTCCTAGTCGTGGGCCGCGGCTCCTCGGACCCAGACGCGAACTCGGACCTCGCCAAGGTCTCACGCCTCTTCTACGAGGGCCGCTCTTACCCGATGGTAGAGACCGCCTACGTCAGCATGACCCCCCCGAACGTCTTCGAGGGGCTGGAGCGCCTCAAGAGTCTCGGCGCCAGAAAGGTCGCCGTCTTTTCCTACTTCCTCTTCACCGGCGTCCTGGAGGAGCGCATCCGGGAGCAGAGCGAGGAGTTCGCCGCGCGGAGCCCCGAGCTCTCCGTCTCCTACGCGGGCTACTTCGGCCCGCACGAGAAGGTAGCGGACCTCGTACTGGATCGCTACCGCGAGGCTGTAGAGGGCGACATCCGGATGAACTGCGACGTCTGCGTCCACCGGGTCGCCCTCCCCGGCTTCGAGGAGAAGGTCGGCGCCACGGCGACGCCCCACTACCATCCCGACGAGCCGGGCCACTCTCACGGCCACCATCATCACTAAACAATGGCTCTCGAAGACCGGGTAAGGGAGCTTGCGGAGGAAGTCCGGCATCCCAACGAAGATACGGTGGCCCGTGCGCGGGAGCGGCATCTGACGCTCACCAAGCCGCCGGGGAGCCTCGGGAGGCTGGAGGAGTTGGGAGCGCGGCTCTCGGGGATGGCGGGGGAGGTACCGCCGCCGGTTCCCGAGAACCCTGCGGTGGTTATCTGTGCTGGCGACCATGGCGTGCTTGCGCGCGGCGTCTCGCCTTGGCCCAAGGAGGTCACCGCCGCGATGGTCGAGAACTTCTGCTCCGGGGGCGCCGCGGTAAACGCCATCGCGAGGAGCGTCGGGGCTCGGATCAGTGTGCTCGACGTCGGGGTCGCTTCGGAGTTGGGGCGGCACCCGCTCCTTCGGAGCGCGAAGGTACGTTCCGGCACGGATGATCTGAGCGCCGGTCAGTCGATGAGTAGGGAGGAGGCGGTGCGGGCTGTCCTGGCTGGAGCGGGCGTGGCGGAGGAGCTGATCGAGAGCGGGGGCGTGGACCTCCTCGTCACGGGCGACATGGGGATAGGCAACACAACTCCCGCCGCCGCTCTCATCTCGGCCTTCACCGGCCGTCCTCCGGCCGAGGCGACAGGACGCGGCACCGGCGTAGACGACGAGACGTTCCTGCTAAAGGTCCGCATCGTCGAGGAGGCGCTACAACTGCACGGGCCGGACCCCGCCGACTCCATAGGCGTGCTCGCCGCGCTTGGGGGTTTGGAGCACGCGGCTCTTGCCGGCCTAGTGCTCATGAGCGCGGTCTACGGGGTGCCGGTCATCCTCGATGGCGTAGTCTCCAACTCGGCGGCGCTCGTGGCGCACGCCCTCGCCCCGGGCTGCGCGGGCTACCTCGTCGCCGGCCATCTCTCGGTCGAGCCGGGGGCGGCGTTGGCGCTCGGGTACCTCGGTCTAGATCCGCTTCTGGACCTCTCGATGCGCCTCGGGGAAGGCACTGGCGGCTTGCTCGCGGTTCCTGTGGTCCAGGCCGCGGCGCGCGTGCTTGGCGAGATGGCGACCTTCGAGGAGGCGGGGGTCGGATGACCGGGTTAAGCCGGGAGGCTATAGAGAGGTTGGGGAGTCCGCTGGCGGCTCGGGTGGACTTTCACGAGGAGATCGGCTCTACCCAGGAGCGCGCCCGGGCTCTGGCCCACGAGGGCGCCCCGCACGGAACCCTGGTGATCTCGCGGGTTCAGAAGAGCGGCCGAGGCCGTCTCGGACGAAGCTGGGGCTCTCCCGCCTGCGGGCTGTGGTTCTCGCTCGTCCTCCGGCCGGAGCTACCGGCCCGCATTGCGCCGCGCATCACCCAGACCGCAGCCGTTGGGGTGGCGCGGGCGCTCTGGGAGTTTGGGGTCGAGGCCCGGATAAAGTGGCCCAACGACCTGCTCGTCTCGGGACGCAAGATCTGCGGCATCCTCGCCGAGTCGAACACCCAAAATGTACCCGTCGCCGCGAAGCGCGTCGGCCCCGACGAGGAGAGCCGCCTTGATTTCATCGTTCTCGGCGTTGGTTGCAACGCCAACCTGGATGCCGAAGCCCTAAAAGTTCCCGACCGCGAGGTCGCCACCCTTCGCTCGGAGCTTGGCCGCGACGTGGACCTCGCGCAGCTGCTCGGCGCCCTACTCTCGGAGCTGGATTCTGCGCTTGCGAGGATCGAAGACTTCTCTGCAGTCCTCGACGACTGGAGGGCGCTGAACTGCACTCTCGGGAGGCCGGTGCGGGTGCGCAGGTTTGGGGAGGTCCTCGTGGGGCGGGCCGTCGATCTCACCCCCGAGGGTGCCCTGCTCCTGAAGACGCCGGAGGGCATGATCGAACTCTTCGAGGGTGAGGTTGAGCATCTCCGTCAGGAGGGCGCCTAAGATGCGCGTCGCCTGCGCCCAGTACGCCATCCGCGACGGTGACCCGGAGGCCAACATGAAGCGTTCCGTGGCGGCCATCTCCGACGCCTCCGCCGCCGGCGCCCACCTCGTTGTCCTCCCCGAATTGTCTAACTCCGGCTGCGGCCTCTCACTCGAACAAGCCTTTGACCTCGCGGAGGAGACGGGGGACTCTTACGGGCCTACCTTACAGGCCTGGCGAGAGACGGTCGAGGAGACCGGCATCTTCGTCGTCGGCGGCCTACTCGAAAGGGAGGGGGGTCTCCTGTATAACTCCGCCGTCGTCGTTGGTCCGAACTTCTTCGGGCGTTACCGGAAGACGCATCTCTGGGACGGGGAGAAGCTTCTCTACGAGGCGGGGCGCGAGCTCCCCATCTTCGAGACGCCTCTGGGCAGGGTGGGGGTTCTTATCTGCTATGATGCCTGGTTCTCTGAGGCGGCACGCACTCTCGCCCTGCGCGAGGCTGACCTCCTCTGCGTCCCCTCCAACGCTCCGGATGACTGGGTGCCGGAAGAGCAACGCCGGGGCGGTCTCACCATGCTGAACGTACACGCCGTCTCTCACGCCAACGCCAATCGCATCTTCGTCGCCTGCGCCAACCGCGTGGAGGATGGCTACCAGGGGCGTAGCTGCATCGTGGATCCTACCGGTGGCATACTCGCCTTCGGTAGCCCGGCGGAGAGAGAAGTAGTCTATGCTGATATAGATACTGGGCGCCCCCGGCGGGAGAAGAGATTGACGGAATGTTCTCATACTTTTGGGGACCGCAACCCGGGCGCTTACGATGAAGCTTCGGCATTCGGTAGATGAGGTTTGTGTTCGAGTAGTAGTAGCCGCAGCTGGGTATAGCGCCTGGGGCACAGAGTACGCACCAAAGGAGCAAGAGACGTGGCGCTCATTAAGGTATCCAGCACTCGCGGAGACTACGTACTGATCAACCTGGAGCAGGTGGCCTGGGCGACGATCGAGGAAAGGGCAACGAGCGGGACGAGCAGGGTTACGCTACACATGGTAGACGGCGCGACCTTTCAGCTTAGAGACGCCGAAGCGGAGGCCGTGCTCGCTGGGTTGCAGACAAACCTGACAGAGCCCGGCGGTGCTGGTCCTCTGTAGCGCCGCCTCCACCTTCAAAGCCAATGGTTGAGAGCGCGCCCGGGAAGGATTCGACCCTCTAACTCGCAGTTTAGAAATCGCTGCTCTATTCCCTGGGCTAGTGGCGTACGGTAACCATACTTTAGCGCGAGCCCTGGTACACTCACCGTGACCTCGCTTCCTCCTATCGCAGATGGTAAGGAAGGCTTCGATCTCCTCGACTCGTGGCGATTGGCTAGGCACCTCGACATGCCGGTCTGGCCGCTAGATAGTTAGCGCGATGCCATACCATCCGCTCTCGACTACCTGTTTCGGCAGGACACCGGAGCGTTTTCGACAATGATCTCTTGCACCCCGCCTTCGCCGCCCGCCCTCTACAACACGATGAGGCTCACGAAGAGGAGGCCAAGTGGATCGGCGGCGTACTTCAGGTCGCCAACGAGTTCTGTCTCTCCTGCTGCCGAAAGGGCGTGAAGGTGTCGGAGGCTGCTATGCGTATGGGCGTCTCGCAGCAGCTGATGCGCTGGCGCAAGAACACGAGTGGCGCCCAGCGACGCGTGGCGTGCACCCGCACGAGTTAAGACGAGACGCAATATGCGCCTACCGAAGCGCTGATCACTTCGAGCGCCGGATGACGAACCAAGCTACCCTCGAGCGCCTGCTCGAAGGCGTTCGTAGAACTGTCTAACGAACTTTTGGGCGTCTAATCGGAGTTGCGTTCCTCTTCGCGCTGCTTCTGCGGCGTTATAGTAAACAGATACGCCCCGACCAGGAGCGCGACGAACATACCCATAGCTACCAAAAACTCTACCCACTCTGGGGCTCCAAGCAGCGTAAGCACGCCGATAGTGAGGAAGGCCGCTACTCCTAGCACCACAACTACCGAGATCGTTATCCAGTCTCCTCTATCCATGAGCCGCTCATCCTTGCGTTTATTTTTACTAACACTCGAACCTTACCCTTAGTTAGAGAGCTTCTAACACTACTACCTTGAAGTGACTCACCCCCAGAGGCTACGAACACCGTTGTACACCTGTGGCAAAAGTGAGGACCAAGTCTCGACAACAATTAGCTAGCTACGTCTGGTTGCTCTCTGGGCCGCCTTCAAGTTTTCCTGGTAGTAAGAAAATATGGAATCGAGAAAATCCACTTGAGCTTTCATCGACTCCTGCGCCAGTAACCAGCCGGTCTCTTGGCTCTTGTAAACTTGCTCGGCCAGTTCCCGCGAACCGGCCGCGTTGCTCTCAACCTGATCCCTGAGGTTGCTGACTACACTCTCGAAGAAGCTCTGAGCAAGTTCCGCCTGGCGTTCCTGGGTCTCCACGGAGATACTCGACAGCGCCCTTTGAGACTCTACGAGGGCTTCAGCCATTTTCCTGGCAGCCTCATTCCATGTTGCAAAGCGCCTCTCGTAATACTGCTGACGCGCCTCTTTGCCATCGAGTCGCGTGAGGTAATCCTCAAACCACGAGTAGCTCACCGTCTACCTCCTTCCCCAAAGGTAGTGCATGATACTATTATTTCTAACATACGATATCTTCCCGCTCGGCCAGATGTTAAACCCGCCCTCGCGTCGAGAGTTCGTATGGCAGCGAAAGGGACCGTAGCGTTCATCAAAGGTCTCCAGACCTCCCCTTCGTATCGTGGGGGGTGTCTAAAGAATCCACAGAACCACTCTTAACTCCCGGAAGTCGAGTAAGATGGGGGACGATGAGTTCCAATATCTCACAGCTGAATGTTCGCCAGGCCAACGGGGTTGGTAGGGTGCATGTAGCCAAGCCTCAGATGAAGGTGACGTACTGTGGTAGGCCGGTGAACGAGGAGGATTGGCTCATCACCTCCAAGGAGGCCAACTGCAGCGCATGCACGCGGGCGGGGGCGCCGAGGCCGGAGTGGCCAGGCAGCTCTATTCATTAGCTGCCGCTAACAAGCCTTCTCAAAGATCTCACGGTCGAGATAGAGGTCTTACCACAAACTAGTATGCGAAAGAAGAATACGGTTGTTCGGCCCCGAACCCATAGTGCTGTGCTTGCGCGCCTTCTGGTATAGGATCCGCGCGCGAACGGGGTAGTTGAGAGGGAAGGTGTACGAGTGTTGGACTCGAGGGCAGCGGGGTTTTGGGTGGGATTAGCGGCATATTGTTTGCGGTCTTGGCTGTCCCATCTTTCCTCCCACCCCCAGACACGCCCGTCGTCACGTCGGCATCTCAGGATGTGATCGACTACTTCAACGAGAGGCAAGACGGCATTCTGACAAACAACGGGCTGCTGCTTGTCTTCGCCGCGTTCTTCTCCCTCTGGTTTCTCGGGGTACTATACGGCCTCCTGCGAGCGCCGAGGGCGAAGGGTATGCCGTGTTCTCGCACGTCTCGCTGGCGGGGGGAGGCCGTTCGCAGCATTGATGCTGGCGGGAGCAGCGGTAGAGATCGTCTACCCGCCATACTGGCTCGGTTCGAAAACTTCCAGCAGGACGCCCAGCTGGGCGTCCTCTCGCTGGCGCTCTCCGGCCGGATGTATCGCTTCGCTTTTGTTGGTATGTCGGCGCTAATAGCTGCGGCCTCGCTGGTGGCGCTAGGAACAGGCGTCCTGCCAAGGTGGCTGGCCTGGGCCGGTTTCCTATTCGCCCTCGCAGCCCTGCTGCGTTTAGTAGGCCCGCTGGCGCGTGGCTAACATTGCTATGGATCATAGCGGTTTCCCTGCTCAGGCTCGCTGGTCATATTAGTTCTACCGATGGCCCGCGCCCCCGTACCGCCCGCTCTTCTTGGACGTACGAACGGCAGGTTTCTCTTCACCGAGTTGCCGGGAAGACTACTCCTCTCGGCAGCTCAGGGCATAAAGAAAAGCCGGAGCCCAAAAGAACCCCGGCCCCTAGCTCCTAGACGACTAGGCTGGTAGTGCTAGGATGCAATGGTTCAGAATATTGTCGCTCGGCGTAGCCCGGTTGCCCTCCGTTCACCGGGCTGCCACTAAGAAGATTTCTCGGACAACCTTGGAGGAAAACCACAAGACATAGTGCATTTGTACTATAGAAAAACCACATTTAAGGGATTACAGTATAGGTTAGGTTTAGCCCGGGCTGGCGATATTACCCCCCCTCCTAAAAGCCCAGCCCGGCTGTTCTTTTCTCTCACTTTCCTAACCTATTGCCGTTCGCTTTAAGCGAACGTCTCGCGTACTGTCGGTAAACAGGGCGCGGAACCTTAGCTCAATCTGTTTTAGACTTTTAAAACGCGTTAAGGGGCTAGTGCCCGAGTAATCGGGGAAAGGGAAAGAACCTTGATCTTGGCCTTCTATTCACCAAATTGCCGGAAAGCTGTCTTCTCGGGAATTAAGCAGCCTTAGTGCATAAGCAGAGGCGCGTCGGCAAGGAGCGGCGCGGTGCGTTAGTCTTGCTTGGGCGCCAGCGAGCGCCGGCGAGAAGGCGAGGACGGGGAGGGGACGCGTTAGGATTGCGTACGGAGGGCCTTCTGGACTACGTGGGAGCTGTCGGAGGCGTCGTACAGCTAGCGCCTCCCGCCAGGCTTCAGGGGCAGGACGGCCGGGGAGTCGGAGAGGGTTTTCAGGCGCATCGGGCCCGTAGGGCATGGCGGCCGATCGCATGATCGCCGCCCTGTAGGAGGCTGTCGGCCTCTGCTGGGCCTCCACGTAGTACGTTGCACCCCGGCGGCCCACCCGAAGACGGCTTGGACGCATGCGCGAGGGGCAGATACTACATCATCGGTCTCCGCTCCGAAATACCGGAGCGACCTATGATGAGAAATTTGTAGCGCGCATAATCGCTATCGTGGTAGCGTGACCCAAAGGGGGAGTTCGGATGAGCACTGAAACTGGTTGTTTCTACGTACCGCTGGGCGAGGAGCGCTTCCGGGCGACGGAGCTGACGGCGAGCCCGTGGGGCTCCGGCTCGCAGCACGGCGGCCCTCCTGCCGCACTCCTGGGTCGCGCCCTGGAGTTGAAGGCGGGCGGGGAGGGTGGTATCTTAGCGCGCCTAGCATTTGAGATCCTCGGCCCGATCCCCGTGGGCGAGCTCTACGTCGAGGTGAAGACCGTGCGGCCAGGGCACAAGATTTCTCTGCACGAGGCCATCCTCTCAGACGGGACGGGGCGCCCGGTAATGCTCTGCCGAGCGTGGCACATCTCTGCGTCACCGTCCTCCTTGCCCGACGACCTCGATCCCGAACGTCCAACGCTCCCCGGCCCAGAGAAAGGCGAGGAGAAGCCTTTCTTTGAGATGGCCCCCGAGGTCGGATACCATCGGGGCATAGAGGCCAGGTTCATCGAAGGGTCTTGGCGCGATCCGGGGAACGCCGCGGCCTGGCTACGCATGCGGGTACCCCTGCTCCCAGACGAGGAGCCTTCGCCGTTGATCAGGGTGCTCGTCGCCGCGGACTCCGGCAACGGCGTGGGTGGCTTGCTGGACACCTCCGCGTGGACGTTTATCAACCCGGAGACCACGGTTCACCTGCGTGCCTACCCCGGCGGCGAGTGGATCGGCCTCGAGTCATCAGCCGCCGTCGAGCCCCGCGGCGTTGGCCTCGTACGTACCACTATCCACGACCCCGCCACGGGTCCCATCGGCGCCGCCGCACAGTCCCTGCTGGTCGCGAAGCGCTGATCCGGGTATTGCCACGCCCGTTGTGGACTGTCTCTATTCATCGAATTGCCTAGAAGAGGTCTTCTCGGACTCGCGATTTCCGGCGTTTCCGGGAATCGTAAACGGATAGGGCCAGAGGCTGTTCCGACTTTCGTAAGCACCTAGCAGACGAAGACAACCTTCAGCGGCAACCAGAGCCTCGCTACCTCTTCTTACAGTTACCTTTCCTACTAGAGGGAGTACAAGATACTCGGAAAGGAACCTACTCAAACAGGGAGATGCACTATGGGTTGGGCGAGAGACGCCGGAGAACTGCGGAAGGTGGAACAGAGGTACGACGGATACGATGTCTACGATATCGATCAAGACAAGATCGGCTCAGTAGATGCAACCTACGTCAACGAGAGTAACCAGCGGGAGTACATCGCGGTTAGCGGGGGACTCTCGTCATTAATCCCAGGCACATCAGGATCGCACCTCATTCCCGCAGACCTCTGTACGATAAACAATAACCAAAGGAGCATCGAGGCGTCTACGCAAAAGGATGCTGTCAAGAACTCTCCGTCTCTAAGTGGTAACACTGATCTAACGCCCGAGTATGAAGAGCAGGTTCGCAGCTACTACAGGCTCTAACGAAGTCATCGAAATAAGACCCAGGGGCCGCGCCTGTAGTATTTGGTAGCGGCCCTGCCTTTCGGATAGAGGGCCGAGGCTTTTCTAGTCTCTAGCCCTTACTTTCTTGAGTCAAAAGGATGCCTCCGCCGCCTCCTCTATTCACTGGATTGCCGCTAAGACGTTTTCTCGGGAAACTGAGCTTCCGGTGAACAAAGAGAGAGAGCCCCGGCCTTTACTTATGAACCTTCCTTGACCTCGATTATCTCGTCCGCAGTGAGACCGTGAGCTTCTTGGTGTACCGCCTCTGCCGCTTCTTTACTTGGGGCCTCAGCTAAGCAGAAGACCATGCCAGTCTGCTCGTTGTACCAGTACCTGTGGTACTTGACCCCATGCTTGTCCTGCACTTCGAGGTCCTTCTTATGAGCCTCCGCTACTGCTTCGGCGCTCAACCCTTCTACGTCTCTATGAACATCCATATATAGGGGCACCTTACTGATCCTCCTTCCTCCCGCTTTCCCCGGCGGGTTGCTTACACACTTCGACTATATCCGGGATGCAGGCATAACGGAAGGTCTGCTACAAAAGCTTGCGCCTAGAGAGCTAGAGGTTACTCCGTTACCTCTATTCACCGGATTGCCGCTAAGACGTTTTCTCGGGAAACTGAGCTTCCGGTGTGGGGTCTTCTCGGAAATTCCGGCGAGAGATAGCCCCGGTCCTATAGGGGATGCGCGACCATGCCTAAGGGGTTTCCGTTAAAGTAGGATAACGTTATGGAAGATCTCGTTTTAGGTATCGGCATAGCTTCGACCATAGTGGTCATCGCAGGGCTAGCTATCCGGGAGTTTTATCTCCACATGTCCCTCCGCACGTCCGAAAGGCGAGCCTTTGGTTCAGAGTCCTCCCCCGATGGAGAGCTTGCCCGCCGCCTTGGAACAGTTCGATCCATGAGTGGATCGCAATTTGAGGTGTTTGTGGCTGATGTTTTGAGAGGGATGGGCTACAGGGCTACCGTACTCGGGGGGGGCGGGGGATCAGGGCGTGGACATAATAGCTACGGTCGGTAATGAGAGGATAGCAATTCAGTGCAAGAACTACGCAAAACCCGTTAGTAACAAGCCGGTTCAAGAAGTCTACGCAGGCTCTAGGTATCATGGCTGTACCACTGCATGGGTAGTAGCACCCGAGGGTTTTACCAAAGGTGCGGTAGAGCTAGCTCGGAGGGTAGGGGTATCTCTGCACGGTGCTCACTATCTCCAGGCGTGAATACAACAAAGAGGCAGGGCTGAGAGAGAGAAGGCTGAGAGAGAGGAAGCTAACTCCGAGCCAATCATAGTAAACCGAGACAAAAGCGAACATAGGATGAGAAACAGCACGTTTAAGAAGCATGCTGTTAGGGTTGGAAGTAGGGACGGAAGCGCAGGGGAAACGATTACCTTTGCTGCCGACCTTTTGGGTACGGTAGGCATTAATAACAATCCTGGAATGTACTATACCTACTACCGCCTACCGGATGGAACCTTCAGGGTGCTTATGGAGTATAAGGGGACAGCCATGTTGGTCCCGTCAAACATGACTGAAGCTATCTCTAGCGGTCAGCGGAATAACTTCAGCTACGGGCGTATGACTCTTGAAGAGATGAAGGCGCACGAATACGACTTCTGGCCAGGCTACGAGGGACTAATGAGTAAACACCCCGAAAACGTCCGTGACGGTCCCCGGGACATAGACTAACTTTGACTTTTTCGTGCTCGGCACCGGTCCTATAGAGGTATGCGACCGGGGCTATCGCTGAGTTTACGGGAAAACGTCTTAGCGGCAACCTGGTGAATAACGCAGGGCCAGAGCCCCGATAAGGGACCCGGCCCTTACGGTTCCTTTCGGGTAGCTCGTAGCTCGACGGTCCCCTAGCTACCGAACCGGGAAGCCACTAGCGCCTGAACCGGGGTGTACAACACTCGCGCAATGAAGTACGCCAACGCGAACAGGAAGCTGTTACCGCCCCCAAAGAGAAGGCCGAACCCCGGGAATATAACGCCTAAGATCAAAAGGGCCACGAACAGTAGGATCGAGAAGACTACGGCCTCCGTTACCCCTTCCGCCGCGCTGGCTTGGGCACGCCCACGCCCCATACTCACTTACCTCCTCTACTAGCCGTTGCTTCCTTGACTTCTACCCTACTAACGGGGG
>DASQMR010000325.1:0-1834 GCA_035645375.1 Rubrobacteraceae bacterium
AAGGACGCTGTGACCCTTGGTTACAGAATGCCAGTGTAGGAGAAAAAGGAGGAACACGCTATGAGCAGTGATGACACTTCGAGCGCACGCCCCTCGGCTCCTCAAAACCCGTTTGATCTCTGGGCAGCGTGGCTTAAAGGAAATATGGGCGGCCTGGAAGTACAGGGTGGCGCTAACCCTTGGTCGTGGGTGATGCCCAACGCCATTGCGGGTCAAGGAGCGAATACGGGGGCAAAGGACGTCAACCAGCTCTTTGATAATGATCCCCTCTTGTCGGCGGTTGACCAGATGTGGAATGCCAATCCTCTCCACGAGGTGATGCCGATCGACTGGGCGGAGATCACCCGGGCCTTGCGGACCCTCTGGGTGCGGGAGATGTCCGACCCGAATCGCGCAATGCAGGTTGCTACCGACTTCAACATGCAAATGTGGCAGGCGACGACAGAGGTGTGGAGCACCGCGATGGCTCAGATGTGGGGCCTGCCGGTGCCCGAGCAGCGCCACCAAAAGGAAGCTCCCAAAGGCGACAAACGCTTCACCGCCCCGGAGTGGGAGTCCAACCCGTTCTACCAGGCCCTCAAACGTATGTATCTGCTAGCCTCGGATTATCTTTTCAAGGAGGCGGACGAGACCGACGGGCACGATACCGAGGAGCAGCGGCGCCTCAAGTTCCACCTCAGGCAGTTCGTTGACGCCATGGCCCCGACCAATTTTCTGCTGACCAACCCCGCTGCCCTACGCAAAGTGATGGAGACGGGAGGCGCCTCTCTGGCCGACGGCACCCGTAACCTGCTCGAGGACCTGCGTGAGGGCCGGTTGAGCATGACCGACTATACTGCCTTCCAGCCGGGCGAGAACCTAGCGATCACGCCAGGCAAGGTGGTCTACCGCAACAAGCTGATCGAGCTCATCCAGTACGAGCCGCAGACCGAGCAAACCTACGCGGTTCCGCTGCTCTTCATCCCGCCCTGGATCAACAAGTACTACATCCTGGATATGCAACCCAAGAACAGCCTTATCCGCTATATGGTCGAGCAAGGCTTTACAGTGTTCGTCGTCAGTTGGAAGAATCCCGACGCCTCGATGGAAGATACCACCTTCGAGGACTACATGACCTTGGGTCCCCTGGCAGCGGCCGACGTCGTTAGGGAGATCACGGGTAGCGAGACCGTCAACCCTATGGGGTACTGCATCGGCGGGGCGCTCTTGACCATGACGCTGGCTTACTTAGCGGCCCAGGACGATAAGCGCTTCGGTCCCGTGACCTTCATAGTAGCGCTTCAGGACTACTCCGATGTCGGCGACACTGCCGTCTTCACCGACGAAGAAGAAGTCGACTTCATTGAACAACAGATGATGGAACGCGGCTACCTGGACAGCCGCTACATGTCGAACATGTTCAACCTCTTGCGCTCCAACGAGCTTATATGGAGCAACGTAGTCAACAACTACATACTCGGCCAGAAACCGCCCGCCTTCGATCTTCTGTACTGGAACAGCGACGGTACCCGCATGACCCCCACCGCCCACAGCTTCTATCTCAGGAACACCTACGTCGAGAACAACCTGATCAAACCGGGTAAGATCGTGCTAAAGGGTACGCCCATCGACCTCAGACGCATCGCAAACGACATCTACGCTATCGGAGCACAGAGCGACCATATCGTGCCATGGGATTCGGCCTGGCGCGTCACTACTCACGTTACGAACGGCAAGGTTAGGTTCGTGCTCTCCTCCAGCGGCCACATCGCCGGAATAATCAACCCTCCGTCGAAGGGTAAGGGCAAGTATTGGACGAACGACTCAGAAGAACCCGCGCAGAGCGCCGAGGAGT
>DASQMR010000326.1:0-2884 GCA_035645375.1 Rubrobacteraceae bacterium
GCATACGATCGCGCAGTCGGCCGAGCGCCCCGCGCGCGGGCGGAAGCCCCAGGCCGAATGGTGGCGTGTCGCGAGATGGGACCGGCAGGAAGTAGGGACACCACGTCGCCCACGGCATCCCGGTGGTTTCTGCCGCCGCCATCGCGCCCCAAGTATTGATGTCGAGCAGCAACGCGTCCGGGCGCTCCTCCTCGATCGCCCGACGCAGATCAGGCCCGTCGTAACGTGCGCGCTCAAAGAACGTATGCAAGTTGGCCTGCAGCGCACCGATGGGTGTACGCGCTCGCCAGTCTGCGTGCTCCTTACGCTCTATGGCCGGGTCTATGGGCGCCGCCGCGAAGCCCAGGTTGCGAAGCAATTCGACCTCCGAGGCGAGTGTCCTCACCACGACCTCGTGCCCACGCCGACGCAACTCCTCAAGCGTCGGCACTATCGGGTAGAGGTGCCCACGAGCGGGGGAGGTGTACACCAGGTAGCGTGCCATCAGCTCTCTCCTTCCAAAGCCAGGATCGTTTCCCTTATCGCGAGCTCCGTCTGCTCGCGGCTTAAACCCAAATCACGGCGCAACAGCTTCCAGAAGTACACGTCGCAGATGGCGATCAACTCGGCCAGAAGACGCCAACGCTCTTCTCCAGTGCGCTCAGCGATGAGGGGACCGAACGTGCGCTCCACCCATTCGTAGTGGAGGGCGCGACCCGCGTCGGTGATTGAGCGGAACGCCGGTACCCTCTCCTCCTGCGCCAGCAACCGCAACGCGCTGTCGCCCCACTCCTCGTAGTGCTCCACGAGGTTGTTGACCGCACCCTCGATGTCGCCGCTCGGGGCTTCATATCGCTGATGCGTGACCTGCCTATTTGCCTCTTCGGCCGCGGCCTCGACGAGCCGCTCCTTGCTACCGAAGCGCCGAAGTACGGTCTGCACTGTAACCCCGGCCCGCTCGGCGATATCTTCGAGCGATACTTGGTCGAAGAACCGCTCCCTGTGCAGCTCGATCACCGCCTCCAGGATTCGCCGTCCCGTCTCGGCTGCCGCCTCGGCACGGGCGCTCATGCGGTACGGGCGTTTCTGGGGGGGGTCCGACCTCTCGCTTTTCATATTAGTACACACTAACTTGAATATCTAAACTTGTCAAATACGTAACGAGCATAAGAGAGATGTGAAACCGGAAATGGCGGAAATTTTCTATCCTCTATCCCTTTGAGAACAGCGATAGCTCCGGTCCTATAGGATCAGCCCTATACCCAGAGGACCGGAGCGATGCCTTATTCACTTAGTTGCCGAGAAGAGGTCTTCTCGGCAACTCAGAGGGTGTTTAGGCTACTTATCTTTCCCGGTGCGCTTGTGCTTAGGGCAATCAAAGCCGCGTAAGCTCTCTCCGGGGTTTCTCGCTTCGGCCCCAGCGTATTACACATCAGGCAGCGAGCAAGGTAACCATCGCCTGTAGGTTCGACAAGCACAGGGGCGACGTGGCGGCAGCGGTCGAGTGGTAAGCCTTCCCTGCTCATTGGACGCCACCTCTGTGTTCTCGGGAACCGTGCTTTAACAGAACACCTCGTGCTGTTCCTCCGTCGCCCCTTACAGATCCGGTCGTGCCGCACAACAGGCATCGAGCCGCGTAGCCGCCTTCTATTCGGATAGACACTATAGGAACCACGCTCAGAAGCCTGTGCCCACATTGGTCCGAGTAGTAATGCTCTGGAGTCCATACTCCATATTCGTCGTGTTCGCTCATACCAGCAAGCACCGATCCTTCTCGTGCAATCCCTGGTGGTTTCCCCAAAACTAGTCACCAGATAAATTTATCCTTGGTAGCCAGTTGCGCCACTGGCTACCTCACATCCCAGGTACCCATATATAGGGGACATGGTTCTTAGCCTCTACCTAAACATGGTGCTGCCCAGCAGAGCTCAACGCATGATTCGTTTGTGTCATTTTTTACTAAGTATTTCTGACTATAGAGGAAGCAGTAGGAGCTGCCACGTTGCCTCTTATTCACCCAATTGCCGCTAAGAGGTCTTCTCGGAAATTCATATCCATGGTCCTGAATACTGGAGAACTCACACACTTATCACGACGTCGCGAGCGGTTGTGGAGCATAGAAGTCAACACCAGATGTTGTGAGTCTGAATAAAGCTGCAGGAGTTGGGCTCTCCCCCAGCCGCAGAGGTTATCGGACCGGACCTAAAGGACGCCGGCGGTGCGAGCCTTCGTCTTCAGCCGGAGAATGTGCTCGCGAAGCTCCAAGCGCTCCTCGACGCTCATCAGCTCATGGCGGTAACGCTCTTCGAGCTTGGCGATCTTCCGGGTGAGTGGGTGCGCTAGACTCTTGGTGTCCACAATCCTCCTTTAGGCTGTGGGCCGGACTCCGGAGTGTTCCAACACCCGCGGGTCCGTTTCTTAAATCTACAATTTATTCTATCATAATAATTGACAAGTGTCAAGATATAACGTAAGATGAATCCAAAATGATGGACCTATATAAAGGAGTTGTATGGTAAGTCTTAAGGAATTAGAGCGATGGCTTTCTACTGGACAAGTATCAAATAAATTAGGCCGAAGCCGACAGGGAGTAATAGACCTCGCCGAGGCGCGGAAGCTTAGGGCTGTGAAGACGGCGGCAGGCTGGTTGTACGACCCGAAAAGTGTGGATACGTTCGCCGAACAGGAAGCTAGAGGCAAGGAGGGTTGAGAGTGACGAAGAAACGCGGGAACAACGAAGGCTCGATCACGCACCGGAGCGACGGCCGTCCCTCTAACCTCCGGCAGCGTTCGTTCGCCCCGCTCCTGAAAAGGGCGAGTCTCCCCCACGTCCGCTTCCACGACCTTCGGCACACTTGCGCCACGTTACTCCTATCTCAGAACACACACCCCAAGTTCGTCCAGG
>DASQMR010000327.1:0-17460 GCA_035645375.1 Rubrobacteraceae bacterium
TCCTAATGCCGCCGTAACCAACTCCACGCTCTCGGCGTACCTTTCGTATAACCCGTGCCGCAGGTCGTCGATCGGGAACGTAAGCGAGAATGAGATGCTACCCTCGTTAGCCGCGACCGCGCCTCCCCCGGAGTTTCTTACCAGAACGGGGAAACCAGCTTCCTCCACGAGCTTAACCGCTTCTGCGAAACTCGGGAGGCGCGTCTCTGGGCGGGTGGCTCCGACATAGCGGGACGATGTCCACAGGAGCGCAGTGGGGCCGCGGAAGCCGGCTACCGTCTCCTCCAGCACGGCCTGCTGCAACCCAAAACCGTCCTCGGGACGAGTTAAATTCTGGGTAGTGAGAATCTCCACCCTGTTAAGGTACCATCTTCCGAGCAAACGACCTCTGAAGGCAAGACTCTGTGCCTTGCTGCTCGGCTCACGTGCGTGAGGCGTGGTTCGAAGACCGTCGTGTTACGGTTGCCAGGAAGACTTAGCGCTGGTGCTGCGAGCCGCGCGAACAGACGTTTTGAACTGCCGTTCAGAGCCTCGTATGCTTCGCTATCGTTTCTTGAGCCGCCCAGACTGCACCTTGGAGACGTAGAGATACGCGGCGTCTAACCCTGCAACGTGACAGCGAGTATGTATGGTGACGGACCTTGAGACAATGCCAGGAATCACAGAGATCATAAGGCTTGCCCGGCCTGTCTTTTGCCTGCTGATACGCAACCCCGCATGATCAAAGTACTGCTCTAGCCAGAAGGATTCGAGTGATCTTGGAGCATGAAGCGAAAACGAGTTCGGGGGCAACCGAGCTAGGGGAGAGAAGGTCATCCTCAACCTGCATAGAAGCACAGTGTGCAGCCGCGAGCCAATACAGGACTAGAGGCTCGCGCCGCCAACGTCGGATGTCTCGCCTCTACAGAGCCTGAACCCGCCTGAAGGCAAGGGTGAAAGGTGCAGGATGCTGGTTGGTTGCAGGCCGGAACCTTATAAACTGTGTAAGGGAGACGGCGCGGCGTGAGCGGCGTGGAAGAGAGAACGGCGAAGGGAGACGTACATGGAAAACAGCGGGGCCTATGACGAAAAGCCTAACTCCGTCGCGACAGACCTGGAGGCTCAGCAGAGGGAGTTAGAGGCTGCGGGTTGGGTCCGCTCTGAGCGCCAGGGGAAGCTCTTCTGGAGGAATCCGGAGAGCGGCCACGTGTATCCTCAGGGTGCTGCCGTGGAACAACTACGCCGGAGCGCTGAAAGGGCAGATGAAGAATCGGAAAGTGACGGGTAAGCATCTAAATGCAGATGAATCGCCAGCGCAATCGGATTCGTCTGCTACGTTTGGCGCCCGGAAACGCGATCGACCACGATGCTCTGTACGCGGCGGAGGGCTCCCAAACGAAGCTACACCGACGAGCGTGAGGCATCAAGAGGAGCTTGAACTCAGGTGGCCGAGACCGATTTTTGCTTTTGGGCTGTCGCGAAGTTCGTAACAAGTGCCGTCACGAACGCGGCTACCAACATTAACAACGCAATACGCCTCACGCGCTATCTACTGTTCTCCTGCAACTCCCGTGTGCTGCGTAACGCAAGGCTATACCGAGCATTAAGAGCGGGGTGGCCCGCAAACAGCAGATTCTCACACGAACAGAGAGAGGATGTAACCTTTGGAAGGGTTCATCCGATGAAGCTAAGAGGCGTTGTCTCGCTCGATCTCTTGCAGCACGATCTCGAATGCATCTGGCTCTACCCTTATATTGTCCGTAAACGGGTACTCGATACGGTAGATCGTGAAGAGAACAAGGACAACGACCACCGTCAGCGCTGCTATGGATAGTCTGTGAAATCAAGGAGGCTTCAGCGCAAAGAGAAAAGTGAAAGCTACCGTGAGTATTCCTCCTATCATCAACACCGACCATAAGATCAGAGGCAGCCTCTGATGGCTTTCGCGCTCGTTGACTAGTGTCTAGAACCTTCTAAACAACTTAGCTACTGTGAACCATGAAGCTTCGCAGGGTATGAGAGGACGAAGATAGTCCAGAAGGCAGAGCGTGGCGAGGTCTTTCAGGGCACCGTGTACAGGTCTGGATTCTAAGTTTTTATCCGGAATAAACCTGAAGCTTCAATATGTTCTTGGCTCCGGGAACGCTACCTGATCTACGCGATGATATGCCTGAGTATAGGCAACCCTTGTCGACGCCTGGAGAGGAGCGGGGCGTGGGGACCGGGGTTGTACAATCGTAATCTGTGCACAAGAAACTGACATCAAGATAGCAGTTTGAGGAGACCGTAGACGCAGTGAATTATATCTTTGGATCTGCCTCTTGCGCGTAGTCGCCGTGGCCGGCGGAGTCGGCGGCGCGAAGCTCGCTGCGGGCCTGCAAGCTACTCTACCCTCGGGCAACCTGTCGGTTGTCGTCAACACCGCCGACGACTTCGATCTCTGGGGACTCCGCGTCTGCCCCGATCTCGACACCGTAATGTATACACTTGCGGGTCTCGCCAACACCGAGACTGGTTGGGGAGTAAGGGATGAGTCGTTCGAGGCCCTGTCTATGCTCTCCGCCTACGGTGAGGATACCTGGTTCAGCTTGGGTGATAGAGACTTGGCGACGCACGTCTTGCGCACGCAACGCTTGCAGGCCGGGGTCGGCCTCACAGAAGTCACGGCTGGGCTCGCCGGCGCTTTGGGCGTTCAGAGCAACCTCCTGCCGATGTGCGACGAGCCGGTCGCTACTATCCTCAAGACCCCGGAGGGGCTGCTGGAGTTCCAGGAGTACTTCGTCCGGCGGCGCCAGAGAGCAGAGGTGCTGGGGGTGGAGTTGCGAGGGGTAGAGAACGCCCGCGTTACGGAGGAGGTCAGGCATGCTATCACTAGCGCCCAGGCGATAATATTCTGTCCTTCGAACCCGATAGTGAGCATCGCCCCGATCCTGACCGTACCAGGGATGCGCGAGCTTCTAGAGAAGTCTCTCGCGCCGAAGGTCGCGGTTAGTCCGATCATCGGTGGGCGGGCGCTCAAAGGTCCCGCGGATAAGATGCTCGACTCTTTGGGGCACGAGGTCTCCGCTACTGGGGTGGCTCGGATGTACGAGGGGCTCCTGAACGGTTTCGTGTTGGACCGGACCGACCGGGGAGAAGAGGCTGGCATCTCCGCGCTGGGCATGCGCGTTCTCACAACAGACGCAGTGATGCGCGGCGAGGAGGATCGGGAGCGACTCGCGTGGGAGGTCTTGGACCTCTGCCGAGAGTTGGACGTGAAGTGAGCGTCTTCGCGGTAGTTCCGGTAAAGAACCTCGCTGAAGCCAAGAGCAGACTCTCCGCATCTCTTGACCTGGAGGAGCGCGGCGTGCTCACGCTCACGCTTCTGAAGAACGTGCTGGCGGCCTTACGAGGCGTCGGCAGCATAGACCGCGTCGCGGTCGTAAGTCCTAGCCGTCGAGCTCTGTCCCTGGCCGAAGAGGTCGACGCCACGGCGCTGCTGCAGGAGAGCCGCGGTCTGAACGAAGCGCTTGAGGAGGGCCGGCGATGGGCGCTCGATAAGGGCGCGTCGGCGCTGCTCGTCCTTCCGGCCGACCTGCCGTACCTCTCTGCCTCAGACGTGCAGATGCTTTTAGAGGCCCTGAACGATACGGCCGTTTCGGCCGTAATCTCTCCGGACAGACTCCGGGAGGGGACTAACGCTCTACTTCTGCGCCCGCCAGACGCCCTGCAGTTCGTCTTTGGCTCCGGCAGCTTCGAAGCACACCTGAGAGGCGCGAGAGAACGCGGCATCCAAGTGGAGATCCGCGAGACCGTGGGCGTCGCCTTCGATCTGGACACGAGGGAGGACCTTCGCAGTCTGCGCGAACCGAGAGTACCTCGCCGGTGAAAGGTCTGAAGATACTTCCGGTCGATGGCGTTCCTGAGGTACGTCCTGGCGACGACCTGCCCGCCCTGATCTTTGCTGCCGCGCAGGGCCTCTTCCGGTCAGGCGACATCATGGTGGTTACGCACAAGATAGTTAGTAAGGCCGAGGGGCGCCTCGTAAACCTCGGCATTGTCGAGCCTTCCGCGTTCGCCAAGGAGTTCGCCGTCCGATATGAGAAGGACCCGCGTCAGGTCGAGGTGGTCCTCCGGGAGAGCCGCCGGATCGTCCGGATGGACCGCGGCATCATCATCTCTGAGACTCATCATGGCTTTGTCTGCGCGAACGCCGGGGTGGACGCTTCAAACGTTCCCGGTGACGACACCGTCTGTCTCCTCCCCCTCGACCCCGACGCCTCCGCCGCTCGCCTGCAAAGCAACCTGTTCTCCCGGACCGGCGCGGAGATCGCTGTCATCATTTCGGACTCCTTTGGCCGGGCGTGGCGCCAGGGTATTACCAATGTCGCCGTCGGAGTGGCCGGCATGAACCCTCTCGCGGATTACCGGGGCGAGACGGACCCTCACGGCCACCCTCTAACCGCGAGCATCCTCGCGGTCGCCGACGAGCTCGCCGCAACCGCAGAGCTCGTCATGGGTAAGACCGCCGGTATCCCCGTCGCGATAGTGCGCGGCTACCCTTATCAGCGTGGCTCCGGAACCGGCAAGGATCTGCTCATGGAGCCTGAAAGAGACCTTTTTCGGTAGCTTACGTCCCTGATTTCAACAGAATATTGTGAATCCCGACAAAAAAAGTCGTGTTTACCGTTGACGGGAGCAAGGTCGACGCCTACTATCTACGTCGTGCGGATACGAGATACAAGAGAAGTCTCGTCGGGACGGGAATTGCCGTTCTCGTTTAGGCGTACGCGATGTCGCGTTTGTCGCGGCGTCTGTGCCTGATCCTGCCCTTCTCTCTGGGCGGTCGAAGCCTTTTTACCTTTTCTATTGAGGAAGGAGCACGATTATGGAAGCTCTGAGATTCGACCAGCGGGACCCGATTCCGAGTCCGCAAGACCTCTCGCATATCAACGGTTATCTCGAAGGCGCGCCCCCGGAGGAGATACTCCAATGGGCGGTAGACACCTACGGGGAGGGGCTAGCTCTCTCCGCATCTTTTGGCGGGCCGGAGGGGATGTCACTTTTAGACATGCTCTCGAAGATCACTAAAGAGGTTACAGTTCTCACCATAGACACGGGGTTCCTCTTTCAGGAGACCATCGAGTTCCGTGAGGAAGTCATGAGACATTACAAGCTACCTCTGGAGATCCTGAGGACGGAGCTCTCCGTTGAGGAGCAGGTCGAGCGTTACGGCGAGAAGATGCGTTCTTGCAACCCGGATACGTGCTGCCAGATACGCAAGATACAGCCTCTAGAGAAAGCGCTAAAGCGCTACGACGCGTGGATGACCGGGATAAGGCGGGAGCAGACCCCGCAGAGGGCCAACACGCCGGTCGTGGCCTGGGACGGACGCTTCGGGGCCGCCAAGATCGCCCCGTTCGCCTTCGCGAAAGAGGAATGGATTCACGAGTACGTCGCCGAGCACAACGTCCCCGTGAACCCTCTGCTTCACAAGGGCTACAAGAGTATCGGCTGCGAGCCTCAGACTCGTCCCGTGGCGCCGGATGAAGACCCAAGGGCTGGCCGGTGGTTCGGTATGGAGAAGACGGAGTGTGGTCTTCATTGGGTAGGAGGACAGGTACAACGTGCAGACGCTTAGAGATCAGAAGCTAAACAAGGTAGAGCAGATAAAGCTGGAGCGTCACCCGCTTGAGGTGCGCGACTCGATTATAGAGAGCTACTCGAAAGATCTCTCCTCTATGGACGAGGTGCCCGGCGAGGTGGAACGCCTCAAGTGGGTCGGCATCTATCCGCAGAAGCAGGGCGGGGACGCTTTTATGATGCGCATAAAGGTCCCAGGAGGCGTGCTCACGCCCGAGCAGGCGCGGGTCATCGGGCAGATAGCCGTAGACTTCGCTAACGGTCCGCTCCCCAACCCGCATTTCGGCAACAACTTCCTCGATCTCACCACGCGCCAGGACGTCCAGATGCACTGGATCAAGATGGAGAACGTCCCGGAGATATGGCGCAGGCTCGAAGAAGCCGGTATGACGACCGTACAGGCATGCGGCGACTCCGCCCGCAACGTCCTATGCTGCCCCGTCTCCGGCCTTGGCCACGACGAGGTCCTGGATGCCTACCCTATAGCCCAGACCATCTCGGACTACTTCACGGGCAACAGGGAGTACGCCAACCTGCCCCGCAAGTTCAAGCTGAGCGTCACGGGTTGTGTGGAGGACTGTGCGCAGGCGGAGATCAACGACATTGGCATGCTCCCGGCACGTCTTGAAGACGGAACGTTGGGCTTCAACGTGCGCGTCGGCGGCGGTCTCTCGGACGGCCCGAGGATGGCGTCGGACATAGACGTCTTCGTCAGGCCCGAAGAGGCCGTGGAGATCACTCGCGGCATCGCCCAGGTTTTTGGGGAACTCGGCGATCGGGAGAACCGCTGGACGGCCCGGATGCGCTACCTTGTGCAAGAGCTCGGTCCCGAGGGCTTTCGGGAGGAGCTGGAGAAGAGAGTCGCCTTCGAGCTCACGCCCGCCGGCGAGGACCTCACCAAGCACTACCGGGGCGACCACGTCGGTGTGCACGCGCAGAAGGAGGAGGGGCTCTACTACGTCGGGCTCAACGTGCCGGTAGGCAGGATGAGCGGCGAGCACTTCATCGAGGCGGCACGGCTTGCCGGGGAGTACGGCGCGGAGATACGTCTCGCCACCGACCAGAACTTCATAATCACCGGAATACCGGAGGAGCATCTCGACGACCTGCTCGCGGAGCCGCTCCTGGAGCGGTTTTCGCCAAAGCCCGGTGCGTTCGAGCGCGGAATCGTGGCCTGCACGGGGTCCGAGTTCTGCCGGTTCGGGATTGTGGAGACCAAGATCCGGGCGGTCGAGTGGGCGCGCGAGATGGACGAGCGCGTCGGCGACGGCATAGGACAGGACGCGGTTCGGATGCACTTCTCCGGTTGTTCGGCCTCCTGCGCCCAGCCCCAGATCGGGGACGTTGGCTTCCGCGGCGAGACCGCGAAGACAAAGGACGCGTTAGTAGAGGGCGTGGACATCGGGCTCGGCGGTTCTCTAGGCAGGGACGCCGCTTTCATAGACTGGGTCGAGGGCTCTAAGCCGACCGAGGATGTGCCGGACGCTCTGGCTGCGGTCTTCGATAAGTTCAAGGAGGAGCGGCGCGAGGGCGAGCGGTTCCACGAGTGGGCGCGGCGTAGACCGAATAAGGAGCTTAGAGATAGTTTGCGGAGCGCAGACAGCAACAGGGGGCGCGGCTAGTGGCGGGCTTCGACATTCGGGAGATGATGAACGACATCGACGAGGCTCCCGGGAAGGTCTGGTTCTGGGACTTGGAGAAGGCGGTCATCGATGCCGACCGGTGCGTGCAGTGCGGGGTATGCGTCGCCGCCTGCCCGACCGACTCTATAGGCATCGGTAACGATGATCTGCCCACGCTCGTCAAGATGTGCACCGGTTGCTCGTTGTGCTGGGACTTCTGTCCGCGTGGCGGTCTTCAGTACGAGAACACGTGGAAGATCGTCGGCAACGGCGAGGCCCGGACCATAGACGGGATCGGGCACGTCGAGGAGAGCTATACCGCCCGGGTAAGCCCGATGATAGACGGCGTGCAGGACGGCGGGGTGGTTAGCGCGCTGCTCATCTCGCTCCTGGAGGCGGGGGAGATAGACGGGGCGCTCGTTGCCCGCGAGAGCCCGACGGATCGATGGAAAGGTGAGCCTTTTCTCGCGCGAACGCCCGAAGAGATCAAGGAATGCGCCGGCAGCTTCTACAATCAGACGCTCGCTCTCGGGCACGTTGACTTCAAGGGTTACGACCTGCCGCCGAACCCGAAGATCGCGGTCGTTGGTACTCCGTGCGAGATCGAGGGGATCAAGGCGATGCAGGCACGGCCATGGACGTGGGGATCTTCGAAGGTCGAGGCTATTACGCTGACCGTCGCGCTTCTGTGTACGAAGAGCTTCAACTACGAGAAGCTGATGCTTGAGGAGATCCGGGACAGACGCGACGTGGATCTGGACAGTGTCGGGCGGGTGGACATCATCCGGGGCAAGCTCATAGTACAGGACCTTGAAGGAGAGACGATCTTCGAGGAGCCGATCCGGGATTTTCACGGCGCCGCCCTTAAAGGTTGCGACGAGTGTGCTGACTTCATGGGTCACGCGGCGGACATCTCCGTCGGAAGCGTCGGGAGCGCCGACGGATACTCCAGCATCATAGTCCGGAGCGAGGAGGGCCTCGCGGCCTTCGATGAGGTACGCGACAGGCTTGAGATGAGGGAGCTTGACAAGCCGCAGGCGCTGGATAAGTTAGACAGCTTGAACAAGCGGGTGGCGTTCAAGAGCCTCAAACGGGCCTTCGATCCCGATTCCCCGCTGTTTATAGACTACGAGGAGCACCTGGAGAACTACGCCGGTACGGACCGGGCTCCGGTCGCTCACGACGCTGTGAGGTATTAGTTGAGGGAGACAGGTATAGAATTTGCTCCGCGCGACGAGCCGCTGAAGCCAAGGGCCGAGGCACGTACTCTACTCGAAGGAGACCCGGAGAAAGGGATGCGTCTCGTGCAGGCCGGATACCCCCTCGCCGACCTGCTCTGGGAGGGGTGGGGCGAGGAGTTGGAAGAGGTCTGTATGGACCGCGAGCGGTATGACCAGATAGTCCGGGGCTACTCGGACGAGATTCGGCTCTGGGTGATGGGTGAGCGAACCTGGGAGCACTGCGTCGCCGGACTCGCCGGACGCCTGCGCCGCCGGGTCCCCCGAAGGAGCGAGAGCGAGCAACCTACCCTCGCTGGGACGGAGGCATGCCTATGAAGAGCGCCATGGAGTACACAGCGATAGCGCCGCACGGCGGGGAGCTGGTAGACCGCCTGGCGCCAGAGGAGGAACGAGCGGAGAGGCTGCGGGAGGCTGAAGAATTTCCGACGGTGATGGTAGGTCCGCGCACGCTCTCGGACCTTGAGATGATCTCGACCGGCGTCTTCAGCCCGCTTACCGGCTTTATGGGCCGGGAGGATTATGAGAGCGTCGTGGAGACGATGCACCTTTCTAGCGGCCTGGTATGGAGCATGCCGATCACGTTGAACATCAACGATGACGAGGCGAACGGCGTGGGGGAGGGCGATGAGGTTGCGCTAGCGGACGGCGAGGGCCGCATAGTCGCTACCATGACCGTCACAGACCGATATGTCTACGACAAGGGGCGCGAGGCGAAGGCGGTCTACCGCACCGACGACGGTAACCATCCTGGCGTCGCCGCCCGGTACCGGCAGGGGGGTACCCTGCTCGGCGGCGAAGTAACGCTCCTTGACGACGCGCCGAACCCGCGCCCGTTCCCGGGTTATTACTACGAACCCAAACAGCTCCGCGCCCTCTTTGCGGAGAAGGGCTGGAAGAGGGTCGTGGGCTTCCAGACTCGCAACCCCGTACACAGGGCGCACGAGTACATTCAGAAGAGCGCCCTTGAGACCGTCGATGGTCTGCTATTGAACCCGCTAGTCGGGGAGACCAAGTCAGACGACATTCCGGCAGCGGTCAGGATGAACAGTTACGAGACCATCCTGAAAAGGTACTACCCGCGGGAGCGGACCGTGCTCGCGGTCTTCCCGGCGGCGATGCGTTACGCGGGGCCGCGGGAGGCGATCTTCCACGCGATGTGCCGCAAGAATTACGGCTGCACCCATTTCATTATCGGGCGGGATCATGCGGGCGTGGGCGACTACTACGGTACTTACGACGCGCAGCACATCTTCGACGAGTTCGACGAGGACGAGTTGGGTATCACGCCGCTCTTCTTCGAGCACGCCTTCTTCTGCCTCAACTGCGGCGGGATGGCGACGACCAAGACCTGCCCGCACGACAAGGAGAATCACGTCTTCTTCTCCGGTACGCGGGTGCGGGAGATGCTCGCGAAGGGCGAGTTCCCGCCGCCGGAGTTCAGCCGTCCCGAGGTCGTCGAGGTCCTTATCGAGGGTCTGCGGGAGCAGAACGGCAAGTAAGCAAGACCGGACAAGGGAGAATACGGATGGAGAACAGGTTGGATCGTGGTTTTACGTTGTGGTTTACCGGGCTCTCGGGTGCCGGAAAGACGACGGTCGCTGAGATCGTCGAGAAGGAGCTTAGGGAGCGCATCGGCAACGTGGAGGTGTTGGACGGGGACATTGTGAGGACCAACCTGTCGAAGGGTTTGGGTTTCTCGCGGGAGGATCGGGATACGAACATCTTGAGGATCGGGTTCGTTGCGAACCTGCTCACGCGCAACGGGGTCGCGGTCATCGTGTCGGCCATCTCGCCGTACAAGGAGGCCCGGGATCAGGTACGCTGGGACATTGGCGAGGACTTTATCGAGGTCTTCGTAGACTGTCCGGTGGAGGTCTGCGCCGAGCGGGACGTGAAGGGACTGTACAAGAAGGCGTACGCCGGGGAGATCAAGGAGTTCACCGGCGTCTCCGACCCCTACGAGGCGCCGGCCGCGCCGGAGCTTACCCTCAGAACGAACGAGGAGGACGCGGCGGAGAGCGCGAAGAGGGTTATCACGAAGCTCGAAGAGCTGGGTTATCTGGACCCGGTCGAGGAGTTTAGCCGGGCGTGATCGAACCCGGCCTCGCTCTCTTTGGCCTGCTGGTTGGCTTTCTGGTCGGCCTCACGGGAGTGGGGGGCGGCTCGCTGATGACGCCGTTCCTGATCGGCGTGGTAGGCGTGCCCGCGCCGACGGCTATCGGGACGGATATGGTCTACGCGACCGCGACGAAGATGGCCGGCTCCGTGCAGCACTACCGCCAGCGCTCGGTAAACCTGGAAGTAGCAATCTTCCTGGGGATCGGGAGCATTCCGGCGAGCCTTCTAGGGGTTCAGACCCTGGAGTGGATCAAGGGAAACTACGACGGCGACAGCGTGAAAAGCATCATGATAACCATTATCGCCGTCACCCTCATCCTAGTAGGTGCCTCGCTCATCTTCAAGTCCTTTCTCCCCGAGAGATGGGTTAAGAGTGGTAAGATCGCTTGGGACGGCGAGACCTCGATGAGCCTCAAGCGGCGCGCCTTTACTATCCTCTTTGGGGCGGCTGGCGGCTATCTCGTCGGCCTGACCTCGATAGGCTCCGGGAGCGTGATGGCGGTGATACTCCTGTTACTCTACCCGCTAGCCCCGGCAGTAGTCGTCGGCACCGACATAGCCCACGCGACCGTTCTCTCGCTCGTTACCGGCATCGCCCACCTTTGGCACGGGAACGTGGACCTCGGTCTCGCCGGAACGCTCCTACTAGGCAGCATCCCCGGCGTTCTTATCGGTAGCCGGATGGCGCCTTGGCTCCCGGCGCGGCCGCTCACGATCGTGCTGGCCGTGATGCTCGTCCTCGTCGGCTTGCGCCAGTTGTTTTAGCACTACCCCCTCCGTAGCGAGGTCGGCAGGCGGATCAGCCTACTGCTCATCCCGGTACTTATGGCTAGCGGTTATAGTAGGTTTTGAGCTGCTGTATCGGGCGGCCGGCGAGATTAATGGTGGTTAGTTCTTGGTTTGGCGAGAAGCTGATGTAAGATCGGAGAGCATCATAGGTCTGTGCCGTCGGGGAGAGAAGGGTCGGATGCCGCTAGATCCGGGTTTGGTCGGGGCGTTGCACATCGAGCGTTTGGGGAGGGGCGAGGTTCGGGCGCAGGAGCGTCTTCACCATGCGCTCTTTCAGACCTCGACCATCGATGCGCTGCTGAGCGGCAGCTACGAGGGCGACGTTAGCTTCGCGGAGCTCAGGGCTCGTGGAGATTTTGGGCTCGGTACCTTCGATGCGTTAGACGGGGAGATGGTCGGGCTGGATGGCGTCTTTTATCAGGTCAAGGCGGACGGGCGCGCGTACGAGGTCGACGAGCGGGCGAAGACCCCCTTCGCTGTCGTGACGTTCTTCGAGCCCCGGGAGCTTCGGCAGCTCGACGCTCCAATGGACCATGTCGCCTTTCGCAGTTACCTGGACGGAGTAGTTGGCGACGATGTAGCAGCATGTCGCGCCGTTCGTGTCGACGGCCATTTCAGCTACGTCAAGACGCGCAGCGTACCACGCCAACACAAGCCTTACCCACCTCTCGTGGAGGTGGTCAAGCACCAGACGACCTTCGAGTCACACGAGGTCCGGGGTAGCCTCGTGGGCTTTCGCTTCCCGGACTACCTCGGGGGGCTCAACGTGGCAGGCTATCACTTCCACTTCATCGACGAGGACCGTAGCGCCGGGGGACACTTGCTTGAGTTCCAGATAACTCGCGGCGAGCTTCGCATCGATCACGAGTCGGATCTGAACCTCGAGCTTCCGGCCGGCGTAAACGAGGCCATGCCCGAGCTTGCACCCTCAGAGAAGGACGAGTTGGACCGTATCGAGAACGCGTAGGAGAGTAGTGTACGCGAGAGTGCAGGATTGGAAGGAACCGGGATTGACCATGTTCTGGGGCGATGTTTTACTCTGCCGGCGGGCGTTTCGGCTACGGCGCTCGTTTCTTTAATCAACGTCGGGGGTGTAGCGGTTTGTCGAGGCAGAGCGCGCTCGGTCGCAGGGACGGATACTCGCTAGCGTTCGTGGTAGTCGTTGCCCTGTTCGTGACCACGCTCATCACAGCCAACATAACGGCGGTGAAGCTCATCGGTTTTTGGGGGCTGGTGTTGCCAGCGGCGGTGGTGGTTTTCCCGGTGAGTTACATATGCGGGGACGTCTTGACGGAGGTTTACGGGTACCGGATGGCGCGGCGCGTGATCTGGCTCGGGTTCTTGTGCAACTTGCTTGCCGTGACCGCGATATACCTCGGGCAGATCCTCCCGGCCGCTCGGTTTTGGCAGGACCAGCAGGCCTACGAGACTATCCTGGGTTATACGTGGCGTCTCCTCGCCGCCTCGTTCCTCGCCTACCTGATCGGCGAGTTCGCCAACTCCTACATCCTCGCGAAACTGAAGGTCGCGACGAACGGACGCTGGCTCTGGAGCCGCACTATTGGCTCCACCCTCGTGGGCCAGGGCCTCGACTCGCTAGTCTTCGTCTTCCTTGCTTTTGTCGGGACCATCCCCCTGAGCGCCATGATCTCCGCGATAATCGCCCAGTGGCTCGTCAAGTCCGCCTACGAAACTCTGGCCACGCCGCTGACCTACGTCGTCGTCAACCGGCTGAAGAGCGTCGAGGGAGTGGACGCTTACGACCGGGACACGAACTTCAATCCGCTCCTGATCAGAAGCTAGAGGCGTGTGGGCCTATGAGAGCTAAGCCAGTCGCTCTTAACCCCGAGCAGACTGCGTTCCTGGTCCGCCAGCGAGTTGCGCGCCTCGCTACCGCTGATGCCGCCGGCATGCCTCACGTCGTTCCGGTCTGCTTCGCCTTTGCGCTCGGCTCTGTTTATGTCGCTCTAGATGAGAAGCCGAAGGACGTACCTCCGTCACGTCTCAAGCGCGTACGAAATATTATCGAGAACCCAAGCGTCGCCCTCGTTGCGGATCGCTACGCGGAGGACTGGAGCGCGTTGGCCTTCGTGATGGTTCGCGGTAAGGCGGAGATGATCGAACCCGGTGCTGACGAGTTCGCCGGCGCCGTGCAGCTGCTGCGCGGCAAGTACCATCAGTACGAGTCGATGCAGATAGAGGAGAATCCGGTTATCGCGATACGACCGGAGAGAGTGGCCTCCTGGGGAGCACTTAAGGCCTTTGATCCCGTGGAGGCACCGATCCTCGACACCATTCGCGGCCGTCGCTCGGTACGGCGCTATCTCCCAGCGAGAGTGCCGGACGAGCCCGTTGAGCAGATTCTCGAAGCCGCCCGCTGGGCTCCCTCCCCCCACGGAAGCCAACCGTGGCGTTTCGCCGTGCTGAGGAGGGCGGCGACGAAAGAACGGCTCGCTGACGCCATGGGAGAGGAGTGGCGGACGAACCTTCAGATGGACGGTCAGGATTCGGCGGTTGTCGAGAAGCGCCTGGAAGGCTCCCGGAGTCGCCTGCTCGACGCGCCGGTGCTCGTGGTCCTGTGTCTCTACCTCGAAGAGCTGGACGTGTACCCCGATCCAGACCGTCAGAAGAACGAGACCGCCATGGCTATACAATCGCTCGGGGCGGCGGCCCAGAACGCGCTTCTCGCCGCCTACGACCTCGGGCTGGACGCAGGATGGATGTGCGCTCCGCTGTTCTGTCCCGAGAAGGTTTCCGCAGCTCTCGGCCTCGACCCGAAGCTGGTCCCGCACGCTCTCCTGACGCTAGGTTACGCGGAAGCAGACCCGCCGAAGCGGCGTTCCAGAAGGATGCTCGACGAGCTGATTGTCTACCGCGAGTCCAATCTCTAGCATCTCTGGCCCCGTAACGGGCGCGCGCGTGAGAGAGTGCCCGCCGCCGTAAGGTTATCGAGAGGCGGGCGAGTGCAGACAAAGCGTGCCGATGAGATGAGAGGGTTCAGGATCTCCGGCTTCAGCTCGGAGGAAGTCGAGCATATCCAGCGAAGCGCGGAGTACCTGGGGCCCGCTGTTCCCGCGGTACTGGACGCGCTCTACGATCATCTTCTCTCTTTGCCGGAGGCGCGTGGGTTCTTCGAGACGCAGGACGTTTAACACCGCAAACAATCTCTCGTCTCCTGGTCACCCGCACTATTGAAGGTCCTCACGACTAGCAGTACTTAGGTTGTCTAACGCGTGTGGGCAAAGTGCACAGACATTAAGGCGTTCCCGCGTACCAGATCGTGTACCTCATTGGGTGGGTGCAAGGAACGATAGGCTTCGCGCTTCTTGGAAGCGACCGGCCTGAGAAGGAAGCGGAGGCGAACGCCTGGAACAAATCTCTAACCGCGCATTTGGACCCTATGCTCGTTCCCTACCAGGAGACGATAGTTGAGCTGGAGGCCCGTTCTGCTCTAACCGGCGTATGCCCGCTCGGGCGCGCCATAGAGGGTGCTGCGGCGGCGGGGAGTTCGTCCGATCTCGAGGACCATCCGCTCCAGGTCCTCCGGCAGCATCTCCTGACCGTGGGTGGCGCCGGCGGCGCGCGAGATGCTCTCGTTCATCAAAGTGCCGCCGAGGTCGTTGCAGCCGGCCTGGAGGCATAGCTTCGCGCCCTCCTCGCCTAGCTTGACCCAGCTAACCTGCACGTTGTCGATGTAGCCGTGCAGCGCGATCCTGCCGACTGCGTGCATCTTGACCGTCTCGGCGAAGGTCGGTCCCCGGCGCGAGCGGCCCTGCAGGTAGAGCGGCGCGCCCATGTGGACGAACGGAAGCGGTACGAACTCGGTAAAGCCCCCGGTCTCGGCCTGGATGTCCCGCAGCACCATCAGGTGTCGGGCCCAGTTGATCGGACCATCCACGTGTCCGAACATAATAGTGGTGGTCGCTCGCAGACCGACAGCGTGAGCGGCGCGCATTACGTCGGCCCACTGTATAGTGTTGATCTTATCGGGACAGATCACCGCGCGTATCTCGTCGTCTAAAACCTCCGCCGCCGTCCCCGGCAACGTCCCGAGCCCCGCCTCCTTTAGCTCCAACAGAAACTCCTCGACGGAGGCACCCAGAGTGTGCGCCCCCTGCCACACCTCCAGAGGCGTGAACGCATGGACGTGCATCCTAGGCACCTCTTCTTTTACAGATCGCAGATATTCCAGGTAGTTGCGTCCCGTAAATCTGCTGTGGATACCTCCGACCATGCACACCTCGGTTGCGCCTTTCTCCCAGGCCTCGCGTGCGCGTCGCGCCACCTCCGCCGTATCGAGCAGGTAGGGATCCCCGCGTAGGTTTAGAGACTTCGGCCCCTTCGAGAACGCGCAAAACCGGCACCGGAAGTAGCACAGGTTGGTGTAGTTGATGTTCCGGTTGACGACGTAGGTGACCTCGTCGCCGTTGACCTCGCGCCGCAGCTCGTTGGCGACCCGGCAAAGCTCCGCGAGCTCCGTACCGCGCGCGGTGAATAGTAACGCTATCTCCTGTTGGCTCAGGTCTCGCTCCCCGGCTCCCGCAAGCGCCCGGAAGAACTCCGAGCGGACCTTCGAACGCCGCTCGCCGCGCATCTCCCGGGCGGTCTCTAGCGGGATGTTCTCGTCCGTCCCTGGAGACCATGACTCGACCCGGGCGAGCCCTTCCGCATCCATCGCTGCCCTTACCCGAGGGCGGAGCCTCTCATCCACCCACTTTTCGGGGTCGAGAGCGTAGGCGGGATGTAGCGCGAGACGTTCGAGGAGCAGGTAGCCCCTCTCTTCGGTTGCCCGCTCGAGCTCTTCGAGGTGCGGCCAGGGGCGCTCAGGGTTTACGTGGTCCGGGGTGACGGGAGAGACTCCGCCCCAGTCGTTTATACCGGCGTCGATGTAACGCGCGTATGAGGGCGTTCCGTCCTCCGAACCTGCCAGGTTTGGAGGAGCCTGCACGATCATATCGGGGGGGAGAAGCAGCCGGGCGAGCGCGATGGTCGCGAGCATCTCGTCCTCAGGGGGCTCTGGCGCGAGAGCCATCCTCGTTCCCGGCTTTGCCCGGAAGTTCTGGACGATGCACTCCTGGACATGGCCGTGACGCTCGTGCTGCTCCCGGATGGAGAGCAGGGTATCCGCCCGCTCCTCTATGGTCTCCCCGATCCCGATGAGCAGCCCTGTCGTAAACGGAACTCGCAACCTCCCCGCCGCGTTGAGCGTCGTGAGGCGCCGGGCGGGCACCTTGTCCGGCGAGGCCCAGTGGGCGAGGTCGCGCCCGAGCAGGCGCTCGGAGGTCTGCTCGATCATGATCCCCTGCGACACCGACACCTCTCTTAGTGCCCGCACCTCGTCCTCCGAGAGAACTCCCGGGTTGGCGTGCGGCAACAGCCCCGTCTCTTCCAGCACGAGCCCGCATGCGTAGACGAGATACTCGGTGGTGCTCCCGAACCCCATTTTCTCCAGCTCGCGCCGCGCCTCCGAGTATCGCTTCTCCGGCTTGTCCCCGAGGGTAAAGAGTGCCTCCTTACACCCGGCCTGCGCCCCGGCACGGGCGACCTCAAGCACCTCCTCCGGTGTCATGTACGCCCTCTCGCCTTGGCGAGGAGGATGCGCGAAGGTGCAGTAACCGCAGTTGTCTCTGCATAGCTTGGTGAGCGGGATAAAGACCTTGCGCGAGTAGGAAATCCTTGGCCCGAAGACCCGGTCCCGTACCGCCGCCGCTGCGCGGATCGCCGGCGCCGGATCCATATAGGCGAACCGCGCGAGCGCGTAGGCTTCCTCCCGTCCTAACGGTCCGGCGACTGCCCTCTCTATAAGCTCCTCGTAACCCCGCATCTCTCTCATGGCCGGTTAGTATACGCGATCGACGAGAAGCGCCTGCATTCCCGACAAAATTTGTCGGAGATGGTTTAGAATGTGCGTCTGTGCCGCTGAAATTCAAGGAGAGGAGCGTTCGATGGAGCAGGAGATAGAGTCTAAGGGGTACGCGCACCCGGGGGCGTTGGTCACAACGGAGTGGGTAGCCCAGCACCTCTCGGATACCGAGAACGTGAGGATAGTGGAGTCCGACGAGGACGTGCTCCTCTACGACATAGGCCAC
>DASQMR010000328.1:0-2423 GCA_035645375.1 Rubrobacteraceae bacterium
TCCACGGCTACGACATCTCGGAGGAACCGCCCGAAGACGTCAGCGAGCTTATAGCCGCCGGGTGGGCGTGGGCCTCAGGGGGCGTGGTGTCCACCCCCGCGGACCTAAACACCTTTATCCGCGGCTACGTCGGCGGCGAGCCCTTCGATCGCGATGTGCGGCGCCAGCAGCGCGAGGTGTTCGAGGGCGGGGGCTCCGAACCGCCCGGACCGGGTAAAAACTCGGCGGGCCTCGGGGTCTTCCGCTACGAAACCGGGTGCGGGACGGTGTGGGGCCACACGGGCAACACCCTCGGTTACACCCAGTTCATGGCCTCGAGCCCCAACGGACGTCGCTCGGCGACGGTGTCCATAAACGCGCAGATCACCCCGACGGTGGGAGATCCGGAGGCCTTCGGGGCGCTCAGGCGCGCGGAGGGTCGGGCCGTGTGCGCGGCGCTGGCGGGAAAGGGATAGTCGAGTAGTCGTCTCACGATAGAAGGGTTGGGGCTCTTCCAGTCCCAACCCTTCTATCGTCCCTTATTCACCATAGTGCGCGGAAGGGGTGTTCGACGATGTGGCCGATATCTCTGCCATCCTGCAGGAAGAGGCCTCAAAACAAGGGGGGGCATCCCAAGGCAAACAATAGGAGTAAGCAACTGACAGGGATCTCGAACGACGGGGAGGTTGCGGGTGGGTTGGTACATAGAGGCGCTCAAGAAGTACGCCGTGTTCGGCGGCAGGTCCAGGCGTAAGGAGTACTGGTACTTCGTGCTCTTCAGCTTGGTCGTGAGCCTGGTCCTGACGGCCATAGACGCCCTGCTGGGCACCTTCAGCTCCTCCACGAACGTGGGGCTGCTCAGCGGCATCTACGGCCTGGCGATCATCATCCCGAGCATAGCGGTGTCCGTGAGGAGGCTCCACGACATCGACCGCACGGGCTGGTGGGTGCTGATCAGCCTGGTGCCCGTGATCGGGACGATAGTGCTGCTGGTGTTCGCCGTGTTGGAGGGCACGCCGGGGGAGAACAGGTTCGGCCCCAACCCGAAGGCCTCTGGCAAGGTGGTTTGAGGCCTCCGTTCTTGCCCTCTATTCACCCAAGTGATGCTTCTATGTTCGTCAAGGCACCGAAATCGAGGGTTTGCGTAAGGACAGGGAGGAGAGGATGCGGTAGATCTCACGAGCAATGTATCGTTTTAGGCAGCGGATGATCTCCTTCTTGGACTTGCCTTCGGCAGTGCGCTTGGCGACGTAGGTTCGGGTGCGCTCTTCTCGGCTCATGCGGCAGATGGCGATCACGTACAGCGCTCGGTTGGCGTCGCGGTTGCCTTGTCGGTTCAGACGATGGCGGACGGTCTTGCCCGAAGAGGCCGGTATGGGCGCCGCCCCACACAGGTGCGCGAAGGCCGCCTCGTCCTTGAGACGCTCGGGATTATCCCCGGCGGCGATCAACAGAGAGGCGGCCGTATCGGTACCAACACCCTCCACGGCCACCAGTTCAGGCGCGGCTTCACTTACCAGCCGATCGAGCTGCTCATCGAGCTCGGAGATCTCTTCGAAGAGTCGCCGGTAGCGACGCGCTACCGAGCGCAGCGCGAACTTGGTGGCCGCCTCTACGTCAGAAGGGTTCGTGCCCGGCCGAAACCGTGCCGCCCTGACTACTAGCCTGGCCGTCGAGAGACCACAGAGCTCTCGCTTTAGCCCCTCGGGAGCGGTGATGAGCAGGTTTTTGAGTTGGTTGGCGGCCCCAGCCCTGGCCTTTACCGCGGAGCGGCGTGCAATCCGTAAGGTACGCATCATCTCTACCTCACCATCGGCATCTTTGGGCTGGCCGGTTGCGGTGCCCGCAAGTACGGCGCGGGCCGCTGCCTCGGCGTCGATGGGATCGGATTTGCCGGCGCGGTATTGGTCGCGACGCTTGGGACGGATCACCTCGGAGACCCTTATCCCCCGGCTTCTCAAAAAGCGAGCCAGACTGGCACCGAAGGAGCCCGTGCCTTCTACTCCGGCATGCTCCAGATAACCGAGCTCACTTGCCCAATCAACGAGCTTTCCGTAACCTGCCGGTGTCGTCGGAACGCTCAGAGTAGTGCCCAGACGCCTGCCGACCCCGTCCAGGGCAACGGCGACATGGGCGTCCTTGTGGGTGTCCACCCCAAGAGTGATCGTTCCGGCCTCCGTGGGAACACATCGAGACACGTCTTCCTCCCTCGCTCAGCGGGTGAACAATGTTCCCTACATTCACCAGAGCCGAGGTGAGGCGGACACCACTGCGATGAGCCTTCTCTGCCGGAAAGCGAGCTTCTATCAAGTCACGCCCATCCCGGTCCGGTGGTGGCAACGCCCCCGATCCGGCCGACAAATCACTTGCAAGGCACTTCCTTGGCCTGTGTAAATTTGGGTCAGACCGGTCGGAGGGCATCGCCTCCCACATTCTCGCAGTGT
>DASQMR010000329.1:0-7626 GCA_035645375.1 Rubrobacteraceae bacterium
AGAGATGGTGATGCCGGGAGACAACACGGTGATGAACGTGGAGTTGATCTCTCCGATCGCTATGGACGAGGGGCTGAACTTCGCCATACGCGAGGGAGGCAGGACCGTGGGTGCTGGCGTCGTTACCGAGATCGTGGAGTAGACTTAGCGGCTCGTAATTAGATGGGGGCGGGGCGTCGCGTCTCGCCCCTGTGATTTGGAGGATCGTTGTGCGACAATTAGTAACGCTGGCATGCGAGGAGTGCAAGCGCCGGAACTACCACAGCAGGAAGAACCGGCGGAACACCCCGGATCGTATCCAGTTGATGAAGTATTGTCCCTGGGACAAGCGGCACACGCTGCACCGGGAGACCAGGTAGGCAGAGGGCAGTAGCTCAGTTGGTAGAGCAGCGGTCTCCAAAACCGCAGGTCGTGGGTTCGAGTCCCTCCTGCCCTGCTCTTAGTAACCAGAAGAGGCGAGGAAACGATGGGCAACAAACGAGGCGCTACCGCGGCTAAGGGCGGCGGTAGGGGTAAAGCCCAGGAAAAAGAGAAGCGCCGTTTCGGCGGCGGAGCCGTGAAGTTCACCCGGGAAGTCCGGGGTGAGCTCAAGAAGGTAAACTGGCCAAACCGCGATCAACTCCAGCAGAGTACGGCTGTGGTCGTGATTATCGTGGTGACGCTAACGCTGTTCGTGGCCTTCTGGGACTTTATCTTCCAGTACCTCGCCAGACTAATATTTACGTAGTAGAAGGTTGTGGCTTTGAAGAAGTGGTTCGTTGTCAATACTTACTCGGGGCATGAGAACAAGGTGCGCGCCACCATGGAGCGCCGCATAGACTCTTTCGGTCTGAAGCGCCACTTCGGTGACATCAGCATACCGACCGAGAGCGTAATCGAGATAAAAGACGGCAAGAAGGTTCCCACCATTCAGCGTCAGTTCCCGGGTTACATTCTTGTGAACATGGACCTGAACGACGATACTTGGCGTCTCGTCCGCCACACCCCGGGCGTTACTCAGATCGTCGGCAACGGCGACAAGCCGCTCCCCCTGAGCCGTGCGGAGGTCGAGAGGCTGCTGCGTCCGGGTGAGGCTGCGGAAGCGCGGGAGAAGGTCAAGACTACCGTGGACTACTCCGTCGGGGAGACCGTCAAGGTCATTGCCGGGCCGCTCGCAGACTTTACGGGTGTGATCTCCGAGATAAACGTGGACCAGTCGAGGTTGAAGGTGCTCGTCTCGATCTTCGGGCGCGAGACGCCGGTCGAACTCTCCTTTAGCCAGGTCGCGAAGCTTTAACAACTAATTCAACGGTCAGGAAGGAACTAACATGGGCAGAGGACGTGGCAGGCGTGTCGCGCGAAAGCTGAAGTTGCAGATCACGGGCGGGCAAGCTAACCCGGCGCCGCCGGTCGGCCCGGCGCTAGGCCAGGCACAGGTGAACATCGGGGAGTTCGTGCGGCAGTTCAACGATGCCACGCGCGACCAGATGGGCCAGGTGGTCCCGGTAGAGATAACGGTGTACGAGGACCGTTCGTTCACCTTCGTGACCAAGACGCCGCCAGCGGCGTTCCTCTTGAAGCAGGCAGCGGGGCTCGACAAGGGGAGCGGTGAGCCGAACCGAGCCAAAGTAGGCGCGGTCACGCGGTCACAGGTCGAAGAGATAGCGAGGACAAAGATGCCGGACCTCAACGCGGGCGATGAAGATGGCGCCGTAAAGATTATCGAAGGGACGGCCAGGAGCATGGGGATCACGGTAAATGGCTAAGAGGCTACTAGAGCAGAGGCAGCAGATCGACAGGGAGAGGCTCTATCGCCCGCGCGAGGCGCTGGAGCTTCTGACAGGCTTAGACGGGGCCAAGTTCGATGAGAGTGTCGAGGTTCACGTCAACTTGAACGTGGACCCGCGCAGGGCTGACCAGATGGTTCGCGGAACGCTCATGCTCCCGAACGGCACCGGCAAGACGCGGCGGGTAGCAGTCTTCGCGGAGGGTGAGAACGCCCGGGAGGCCGAGGAGGCAGGGGCGGATATCGTCGGCTCCGAGGACCTGGCGGCGCGTATCCAGAACGAAGGCTTTATGGACTTCGACGTCGCGGTGGCGACGCCGGACCAGATGAGGGTGGTCGGGAGGCTCGGCCAGATCCTGGGTCCGCGTGGCCTCATGCCCAACCCGAAGAGTGGTACGGTTACGCCGAACGTCCGGCGGGCGGTCGAGGACATCAAGCGAGGCAAGGTCGAGTACCGGGTGGACCGGTACGGTATCATCCACGGCATAGTCGGCAAGAAGTCGTTCGACGTAGACAGTCTGGTCGAGAATTACTTCGCCCTGCGCGATGAGTTGCAGCGAGTGCGTCCGGCGCCGGTCAAGGGCCGGTACTTCAGGTCCATAGCCGTCTCGACCACGATGGGCCCGTCGGTCAAGGTTGATCCTTCGGCCGAGAGAGATTAGTATCTAGCTCGCTTAACAACAGATAGAGGCCAGAGACAGCCGGGATCCGTACAAGGGTTTAATCATCCGGCCGAGGTCGCAGAGATATTCGAGCTCTATAGAGCCCCGGGTGCCTGCGGCCCCGGGGTTCGATTCGTAGCGGAGGAGTTTGAGGCATGAAACGGGAAGACAAGGCGCGGGTTATCGAAGATCTCGCCGAAAAGCTCAGGGGCAGCGCAGTGGTGCTCGTAGACTACAAGGGTATCAACGTGGCTCAGAGCACCGAGCTCCGGGCGCGCAGCCGCGAGTCGGGCGTGGACTTTGTGGTCGCCAAGAACACGTTGGCGAAGAGGGCGGCGGACCAGGCGGGCGTGGAGGGCCTCGACGAGTTCCTCGTGGGACCGACGGCGATAGCCTTCTCCGAGGATCCGGTAGTGGGAGCGAAGCTGATGGCGGAGTTCGCCGGTCAGGTTGAGTCTTTTGTCCTGAAGGGCGGTCTTCTCGAAGGCGGCCGCGTGTTGGACGAGGCGGGGGTCGTGGCCCTGAGCAGGCTGCCGGGCCGCGAGCAGTTGATCGCCCAGGTGGTCGGGGGCATTGGTTCCCCGCTGACTAGCTTCGTCACGGTGCTCAACAACACCGTCCAAGGGCTCGTGGTGGCGCTCGGCCAGATCGCCGAGCAGAAGCAGGCCGCCCAGTAGAGTAGTCGTAGCAGACAGCAAACGGTAAACAGTAGAGTCAGGAGGACTTGAAATGGCTGTAAACAAAGAAGAGTTGATGGAAACCATCGAGAACATGAGCGTTCTTGAGCTCTCAGAGCTAGTGAAGGCGCTAGAGGAGAGATTCGGCGTGTCGGCGACCGCGGTTGCGGCGGCGCCCGCTGCGGGCGCCGCAGGCGCGGACGGTGCTGCGGCGGTCGAGGAGGAGCAGACCGAATTCGACGTAGTTCTCCAGGACGCGGGCGCCAAGAAGATCCAGGTAATCAAGGAGGTTCGCGCGGCCACCGGTCTGGGCCTGAAGGAGGCGAAGGCCCTCGTGGACGACGCCCCGAACCCCGTCAAGGAGGCCCTCTCCAGGGAGGATGCCGAGGCCCTCAGGGACAAGCTTCAGGACGCTGGCGCCACCGTCGAGTTGAAGTAATTAGCTTTTAGAAAGAACAGCTCTCTCCAACGGTCAATAAACCGTTGAAACACTCCAAGCGCCCCCACAACTTAGCTGTGCGGGGGCGCTCATTCGTGCGGCGGTTCGGTCTCGTTTTTCCTTGCTGTCGCTGACTTATTGTTGACAGTTACAAATGGTGCTACACTGCCGGGCGTCGATCTGCCAGGGTCGTCAGTGAACTTAATGCGATTATCGCTGTGTGTCTTGACTTCTCAGAAGCTGAGAGGTAAGATACTTCATTGCGTGTTCAGACGTTTTTCAACAATCACCCGCGGAGGAGAGCTAATTTGGTGACCCCCATTGTGCGCCGGCAGCGTCACCCTTACGCCCGGATGCAGACTGATTTTGCTCTGCCCAATCTTATAGAGATCCAGCGTACCTCTTTCGAGAAGTTTCTCAACGAGGGTATTCAAAGGACGCTTACGGAGATCTCTCCGATAGAGGACTACACCGGCTCTTATGCTGTAGAGTTTGGAGAAGCCCATTTTGATGAGCCTTCCTTTTCTATCGAGGAGTGTGTCTCCAAGGACAAGACATACTCCGCGCCTTTGTTCGTGAAGGTCCGTTTCATCATTAAAGAGACCGGGGAGCTTCGGGAGCAGGATGTCTTTATGGGTGACTTCCCGCTCATGACCGACTCGGGGACCTTCATCATTAACGGGACCGAGCGGGTCGTGGTTACCCAGCTCGTACGGTCGCCGGGGGCGTACATCATGGAGCCCAAAGATGTCAGCAAGCAGGTTCTCACGGCGAGCCTCATGCCGAGCCGGGGGTCCTGGCTCGAGTTCGAGGTCGAGACCAAGGGGTACGTCTCCGTACGCATAGATAGGAAGCGCAAGCTGCCGGTCACCGTGTTGCTCAAGGCTCTCGGGATGGGCGGTCCGGAGGAGTTGCTAGGGCGTTTCGAGGGCTCCTGGCTCCTGCGCAACACTCTAGAGAAGGACGATACCGCTTCCAGGGAGGATGCGCTTCTGGAGGTCTTCCGGCGGCAGCGTCCCGGGGAGCCGGTCAACATCGAGAACGCCGAGAACCTGGTCAACGGGCTCTTTTTCGACCCCAAGCGCTACGATCTCTCTGAGGTGGGACGCTACAAGGTCAACAAGAAGCTCAAGCTCGACGTCGACGACAAGACGTACACGCTCACCATCGAGGACATCGAGGCTCTCCTGAAGCGACTCATCGAGACCGCCGAGGGGCTCGCCGAGGACGAGGAGTTCGGTAGGATCAACTACGAGCGCGTGCGGGCCAAGCTCGATGAGTACGAGCACTTTGGCAACCGCAGGTTGCGGACCGTAGGAGAGCTCGTGCAGGAGGCGTTCAGGATCGGGATGTACCGCATGGAGCGGGTTGTGCGCGAGCGGATGACGACGCAGGACACCGACACGATTACGCCGCAGAGCGTGGTCAACACCAAGCCGGTCGCATCGGCGATCAAGGAATTTTTTGGTTCATCGCAGCTCTCGCAGTTCATGGATCAGACGAACACCTTGAGCGGGCTCTCCCACCGGAGGCGATTGAGCGCGATGGGCGCGGGCGGTCTCTCTCGCGAGAGGGCTCCCATAGAGGTGCGCGACGTGCATCCGACGCACTACGGGCGGATGTGTCCGATCGAGACCCCGGAGGGACCGAACATTGGGCTTATCGGGTCGCTCTCGACGTATGCGACCGTGGACAACTACGGCTTCGTACAGACGCCGTACCTCAAGGTCCGCGACGGCGCGGTCACCGACGAGATCGAATATCTCTCCGCTGATGAGGAAGAGGAGTTCACGATCGCCCAGGCCAACACGCCGGTCGAGGACGGAACGGGCAGGATAACCGTCGAGAGCGTCCTGGCAAGGCAGCGAGGCGGCGAGGTCGCGTCCGTGTCGCCGGATATGGTCGACTACGTCGACGTCGATCCGGTGCAGATGGTCAGCGTAGGCACGGCTCTCATCCCGTTCCTCGAGCACGACGACGCCAACCGGGCGCTCATGGGCGCGAACATGCAGCGGCAGGCCGTGCCGCTGCTTCGTAGCCAGGCTCCGTATGTCGGCACCGGCATGGAGTTCCGGGCGGCGGCGGATACCGGCGACGTGCTCATAGCGCGCAACGCCGGAAGCGTAGAGCGGGTAGTTGCGGAGAAGATCACGGTCCGCAGGGAGGACGGCGAGACAGACGAGTATCGCCTGCGCAAGTTCGCCCGCTCCAACCAGGGTACGTGCGTCAACCAGCGACCGCTCGTTAAGGAGGGCGAGGAGGTTCAAGCTGGCACTGTATTGGCGGATGGATCTTCGACCGACCAGGGTGAGCTCGCTCTAGGCAAGAACATGCTCGTTGCGTTCATGCCTTGGGAAGGGTTCAACTTCGAGGATGCGATCATCATCTCCGAGCGTGTCGTCAAGGACGATGTGCTCACCTCGATTCACATTGAGGAGTACGAGGTTCAGGCGCGGGATACCAAGCTCGGGCCGGAGGAGATCACCCGCGACATCCCCAATGCCTCTGACGACGTTCTGATGAACCTCGACAGCGACGGCATCATCCGCATTGGCGCGGAGGTTGCTTCGGGGGATGTGCTCGTTGGCAAGGTGACGCCGAAGGGCGAGTCAGAGCCGACGCCAGAGGAGAAGCTCTTGCGGGCTATCTTCGGCGAGAAGGCGCGCGAGGTGAAAGACTCCAGCTTGAAGGCGCCACACGGCGAAGGCGGCACCGTCATCGACGTCAAGCGTTTCAGCCGCGAGGCGGGCGACGAGCTCCAGCCGGGCGTCAACGAGATGGTTCGCGTCTTCGTGGCCAAGAAGCGCAAGATCGCTGAGGGCGACAAGCTAGCCGGACGGCACGGTAATAAGGGTGTTATCTCGAAGATCGTGCCCGAGGAGGACATGCCGTACATGGAGGACGGGCGTCCGGTCGATATTATCCTCTCTCCTCTAGGCGTCCCGAGCCGGATGAACATCGGCCAAATTCTAGAGACTCACCTAGGCTGGGCGGCGAGCCAGGGTCTCGGCCAGAACGGCGGCGAGCCGACTTTCGTCTCCACGCCGGTCTTCTCGGGAGCGGAGGTCGAGGACGTCAACGAGGCTATAGAGACAGTCCGGCAGGACGGCGGAGCGGACGTTGGTATGGGCCGCGGCGGTAAGGTGCAGCTTTACGACGGGCGGACCGGTGAGCCGTTCGATGGCCGGATCACCGTCGGCTACATGTACATATTGAAGCTCTTGCACTTGGTGGACGATAAGATCCACGCTAGAAGCACCGGACCTTACTCGCTGGTTACTCAGCAGCCTTTGGGCGGTAAGGCTCAGTTCGGCGGCCAGCGCTTTGGCGAGATGGAGGTGTGGGCCCTGGAGGCTTACGGTGCCGCGCACACCTTGCAGGAGTTGCTGACCATAAAGAGCGACGACCGGGTCGGCCGGGTCAAGAGCTACGAGTCGATAGTTAAGGGGGAGAACATCCCCGAGCCCGGTGTGCCGGCCAGCTTCAAGGTGCTGCTCAAGGAGATGCAGTCGCTCGGGCTCTCTGTCAAGCCGGTGTACAACGCGGAGGCGGCGGTTGAAGATCAGGACCGTAGGGACTGGGACGAGGCTGCGCGGGCCTTGGGGATCAACCTCAGCCGCGAGGAGCCGACCGGAAACCTGGACGACAAGCCCGACACCTTCGCAAGCTAAAACGAAACTATGCAGGCCGACGCGTCGCGTCGGCCTGCGCGAGCGTCGGTCGGAGACTACGAGAGAGGACTATAGAGCGTGCAGGGTTTAGAGCGCGACATAGACATTAATAAACTGGAGAAGATTTCCATCGGCCTCGTCTCGGCCGGAGAGATAAGGGAATGGTCTCGCGGCGAAGTTACGAAGCCGGAGACGATCAATTACCGTACCCTTCGCCCCGAGAAGGATGGTCTTTTCTGCGAGCGTATCTTCGGTCCGTCAAAGGACTGGGAGTGCTATTGCGGCAAGTACAAGAGGATCCGTTTCAAGGGCATCATCTGCGAGCGTTGCGGCGTAGAAGTGACGCGCGCCCGCGTGCGTCGGGATCGGATGGGCCATGTTGAGCTAGCCGCCCCGATAGCGCACGTGTGGT
>DASQMR010000330.1:0-2680 GCA_035645375.1 Rubrobacteraceae bacterium
GACGTGAAACACTAGGCAACGAGTTAGGCACCGTTTGAGCTTAACTATGCGGATTCTGCGACTACCAGCAACAGGTGGAAACACGGCGCCTCAGACTACGAATCAGAAGGTCGCAGGTTCGAGTCCTGCCGAGCGCGCCCCTAGAAATAGCTGATTTGCAGGATAAATAAAGCAAAGAAAGAGAGCGTAAAGGTTGATTGGTAGAAACTGTTGCGCCCTCAGGCTTCCAAGTGTTGCCAAAGCGGTGGGTGGTAGAGCGGATATTTTCTTGGATAGACCAGAACAGGAGGATGAGCAAGGATTATGAAATGCTAGCAGAGACCAGCGAAGCCTTCATCTACGTGGCGATGAGTCGGCTGATGGCAAGGAGATTGGCCCGCTCGTGAGGCTTTTCAGCTAGTTTCTCAGGAGGAGCGTTCTCCGAAGTTTGACCAACGAACTCGCGATCTCGGCCGGAGAGTCGAATCTACGTGGAGGCGGCTGCTGCGACACGCTCCCGAAAGACCGCCAGCTGGCGCAACTCGTCCTCCACCGGCCACAAGAAGATTCGTTGGGCTCCTGCCGCTTGATAGGCTGCCAGCTTCTCCGCGCATTCTCCGGGGGGACCAACTAGGAGGCGCTGGCTTAGCTCTTCTTCAGGGCGGTTGAGGGTCGGGCTTAAGACCTCCCGAACTATCCGTCTCGACGCGGCGCGCTCTTCGGTCACAAAGAAGAACATCGTCGATATGGCGTTTGGGAACTGGTTAGAGTCCTTGCCTGCGGCGTGCAGATATTCTCTGAGTCGTCCCCAGGCACTGGCGAATTCTTCAGGGGTGGTGTTGTAGGCAGCAGCTAGCCAACCGTCGCCTAGGCGGGCCGTCCGCCTGAGACCAGCTTCCGAGCCCCAACTCCCGATCCAGATAGGAGGCCTAGGCTGTTGTGCCGGGTAAGGCTCCAGCACGATGCCTTCCGTGGAGTAGAACTCGCCCTTGAACGACGAACCCTCCCTAAGCCAGAAAGCCCGCATCGCCTGCACCGCCTCCTCTAGACGCTTCCAGCGCTCCTTGAAGGAGATGCCGACCGCGGCGTAATCCCGGGCGGAGGAGCCGGGCCCTACGCCGACGACGAGCCTACCGCCGGAGAGGAGATCAATTGCGGCCAAGCTCTTCGCCAGCGCCACCGGCCCTCGCACGACCGGGAGCGCCACCGTGGTCGCCAGAGCCATCTGCCCCGTGCGGGTGAGTACTGCGGCCAAGGCCGTCGGTCCATCAAGCCACGGGCGGGGAAAGAGCAGGTGGTCGTTGGCCGAGAGAGCCCGAAAGCCTAGGCGTTCGGCGCTCTCCGTATATTCCAGGAGACCTCGTAGAGACCAGTGCTGCCCGTTCAGGGCTATTAGCGGTAAATGTACTCCGTAATCTACTTAGCCTCCTCCACCTTGCTAAAACTCGTCACACTCTCTTCAGGAAGCAACTACAATCGGACCGTCATAGGTCTCCAGTGACAACTTCTCGGCTATCCCACTACTCCTTAGCCATTCGCGGTATCGCTGCGCACCGGGCTTACCAAGCTCTTCGGACTCCCACTCGGCGACCGCGATGGTCGTGGTGGGGTCTGCGACCATCAGCCTATAACAGATGAACCCGGGCTGGCCTCTAAAGACTCGAAGTCCTTCGTCTTTTATCAGCCGAAACGCCTCCTGACCTCCATCGGAACTGAGATTGATGTTCCATCTACCAATGGTGCAGCGCAGGTATGTCATCACTCCTCCCGGTTTGCTCCCGTGTTATGGGCACCACAATAACCGATGTCTTGAGGGAGGCGCATCTGCTGATCCCCGCTTCACCGGAGGTTGGGGAAAGAGACTCTCGAAAAAGTGGTACGAGCAGCGCTCCGACCTTGGATCTGGCGGTATACAGAGGACGAATTGGACCGAAAAGTACCGTTTTGGTAGCCCGTAAGGCTACGCATTGCAGGCACCTCCGAGACTTTTCGGACAATTCCTCCTGGACGCTCAGCTCAGCTATATAACCCTCGACGACTGGTGGGGAGCACAAAGGAGCTGGAGCCCTCCATAAGGAGCCCCAGCTCGGGTTGTGAGGAAAGGCTTTTGCTAAGTGTTGGCATTTTTCTGTAATGCCATACCTCATCGGTGAGGTAGCCACAGAAATACCCTCCTAATTGCTCGGTCAAGAAATCCTTGCGGTAGAGAAATCCACCAGGGGTGAAATAGTAGGTCTCTCCGGCCTCAGAGAACTCTTCGTAGGGCACTGGCATCTCGTGCTGATTGCTTTTCGAAATCGCTGAGGCGATCGAGGATATTCTCGGCTGTGGCGTCCTCAGTTGTGGTCTTCTCTAACACTATTTCCTTCCCTGTAGTTGCCCACTGGTCTAAGCAGCAACTTATCTTGTAGGGGGACAGAGGACTAAAGGACAAATGTCCTATAGGAGAACCGTACTTAAGGGATTAGAGTACCGACTAGATCACTTAGACCGGGCTGGCGATATTTCCCCCTCCTCCTAAAAGCCCAGCCCGGCTCTTCTTCTTTCTATCCTCTTTCACCAGATTGCCGCTAAGAGGTCTTCTCGGAAACCGGGCTTCTCGGGTACAAGATTTTCAGAAATACGCTTTACTAGGGCAGTAAGTGAAGCTAACTGTACTGAACTGCGAGCGGCCTCAGACACGCTCCCAGATCAGGTGGGC
>DASQMR010000331.1:0-4909 GCA_035645375.1 Rubrobacteraceae bacterium
CGGGACGTATTCTCATCAACGACGTGGGCCGGGCGACCTACAAGGAGATTGACTACGGAGCGCGCGGCGCGAACTATGAATTGCCCTTACACGAGGGGGCCGGAAAACGACCCCAGATTCTGGGGACCTCTCCGTTACTATGCTCACGGCTCTTCCTCGACCACGGGGTGCGCGATCACCGGGGGCGCATTCTACAATTCCGGGAACATCTAATTCTCGCAAGATTACGTCGATGACTACTTCTTCGCCGATTACTGCGGCAGCTGGATAAAGAGGTTCGACCCCGTGCAGGCAGCGGCGCTACGACGTTTGAGGCTGGTTCGGGAGAATTTCCATTGGATCTGAGGGTGGCCGGGAGGGGAGCCTTTACTTGCTAGCCCGAGCTACCGGTTCTGTTGAGAAGATATCCTACGACTCTACCGGCACCACCTCTGCAGACACGAGGTAAGCAGACGAAGGTACGAGTCGTCTATGGTGGACGAAAAATTGTCGGATCAACCTCGTCTTTAGGATGTGCCCTGAATCCGCCGCCCGCTTTGCTCTTGTAGGAGGAGGGGGCCAGTAGCACGAAGGAGCGCGGCCTTATGTCGTGGTAAGCTAACTTCATGAACGAATACATAAACTTGGAGCGTCGTCCGGAGCTTGAACGCCCTATCTTGATAGCCGGGTTCACGGGCTGGAACGATGCGGCGGAGGCGGCGAGTCTCGCCGTGAGCACGATCGGCGAGGAGCTCGGCGCACAGCGTTTCGGGAGCTTCAACGGCGAGGAGTTCTTCGATTACCAGGCGACGCGGCCTCAGATCCGTTTGGTCGAGGGTGTGACCCGCACTATAGAGTGGCCCGAGAACGATTTTTCGGCTACCAACCCGAGCGTCGCTGCCCTGGGAGGACGCAGCGCGGTCTTGCTCTCCGGACCGGAGCCGAACTTCCGTTGGCGGACGTTTTCTCAGGGGGTGGTGGACCTCGCCCGCGAGCTCGACGTGCGGCTGGTCGTTACGCTCGGGGCCCTGCTCGCCGACGTGCCTCACTCCCGGCCCGTGGCCGTTACGGCGAACGCTCAGGACCCTTCGCTCGTCGAGAACTTGGGCCTCTCGGCCTCCCGCTACGAGGGGCCAACCGGTATCACCGGCTTGCTGCACCGCTACTGCGCGGACAAGGGGCTGCCTGCGGTTAGCTTCTGGGCCTCGGTCCCTCACTATCTGCCTTCGGTGCCTTCGGCGCCCGCCGCTCTGGCACTCCTTCAGAACCTTTCCAGCCTGCTCGGCGCCAGCTTTGATACCTCTCACCTAAAGCGAACCTCCGAGGACTACCAGCGGCAGGTCTCGGCCGCCGTCGCCCAGGACTCGGACCTCACCTCCTACGTCACCACCCTCGAAGAGCGCTACGACGCCCAGGTCGAAGGGGGAGAGAGGAACCTTCCTTCAGGCGAAGACCTCGCCCAGGAGCTGGAACGCTTCCTCCGCGAGAAGGGCGACGAGGAGTAGCGGACTACTGTTAGCTTTAGTAGATCAACGCTGCTACAAAGACTATTACGCCGGCTAAGCCTAATATTCCCTGTACCGCGGCGCTGAAGAGATAGCCTACCAGTACCCCGCCCGCGGCCCGTGAGACCCTCTGCCAGTCCGCGCGCCCGAACCGAGGGCCTTCTTGTGCGCCTTCTCCGGTAGAGGGTTGGCGTTGGCGTCTGAGGTACTCGCCTGCAAAGACGCCGCCGAAGGTGCCGGCGAGGAGGCCAAAGAGGGCGCCGACGCCGAAGAGAAGGGCACCGGCTAGAGTGCCGATCAGTCCACCTATCGCGCCTCCAACGGTGCCCCAGTTGCTCGCTCCGAAGCGCCTGGCTCCATAGGCCGTGGCTAGCAGGTCTGCGACGAAGGCGATGAGGGCGAAGAGGCCCAGGATGACGAGCACGGAGGCGCCGACGACCTCAAAGCCCGTCGCGTAGGCGTAGACGATGGCCGAGGCGAAGATCAGGGGTACGCCCGGTAGGCCGGGGAGGACGCTGCCCGCGAGGCCGACGAGCATGACGGCGAGCGTTACCCAGAGTATCGGCTCGTTCTCCGCCACGAGCAGCTACCCGACCACCGGCAGGGTCTTCCGCGCCTTCTTGCCGGGTTTCTTTGCGAGGGCGGCGTTCAGGGATCCGGGCCTGTAGCCGGCGAGGTCGAGCGCCACGTACATGAAGCCTGCCTCCACGAGCTCGGCGGAGATCTTCTCGCGGTCGGCGAAAGCCTTCTCCAGCTCCCCTTCGCCGACCTCCAGACGCGCGATCTCCCCGTGGTGCCTCACCCGCGCCTGCCGGTAGCCTCGCGAGCGCAGGAACTCCTCGGCGCGCGCTACCTGGGTTAGCTTCTCCGGTGTGATCTCCTGTCCATACGGGAACCGGCTAGACAGACAGGCGAGCGCCGGTTTATCCCAACTCGGCAGTCCCAAGTGCTTCGCCAGCTCGCGCACCTCCGCCTTTGTCACCCCCGCGAGGCTGAGCGGCGAGACGACGTCCAGCTCCTTTGCTGCCTTCCTCCCGGGACGATAGTCTCCCTCGTCATCCTTGTTCGCCCCGTCCACTACGCAGCCGTAGCCTTTCTCCACGGCCATCCTTGCGAGGTCCGAGTACAACGTGCTCTTGCAGAAGTAGCAGCGGTTCGCGGGGTTCTTCGCGTAGTTCGGGTCGTCGAGCTCCCGCGTATTCACGACCAGGTGTCCGACGTTTAAAGAGCGGGTGAACTCCTCCGCGAGCCCCAGCTCTGATGGCAGGTACGTCTCGTTGCTAGACGTGACGGCGAGCACCCTGCTCTTCGGGAGCGCCCGCGCGGCTATCGTCAGGGCCAGCGACGAGTCCACCCCGCCGGAGAACGCTACCAGCGCGCTGCCGTAGGGGGCGACGATCCGCTCAAGCTCTTCTAGCCTCTTCTCTAACGATACGGACTGCATGTTTTCCTCTCTAGTAATACGCGCGCCCCGAACTTGGTCAGGGCGAGTTCAGGCAGCTCCCCGGCGGAGCCATTCGGCGACCTCCCGGGCGTTCTCGCCAGGCGGAAAGACGGGGTAGAAGACCGTCTCGATCCTACCGCCGTGGATAAGCAGTGTCAGCCTCTTGATCAACGTCATCCCCTCGACCTCGAAGGTTGGCAGGTCCAACGCCTTCGCGAAGGCGAGCTTCTCGTCGCTCAAGAGTTTAAAGGGAAGAAGCAGGCGCCCGGCCGCCTCGCGTTGGTACTCGGTACTCTGCGTGCTGAGGCCGAAGACGCGTGCGTCCAGAGCCTGAAGCTCTGCGTGGTGGTCGCGGAAGGCGCACGACTGAGGCGTGCAGCCACGCGCGCCCGGAACGTCGTCCCACTCCCGTGGCATCTCTTCACCCGGCCGTCCGGTGAGCGGATAGCAGTAGATGATCGTGCGCCCCGGGAGCTTAGAGGGATCTACCCATTCCCCTGACGTCGCGGGAAGCGTGACGGAGGGAAGCCGCAGTCCCGGCAGATGGTCACAGGCCCCGTCGTCGGTCGGCTCCGGAAGGTCCTCCGGCACTTCGTAGAGGTCTCCGGTCTCCCTCATAGTCTCTCCCTAAGCCTTCTCCAGGACGACCGCCGCATTGTGGCCGCCGACGCCCAGGTTTGCGCACAGGGCGACCGCAAGGTCTGGGGCGCGGCGCGGCTCGTCGACCACGTAGTCGAGCTCGGCGCAGCCTTCCGCAAGCTCCTTGAGGTTCCGCATCGGGGGGACGATACCTTCCTTGACGGTCATGGCGCAGAGGGCCATCTCCACGGCCCCGGTCGCGCCCATCGAGTGGCCTAAAGTAGCCTTTGTAGCAGAGACCATCGTGGAGGGGTTGATCCTGTGCATCGCCCAGGATTCCGGGGGGTCACCCGCAGGCGTGCCGGTGCCGTGCGGGCTTATGAAATCGACCCGCTCGCCCTCCACATCGGCGTCCTTCAGGGCGAGTTGCATCGCGCGCAACAGCCCCTTTCCTTCCGGGTCGGGGTCGGTCAGGTTGTAGGCGTCGGTGGTGCGGCCGACACCTGTTATCTTCGCGTAGGGCTCAGCGCCCCGGCGCTCTACCGACTCGGCGCTCTCCAGCACGAAGACGGCCCCGCCTTCGCCGATCACGAATCCCGCGTGGTCCTTATCGTAGGGCCTGCACGCGCCTTCCGGGTCGTCGTTCCTGCGGCTCATCGCGCGCATCGCGATAAAGCCCGCGACCATAACGGGGCTGATGATCGCCTCGGCCGCCCCGCAGACGACCATGTCCGCATCCCCCCGGCGGATCAGGTCGAGCCCGAGCCCCATGATGTCCGTACCGGAGGTGCAAGCTAGAGCGTTGGCTGAGGAGGGACCCTTCATACCGAGTTGGATGTTGAGGTGGGCGGCGGCTGCGTTAGGCATGATTTTGGTGACGGCGAACGGGTTGACCCGGTTTGGGCCCTTGTTCTCCATCTCCCACTGGGTCCGCTCGATGCTCATGACCCCGCCGATGCCGGTACCGAGAAGTACGCCTACCCTCTCCGGCGCCTTCTCTAGATAGCCCCATGCCCCGGCGTCTTCGAGGGCCATCTTCGCCGAGGCCAGCCCGATTTGGACGAAGCGGTCCGTCCTCTGGGCGACCTTGCGGTCCATGAATTCCTTCGGGTCGAAGCCTGTGCACTCGGCGGCGATCCTAACGTCGAAGCCTTCCGGGTCGAAGAGCGTGATCGGGCCGACCCCGCTCTCGTTCGCCAGCAACGAGCTCCAGAACGCCTTGCGGCCCATCCCGATAGGGCTGACTATACCGATGCCCGTTACGTAAGCCGCACGATCTCCACGGCCGCTATCCATCTATCTTTACGCCCTTTTCTCCAACGTGCCCATAGTAGACGTGCATCTTAGCATCCTCGCTTCGCCTCGCCGAATCTCGGCCAAAGTCTACGCTCCTTCCGACCGA
>DASQMR010000332.1:0-3506 GCA_035645375.1 Rubrobacteraceae bacterium
GGCGCGAAACCGAAGCCCTTTACGCCGCTCGGGATACCCTTCTCCGGCGAGCCCTGGACCTACCGGGACGCCGGGTTTCGTCTCTCAGAGGCGGAAGAGCGCTCGGTGCCGCAGCGTGGAGAGCGGCGCGGAGCAGACCAAAAGGTAGAAGGCGACAAGGAGTGACCGCCATGCGTCCTCCGTATGAGTGGGGCTGCGTGCATGGGCGCTTTCAGCCGTTTCACTCGGGACACTTAGAGTACGCGCTACTGGCGAAGAAACGCTGCCGGCGTCTACTCATCGGCGTGACAAACCCGGACCTCACCTGGATCATGCCCGAGGCGGCGAACGCTAATCGCCATACGGCCGAGTCCAACCCGTTCACCTACTTCGAGCGGGCGCTGATGCTCAGGGACTCCCTGCTCGACGAGGGCCTGGAGGCGGGAGAGTTTCTCGTGGCGCCCTTCCCGATCCAACAGCCGGAGTTGTGCCGCTACTACGTCCCCGAAGGCACGATCCACTTCATACGCGTCTACTCTGAGTGGGAGGAGGAGAAGGTGTGCCGCTTGAGAGCTCACGGGCTCACCGTGGAGGTCCTCAGCCGGGACGAGGAGAAGGCAGCCTCCGGCACTGAGGTCCGGCGTTCGATCCGAGCTGGCCTCGCGTGGGAGCATCTCGTCCCGGCGGCGGCAGTCCCGATCATCCGCGATGCAATAAATAATGAGCCCTGGCGTTTCGGTATACCGGCGTAACGCGCAGGACCAACGCCGGAGACGAGTCTTCCTGAGAGCCATCTAACCTCACCCCAGCCTCTGAAACGAAGAGCTTGCGAGGAACATCTCAAAAAGCCGCAGATAGGACGTTTGTTCGCGACCACAAACGGGAATCCTGACGGTAATACCTCAAGGGAAGGAGGAAGAATGACTACAGAAACACTAACGGCCGACCGCTGGGTCGATGAGTTTACTCGTGTAAGCAACGAAGACCCTGAGATTCAAGCACACGGCAAGTACTACACGTGCTCTTTCCTTCTGGACATGGAAGAGCACCAGTTTCTGATCCGCATGAACGCGGGCAAGATCGAGGAGATCCTGGTGGACCCGGGTCCCCTGGATCTCAGGTACCAGTTCATCATCCGCGCCAGCGCGGAGACGTGGCGCAACTTCGGCAAGGAGACGCCGCCGCCGATGTACCATGGGATCTGGTCGGCCTCGTTTCAGAGGGATATGAAGCTCGAAGGTGACCTGCTCGTCTTGATGCAGAACCTGCGTACCCTGACCCGACAGATCGAGTTGTTGCGCCAGACTGGCGTGCCGGTCTAGAAGAAAGGAGGAGAGCAGTGGCTCAAATATCACCAGTAACCGGACGCTACGTGACGTTCGACGTCATGGGCGACGAGTGCAAGGTTTTCTTTTTGGAGAATGGGGAAGGTCAGCCGCTCGTCTGCCAGCACACCGCTGGTTGTCACAACCACCAGTGGCGGGATCTTCTGGAAGACGAGGAGATCACCCAGAACTACCGCGTGATCGCCTACGATCTCGTTCGCCACGGCAAGTCCGACCCCCCGAAGAACAAGGAGTGGTGGAAGGAGGAGTATCAACTCACCGCCGAGTATTACGTCGCCTTCATAACCGCCTTCTGCGACGCCCTGGAGCTAGAAGACCCGATCTTTATGGGCTCCTCGTTCGGGGGTAACGTGGCTCTTCAGCTCGCCTTGCACCACCCAGATCGCTTCAAGGCGGTGATCCCGGTCGAGGCAGCAGACTACGCACCGGGCTTCTACCTTGACTGGTGGCAGCACCCGCACGCCAACGCCGCCCAGGTCTGCGCGAGCGGGGTGTGGGACCTGATGGCTCCGCAATCGCCTGAGAAGGACCGCTGGGCGACGTGGTTCTACTACACGCAAGGCTCCGAGGCCTTCAAGGGAGACCTCTACTTCTACTCCGTCGATCACGACCTGCGCGGGAAGCTGGACCAGATAGACGGCGAGAAATGCCCGGTGGTTATGCTTACCGGTGACTACGATTATCTCACTACCCCGGAGGACGGTCGGCGTACCGCCGAGCAGATAAAGGGCGCTGAGTTTATCGAGATGAACAACATAGGCCACTTCCCGATGAGCGAGAACCATGAGCTCTTTAGGGAATACCTCCAACAGGCCCTGCGGATGATAGAGGACAAGACGGGAACCTCTACGGCCGGCGGCGCAAGCGGATCGCAGCAGGGGAACGGAGGGCGGGACGGAGATCAGGACAAGGGGATTTTGGAGAAAGCCAAGGACGCCCTGAGGTGAGCTAAGCTCGCCGTCAATAAGCCGGCAGAGGAGGCCGGGGCCTAACAGCCCTGGCCTCCTTCTTTGTGCTCCCCAGAGACCAGGCATCATCAGTCCTGTGCCATTCGGCGAGGTCCGCTGGTTCGGCCCCGCCATCAGACGCCCACGAACCGCCCATAAACACTGTATGGCATGTCTATCAGCGCAAGCAAGAGAGCCTGTAGTACAGCTCGCCCGCCCGTATGAGTATAGAGAACGCCTCTCTACGGAAGTTCCATCGGAGCGGCGGCGTAGATCGTTACGTAGCTGCAGTTAATGCGGATGAGCTGCATCATCGGAACGTGCGACTCGGTGGCCTGCGCCCCCTCGGGCGTCAGTACGGGCGAGGAGATCATCTCGCCCGCACCCCAGTCGCTCTTGCGCGTCCCATACAGAGCGCATGCTGCCCAACCTCTGCCGGTTTTGCTAGAGTTCATGGGAGTTTCGGCTCGCACTGTGAACGGGTTTATTTGCTACTCGGGAGGTATGAGGGTACATTACGCAGGCGTAAGGCGGCGCTGTCATGCGCGAACCAACTGATACGTTTCAGGCGTCCTAAGAGCTAGGGAGCGGGGTCTATGTACAAAGAAATCTACGTCCCGGTAGACAACTCGGACTACTCCAACCAGGCGTGCGTCATTGGGGTCGACGTGGCGCGCACTTTCGGCGGGCGGGTCGCGGGTTGCCACGCCTACGCGGCCAAGATGCACGACGTGCGTTTCCGGCAGATGGAGAGCGGTCTGCCCGAGGAGTTCCGCGACGAAGACGAGATGAAGCGGCAGCGCAAGATCCACGACCAGCTCATCACTAAGGGGCTGGAGATCATCACCGACTCCTACATAGACGTGCTCGAACCCCTCTGCGAGAAGTACGACGTCGAGCTGGTGCGCCGCTCCCTCGAAGGTAAGAACTTCAAGGTCATCGTCGAGGACGTGAACGAGAACGACTACGACCTCGTGGTGATCGGCGCTATGGGTATGGCCGCCGTCAAGGATACCGTGCTCGGTACCGTCACCGAGCGCATCGTGCGGCGCCTCAACAAGGCCGACACCCTGATCGTCAAAGACCTCGACCGGAACCCGTTCGAGCACATAGTCGTCGCGGTGGACGGCTCAGCCAAGTCTCTCGGGGGCCTCAAGCGAGCTATAGAGCTCGCGCGGGCGTTCGGGGGGACGGTCGAGGCGATCAGCGTCTTCGACCCGTACTTCCACTACGC
>DASQMR010000333.1:0-6927 GCA_035645375.1 Rubrobacteraceae bacterium
GATGCGTGCTTCGAGCCGGGCGATATGCGCGTTCTTCTCGCGGTTCTTCTGGCGCCAGCGATTCCGAATCCTCTTCTCGAACTCCACCGAACTCTTCAGTAACTCTCGGTACCGAGCCTCTATGCGCACCTTCTCCTCTTCAAACCGCCTCTCCGCGTTCACGCCGCCCGCAAGTGTAACAACGGAAGGGCGAAGATACCTTTCAAAACATATCCACTCGGAGAAGAGTCTGGAGAACAGCTAGTATGACCGACTTTCTGATCAGAGAAAAGCTCGGAACCGTGCCGAGGGATAGTGCTGGCAAACGGGAAGCGCAGCCTCTCACCTCCCAACCAGGACGAGCGGTCGTAAGCTCATACCTTTGCTGACGGCAGCAATATGACGACACGGCAGTTTATGCAGGACCGCAGCGGGTAATACAGCATCGAGCCAGGCAACGGATACTGCTTGAGAGACGGCGCGACAGAAGACCGCTCCGCGTGTCCCTGCGCATTCTGGCGATTGTGTCGTGTGGATAGCTATGTAAGAGGAGGATGAGAATGGCCTACAGCGTGATGGTGTGGTTGGTCGATCCGGGCAAGCACCCGCAAGAAGAGGACGAGCAGATCCTTCGGGAAGAGCACGGCCGGGCTCCGGGCGCGTCGTCGGGGGTGAACACGGGACCCGCTATTCCTCGGATGGTCTACGGCGTCTACGAGAGCCAGGACGAGGCCGAAGGAGCGCTCAAAGAGATCTCCAACAACCTCCAGCAGAATCTCCCGCTCCGGGTGAACACGCGCTCGCACAGGATATTCCTTGTTCCCGCCGATAGGGTTCACTACGTGGCTTGCGAAGAGGTAACGCGACCAAAGGACGAGCGGTAAGGACGGGAGAACCCAGCCCGGGCCCGCAAGAACGGGGCGGAGGCGCCTTTAGCGCCTCCGCCCCGTTCGTTGTCCCGAGGTAAGCCGGGAACCTCTCCCCGCCCGGAGAGGTTCCCGTGAGAGACTGTATATCACGTCGTGATGCTTCTCGCTCGTCTACTCTGGTTCAGGCGTCTTGCGATGGTCTGATCTGCTCGCACGCCGCACCAAAGGAGATCTGCTTCTCGTCCGCGTCGGGTAGGTAAACCCTCATGGTCAAGACGCGGCCGTCCTGCGGGGAGAGGTCGAAACGCTCTGATTCAGCCAACGTTACGGCCTCAGCGGGGTCTTCAGAGTCGGGAGCTGAGCCGAGCACCTTCAGGAGGCAGCCCTCCGCCGTAGCGTTACCCTGATTCTCGACGGACACCTCGATATCGGAGTAGGTATCGTTACCGTAAGGAAGGCTTGGCGAGGATGTATGTACCAGCGCAACGTTCGCGGTGTCGAACAGATGGTTTGAGTTGGCCGTCCAGGCCAACGGAACGGGAGCAACAACGGCCGTTACCAGTATGGCTATTATCGTCTCCGGGCTAAGCTTGAGCCGACTCTTCGCTTTCATGTACAGGATTTTATCTCGGATGGTTATCGGGAGCGCGCCCACGCGACCAGACTATGCGTAATCCCCGAACCCAGAACAACCGTCTCTTATGCGCAACCTCAGGAGATAGTTCCTCCGCCTCGCCGAGTAGCTTCACACGGGGCGACAAGGCGCGGTAGGTTGTTAACCCCTCCACCAGTCGCTAGAGAGCAGCCCGGACCAGCGACCGGCGAACGGTTCGAAGAGCATACTGTAATGGTTCGCCCCGGGGAGCAAGGTCTCGGAGCGCAGGTCAAGGGCCTCTTTCATAACATCCCGGGCTTCGTCGGAGATCAGGGGCTTGCTGTTGGGAAAGAATCCCTCCGCCGCCCGGACGAGCGCCACGGGACATTGAATATCCCTCATCTCCGCCGCGGTCGGACTCTCGGAGGAGAACGACTCCGCGTCCTCCTCGGCCGCCTCGCGGGAAGCCTTTGGCTGATAGCCGCCTGACACCTCCCCGAGGTCGTAGCGGTAGTAATCCGCGAGATCGGGCGTCAGGTCCTCAAAGGTCAGTCCTTGCCCCGGGAACCAAAAATCGAGGTAGTCCTCAGTCGTCTCGAAAACCATGTCGAGCCGTCTGAAAGCCCGGGCGAGGCCCTCCTCTATAGCCGCCGACTCCTCCTCGTCTACCTCCTCCTCCGGCCTGGGCCAGCCGCCATCGAGTAGAACGAGCGCAGCTACCCTTTCAGGATACGAGAGCGCAGTATGAAGGGCCACAAAGGCTCCCATCGAGTGCCCAACGAGAACCCCACGCTCTACCCCCAGAGAGTCGAGAGTCCGAACAACGTCCTCCGAGTGCCTCGCGAGACCGTAGCTTCCAGAGGAAGGCTTGCCGGAGTCGCCTCTACCCCGGAGGTCCAGGGCAACTATTCCGTTCGCCGAAGGCTCAAGGAGCCTGGCTGAGCTGTTGAACGCCCGGTGCTGGGCCGTAATACCGTGTAGGGCAAGGACCGGCTCGGCGCCTTCTCCTGCACGTCCGAACACCAGCCGGACCTCCCCCGGCACGCTTCCCGTCGTCCATGAGGTCCGTTCCATAAAGAACGATTATACGCGAAGGCGAACGCGAAACATGACGGTTGGCAGGACGGGCCGACTCCGCCATCCTACCTACTAGGCAGAGTCTTGCTAACTGGACGCCTCTACCGCTTCATTACCGTCTTCTTGGTTTTGACCCGCCGCTCTGCGGATATCTTCGGCGATCCTCTCCAGGGCCCTCGCCTGATCCTCCAGAGCCTGCACCTCGTCTTCATAACCCTTGTACTTAGAGTATCCGCTCCCTTCCAGAAGCAACGGGTTGATCGTCCATGCGGTCTCGTAGTACTCCCCCTGACGGTCCTCATACCTAGAGGTAATCGTAATGCCTTCCATCAAGCCCTTGGCTCTGAGGTTCTGAACCACGTTCTGATAAGAGTCCCAGACGGTGGGAAGGTCGGTTTGCGGGGCCATGAAGTTTATACCGTACCTGAAGTAGGGCAGATCGGTGATGTCTCTGCCTTCCGTCGTTTCCATGGGCGCAGAGAACTCGAACGTAATGTTCTTGGCCATACCATGCCCGATATTGCGTACCACAATGTTGGTCGTGAAACGTCCGGTGTAGTCCGCGTCTACTATGATCTGCGGACGATCCTCGTCTTGGCGCGCCTTGCGCGCCTGCCTACCCTGGTAGAGAATTCCGGTTGCAACTACGAGGGTGGCAAGGGAAGATAAGACCTGAGCCGCGGTCGCAATGTCCATAAGCTCGACATACCCCTTTCCTTGGGTACCTCTCTCACAGATAGAGTCTGTACCGTATCAGGAACCTTTACAGGCATATCATACTCTCGAGAGATCTTCCTCACTCTCCGGCGCTACACGGGAGCATTAGCCTCGACGAGGCGCGGCATCGCTCCGACGATTTCCCGGAACGCCTCGAGCGAGGCCAGCAGTTCTTTAGAGCAAACATCCCTTGTTATAAAGACCAGGCGTGTAGCGCGATCTTTATCAGGCCACTCTTCAAGGTGCTCGGGCGGGTGCATGATGTGCTGCACCCCGTTCAGCAGCACGGGTCCCTCTTCGCCAACATTCAGCAATCCCTTCACGCGCAGGATGTTCTCTCCCCGAGCGTAGAGCAACATACTGAACCAGACGCCGAAGGCCGCCCAATCTACCGGTCCGTCAAAAGTTACCGAGGTCGAATGAATCCGGGAGACATGTCGGCCATTCCCTGCCGCCCAGTTTTTGCGGAACGGCACGGGCGACGACGGGGGACTGAACAGCTCTGCGGGGTCTACCTCGCCGAAAGAGGCTTCTATAACGCCGGCGCATGGGTTGATACCGAGGAGCCGACCGTACACCCTGTCGACCGTGTCGGCCTGAGCGACATCGGTCTTAGTCAGGACCACGACGTCGGAGGCGGCGATCTGCTTGGATGACTCCGGATTGCGGTCCAGGTGCAGCTCTCCGTTCACCGCGTCTACCGTGGAGATCACCAGATCCACGTAGTAGTGATGTTGGAGAATGGGATGGGAGAAGATGGTGAAGAGGATCGGTGAGGGGTCCGCGAGCCCGGTGGTCTCTACGACCACCCGGTCCAGAGGCGGGATGCAGCCCCGGTCCTCCTCGTCCAGGAGTTCCAGTAGCGCGCTGACGAGATCCTCGCGTGTGCAGCAACAAACGCAGCCCTGATTGAGCAGAATCGTCCTCTCGTCGGTGCGCCGAAGAAGGTGATGGTCGAGACCGACCTCGCCGAACTCATTGACGAGCACGGCCGTGTTCCTCATAACCGGCGTTGAAAGCACGTTTGCGAGCAGCGTCGTCTTCCCGGTTCCGAGGAAGCCCGTCACGACGGTCACGGGCCTCTTCATCGTCTCAACCTCCCCTGGCGAGCAACGCGTGCAGGGTAGGGTCGAGAGGGTCGAGCGGGCGTCCGGCAAGCCTTTGGGCGGCGGGCCACAAAGCCCCGAGATCCTGCACTATCTCGGTTCGGCCCTTGCCATCGCGCAGAAGGTACTTGCTCCCGCTCCAATCCCGTACCTGAAGACCGTATTGACGCAGCACTTTGTTTACTATAGCCGCACGGTTGATGCGGTCGCGACGACGGTCGCGCTGGTACTCAACCGGGTCTCTACCGGAGATGCGCGCCTTGTCTTCGACGTGCCGGTCGGTCCAATGAGCCCCGGAGACGAAGTCCCTGCCGCAGAGCACGCACATAATAGAAGGCTTACGCCCGTTCCAGGCCCTCGACGGCAGCCTGTTCGCCACGAGGCTGGCGCCGCCTGAAGTCGTCGGCGATCTCCTCGAACGTTGCCCAGCGAACACCCTCGTGCGCGTTGATGTGTCCTATAAGACGCTCCAGCATCAGCAAGTTCTGCGGCCTGCCCGAGACGTCCGGGTGAATGGTGAGGCCGTAGACCGCGTAGTCCATCTCGCGGTATACCCAGTCGAACTGGTCGCGCCAGAGGTCTTCGATATCACGCGGGTTCACGAAACCGTGGCTGTTGGGCGAGCCCTTGATGAACATCATCGGGGGTAGATCATCAAGGTACCAGTTCGCGGCTATCTTGACGAGGTCTACCTCCTCGCCGCGCACGAGCGGCTTCATCCACTCCTCTGCCGACTTCGAGTAGTCGACCTTTGTCCACTGGTCGCCCGTGCGAGCGTAGTATGGGGTGAAGTCGTTGTGCTGCAGCGAGTGATCGTACTTGTAACCGTACTCCAGCAGCAACTCGTTCGTCGTGCTCGACGGTTCCCACCAGGGTGCGACGTTGCCGACGGGCGTCTTGCCGGTAAGGTCCTTGACCAGCCCGATGCACTTCTCGAGAACGTCGCGCTCCTGCTGAGGCGTCATGGCGACCGGGTTCTCGTGCGAGTAGCCGTGTGTGCCGACCTCGTGCCCGGCGTCTACGACCATCTTCATCTGCTCCGGGAAGGTCTCGATAGAGTGTCCGGGGATAAACCACGTCGTCTTCATATCGTACTTTGTGAAGAGATCCAGGAGACGAGGCGAGCCGATCTCGCCGGCGAACAACCCCCGCGAGATGTCGTCCGGCGAGTCTTCACCCCCGTAGGAGCCGAGCCATCCCGCTACCGCGTCTACGTCCACGCCGAAGGCACAGAGTATCTCTTTTCGCGCCATCTGCTTCTCCGTTTCTCCCTCTTGCTCACCTCCGTGATTCTACCCGGGTCCCGGGCTTGTATGCCGGAGATGTATCCCTACAACCCGCGAGTTTGGCGGACGCTGGTCCTGTAACATTGAGATGCTCGTAACCCCGAACAAGGAGGCAAGGTGGCGCTTCCGAAAGTAGCAGTGCTCTCACTGGGCGGGACCATCTCTTCGATGCAGAGAGAGCGCGGCTCAGGGGTCACGCCCACGCTCACCGGCGAGGCGCTCGTCGAGGACGTGCCGGAGATCGCCCAGGTCGCCGAGGTCAGGGCTTCGTCTCTCCGGCAGGTACCCGGTTCGGAGGTTATGCTCGAAGATCTGATCGAACTATCCGGCGAGATAAACAACCGCATCGAGGAGGGCGCCGCGGGCGTCGTGGTGACCCAGGGTACCGACAGCATAGAGGAGACGACTTTCGTCCTAGACCTGCTCGTTCCCGGAGACGCGCCGGTGATCGTGACGGGCGCGATGCGCCATCCTTCCCTCCCGGGCGCCGAGGGACCCGCGAACCTGCTCTCCGCGGTGCAAGTGGCTGCGAGCGACTTAGCCCGCGGCGTCGGCGCGATCGTGGTCTTCAACGAGGAGATACACGCCGCCCGATTCGTCCAAAAGACCCACACCTCAAACCCCGCGGCCTTCCGATCGCCGCTCGCCGGTCCTATAGGCTGGGTCTCGGAAGGAAACGTGAGAGTCGCCACCCGCCCCGTAGGACGCCGCCACGTGGACCTTCCGGCGGGTTCACGAAACCGCCCCGTCGCCCTCTACAAGGTTGGCATGGGAGACGACGGCAGGCTACTGCGGCACGTGGGGAGCGTCGGCTACGAAGGGCTCGTGGTTGAGGCGATGGGCGGCAGCCACGTGCCCTCGGTGATGGCCGAGCCTCTAGAATCACTCGCGGCAGAGATACCAGTCGTACTGACGTCGCGCACCGGCGGCGGCGAGGCTCTACGCAGCACCTACGGCTTCACCGGCTCCGAGATGGATCTCCTCTCCCGCGGCCTCGTCAGCGCAGGTATGCTCGATGGGCTAAAGGCGCGCCTCTACCTTGCGCTGCTGCTCAGATCCGGGACCTCGAGAGAAGAAATCCCCGCGGCGTTCGACGGCTGGCTCACCGGCTGATCTCGACGCCGGGTGATTCTCCAAGACTAAACACAAGCTTATTCCCGTAGAAGTTAGCGGATCCGCTTGGTCAGCCCCCTACGCCCGCCTTGAGGAGAGTAAGGTCCAAGAACCTATCCCAGTTCGCGGCTATCCGCTGCGCCATGGCCTCTTCCTCGGGCGGTTCGTTCGCGCCACCTCGGCGG
>DASQMR010000334.1:0-13166 GCA_035645375.1 Rubrobacteraceae bacterium
CGCCTCCAGCATCGCCCCGAAGCGCCTCTCGGCCTCCTCCGGCGGGATGTTCACGATAGAGAAGACCTTCTGCTGCAGCTCTGGACGGTGGATCCTTATGCTCCCCGACGCGAGCTCCGTCCCGTTGGCGACGAGATCGTAGAGCTGGCCGATGACCTTCAGCGGGTCCGTGTCCAGAAGCGGTAGATCCTCCTCACGCGGCATGGTGAACATGTGATGCATCGGCTCTATGCGACTCTCGTCTTCGTTCCACTCAAAGAGCGGGAAGTCCGTCACCCAGCACAACGCGAGCACGTCCTCGTCCGCGAGTCTGAGCCGGTCTCTCATGTGCAGCCGCAGCTTGTTGAGACTCTCGAAGACCACTTTGTCATCATCAGCGACGAAGAACATGTAATCGCCCTGCTCCGCGCCGAGCGACTCTTTCAGGGCATCGCCCTCCTCTATCGAGAAGAACTTGGCGATCGGACCGGTTAGCCCGTCCTCCGCAACCTTCAGGTAGGCGAGACCACGCGCGCCGCCGGTCGCCGCGACGGAGGTTAGTTCGTCGATCTCGCGCCGAGTCAGGTCACCCAGGGACCCTACAGCGATACCGCGCACAGAGCCACCAGCATCCACCGCTCCCCGGAAGACCTTAAACTGCGAGGCGCGTGCCATCTCCGAGACGTCTGTTATCTCAAGCCCGAAGCGGAGGTCCGGCTTGTCGGTCCCGAAACGTTCCATCGCCTCCCGGTAGGTCAGGCGTGGGAACGGCTTAGCGAGGAGCTTTTTTTGGGTGAAGTCCTCAACGATCTCAGTATAGAGCCCTTCTATGAGGTCAAGGATCTCTTCCTGAGTAGCGTAGCTCATCTCAAGGTCGAGCTGGGTATGCTCGGGCTGCCTGTCGCCACGCTGGTCCTCGTCGCGTAGGGCCCGGGCGATCTGAAAGTATCTCTCAAAGCCGGCGACCATGAGTAGCTGTTTGAACTGCTGCGGCGACTGCGGCAGGGCGTAGAACTGGCCCGGGTAGAGACGGGCGGGCACCAGGTAGTCCCGGGCGCCCTCGGGAGTAGAGGCGGTGAGGAGCGGGGTCTCTATCTCCACGAAGTCTCGTTCGGCGAGGTAATCGCGCACGTGTTTGACGACGCGGTGCCTGAAGATGATGTTGTCGCGCATCCTGGGGCGTCGAAGGTCGAGGTAACGGTACTTCAGCCGCAGAAGCTCGTCCACGGGCCTCTCGCGGTCGATCTCGAACGGCGGCGTGGCGGCGCCGTTCAGGACGGTAAGCGACGTGGCCGAGACTTCGATCTCTCCGGTCGGTAGCTCCGGGTTCTCGTTTCCCTCGGGCCGTTTCGCTACCTCGCCTTCTATAGAGATGCTCCACTCAGGCCTCAATTCCTCGGCCTGAGCGAATACTTCGGCTCTCTCAGGGTGGAAGGTTATCTGTGTAACCCCCCAGCGGTCTCGAAGGTCGATAAAGATCAACCCACCGTGGTCCCGGCGCCGGTTGACCCAACCCGCCAGCCTCACGCGATCACCGACGTCCTCTGCGCGCAACTCGCCCGCCGTATGCGTCCTGTACGGGTTGTTCAAAGGTGTACCTCCGCCGCTCTCATAGTCTTACTCTACAACCTGAACCAAGTATATAGATGCCGATGAGAAGCAGCCCGTTCAACAACGAGTGTGACTTCCTTGAACGCCCTTGATCGGCCCGTTGCACCCCTTTTATCGTTGTGATACGTTGCTGTAGGTTAGCCCCGGAGTATGCTGCCAGCAAATCCATCGTGGACCGGAGAGCGAGGGAGAGCGCTATCGAAGGGAATAGTTCTAGGGGGGAGATCCCTAGTCCCTGCCTGTCTCTCCGGTCCTTCACAGTCCTGATAGTCTTCCTTCTTGTCGCCGGGTGTGGCGGGAACGACGAGCAGGCCCAGCAGCCTCCCCCTCCGGCGCCTGAAGGTACGACCGGAGGTACCCAAGCCGGCGGCCCTCCCGCTCCCCCTAGCGGGAACACGGCGGGCGGCGCTACCGTCCAGGGGAGCGCCCAGGCCGAGACCCTCGACGATCGGCCGTTCACGCTCAACCAGCGGCAGCCGGTCCCTGAGGACTTCAGGAACGCGTACCAAAGGAAGGCCCTGATCGTGGTCGAGTTCTTCCAGCAAGGGGAGGATTCTTTCTACCCCCAGGGGCTTGAGGTAGACGACATCGTAAACAGTGACCTGAGGGACCTTCGCACCGATTACCCGGAGATCGAGTTCTTTACCTACGACATCACCAGGCCGGGAAACGCGGAGACCAGCGAAGAGTTGGGCAGAGGTGAGTACGGTACGCTCGCCGCCCAGCTAGAGGTCGGTTTCTCGCCGTTTATCGCAATGCTAGCGCCTCGCGAGGAAGAGTACGTCATCGAGAACCTCTTTCAGGGGTACGTCGAGCAGGGTGTCCTCGACCAGGCTCTCTTTGACCTATCTCGTACGGACGTCGGAGGAAATTCCAGCGACGTTGCCCTAGACCTGGAAGGGCTTGAGCTGAGCCAGACCGGCGGCGAAATAGAGTACATCACGGTCGCCAACCAGGGTGAAAAGGAGATAGACCTCTCTGGCTTTACGCTCAACGTACAGGACCCCGAGACCGGCGAGATCGACGAAGGCGGAAACGGCGTGGAGATCAACGAAGCGGCCAGAATAGGTCCGAGGCAAGTAGCCTCCATCGGGAGTGCGCCGGACGTTATCGACGCTGGGGGCAGGCTGGTTATAGGCACCTTCACCAACGGCGCGGCGCTCACCGTCCAGCCCGGGGACCAGGTGGCGCTTCTCGACAACGGCGCCGCGATCGTAGATACTATCACCGTCTGAGTCGGTCGCAAACCTCCCTTCGTGAGTTACACTTAAGGCGCAATGCTCGGCAACGACTTCGTTTATTTAGATCACGCCGCTACCACCCCGCTCGACGAGCGAGTCCTGGAGGCCATGCTCCCGTACCTCGGAAGAGATATGACCCTGAGGGGCAACCCGTCCTCCCTACACGCTTCCGGCGCCTCCGCCCGTGAGGCTATAGAAGAGGCTCGCGCCAGTGTGGCGCGGCTTATAGGCGCGGAGCCGGAGGAGGTTATCTTCACCTCCGGCGGGACCGAGTCAGATAACCTGGGCGTCTTGGGCCTCGCCGCCGTGTCACCCAAGAAGAGACATATCGTGATTTCCGACATCGAGCATCCCGCCGTTCGGAACGCAGCCTCTTATCTGGAAGCGAAGGGCTATGAGGTGACGAAGGTTGGCGTTGACCCGGACGGGATAATGAATCTACCGGCCTTCGCCGAGGCTCTGCGTTCGGAGACCGTCGTCGCCGCCGTAATGTGGGCCAACAACGAGGTTGGCGCCGTGCAGCCCGTAGAAGAGTTAGCAGAGGTCTGCCACGAGCGGGACGTGCCGTTCCACGTAGACGCGGTCCAAGCCGTCGGACGGCTGCCCATCGATGTCTCGCGCGTGCCCGTTTGTACGCTCGCCCTCTCGTCACACAAGATCTACGGTCCGCAAGGCGTCGGCGCCCTCTACCTGCGTGGGGGCGTACGGCTGGAGCCAATCGTGTTCGGCGGCGGCCAGGAGAGAGGTTTGAGGAGCGGCACACAGAACGTGGCAGGCATCATGGGCTTCGGGGCTGCCGCAAGGCTTGCGGCCGATGATCTATCGGAAAGGTCTCGCCACGACAAGGCGTTGCGTGATGCCCTGATCGCAGGTGCGACCGTCATCCCCGGCGTACGGCTTAACGGTCACCCTACGAAGCGTCTCTCGAACAATGTCCACCTAAGCGTTGAAGGAGTCGAAGCTGAAAGCCTTGTCCTCTACCTGGATGCCCTCGGCTATGCAGTTGGTAGCGGTTCGGCCTGCGCCTCCAGTACCGCTGGGCACAAGGCCTCGCCGGTCCTCCTGGCGATGGGCCAAGAGGATCAAGAAGCGTTCTCAGCGGTACGAGTAACGGTCGGCAAAGACACCAAGCGGGCAGACGTAGACGGCTTCCTGGAAGCTTTAAAGGCGGCCGTGACTCGACTACGCGAACTCTCACCCTTGTATATCAACTGAGAGTTGGGAGTTGATCAATGACTGACCGCTACAACCCAAAGGTAATAGAGCACCTCGTCCGTCCGCAGAACGTGGGTGATCTAGACCGCCCCGACGGCGTCGGGGAGTCGGGAGACGCCGCCTGCGGCGATGTCGCCCGTTTTACGGTTACGGTCTCCGCAAAGCGACTCGCAGGCGTACGCTACAAGGTCTATGGATGTGTGGCGTGCATAGCCGCAGGCTCGGCGCTCTCGGCCTTGGTTCGTGAGAGCCATCTGCTCGAGGCGGCGAGGGTCTCGAAGGATGACCTCGAAGCTGAGCTGGGCGGTTCGCTGCCGGAGGGCAAGGAGCATGCCCTCACGCTCGTTCTGGACGCCCTGCACAAGGCGCTCGAAGACTACTGGAACAGGGAGGCGGGGAGCATGCTCGTGAACGGGTACGAAAAGGCCGATGCCAGTGGGTAGAAGTGTCGTCGCCGCGATGAGCGGCGGTGTTGATTCCGCAGTAACCGCGCTCCTGCTGAAGGAGGCCGGGTATGAGGTTGCCTGCGTGACCTTCCGGCTTCATGACGGGGAGCGAGGAGGCCGCTCATGCTGTTCCCCGGATACCGTGCTCTTCGCGCGTGACACCGCCCACAAAATGGGGCTTCCTCACTTTACGCTGAACCTTAAGGAACTCTTCGGCAAGCGGGTCATGCAGGACTTCGTTGGGTCTTACTCCGCTGGCAGCACTCCGAACCCTTGCGTCTCGTGCAACGCTCACGTCAAGTTTCACGCGGCGTCCTTCCTCGCCGATAGGCTGGGATTCGACCACCTCGCGACCGGTCACTACGCCCGGGTGGTTGAGGAGCCCGCTGGGGTCACGATGGCTAGGCCCGTAGATGCGGGCAAGGATCAAACCTACGTACTGTGGCCCGTCCCAAAGGAGCTCCTAGCACGCACGATCTTCCCGCTTGGCGAGTACCGCAAGGAGGAGGTGCGCCGCATTGCCGAAGAGCGGAGCCTCGCCGTCGCATACACCCCCGAGAGTCAGGATATCTGCTTTATCCCGGATGGAGACTATCGGGGATTTGTCCGCAAAAAAGCGTCGGCGAAGCCCGGCGAGATTGTCGACGGAGAGGGCCGTCTACTCGGACAACATGCGGGGGTCGTGGACTTCACCGTGGGCCAGCGGCGCGGGATTGGGGTCTCCGCGCCGACACCGCTCTACGTGACCGAGGTTCGGCCCGAGATGAACCAGGTTGTCGTGGGTCGCAAGCAGGACCTACAGGTGAACGAAGTACGAGTAGGCGAGCTTAACTGGTTTCTTGAGCCCTCGGAGGTAGAGACGGTGCAGTTACGCTACAACAGCTCGCCGGTGCCGTGCGAGATCGAGGAGGATGCTAGAGGCAGGGTCTTAGTTTCGCTCTCGGAACCGGTTTTAGGTGTTGCGCCTGGACAATCGGCGGTCTTTTATAAGGGGGACCGAGTCGTGGGCGGCGGGGTAGTACGTAAGGGGGCTGAGACCACCAAATCACGGTAGACGTAGCTGTATAATAGAATGGTCATTCCGGGGTAAAACGGTTGGAGGTACGGCAGGATTTGTTAGAAGCGTTCGTTGATTTGGCGCAGGGTATTCTCTTCGTGGCGCTCGCCGTCGCGTTCCTGGTATTGAGTTGGATGTTCCTGCGGCTCGCCAACGTCTTTTCGACTACCGAGAAGATGATGAAGGAAGCCTCTGAGGAGGTCGTACCGCTAATCGGAAAAACTCACGTTACGGTCGACAACATCAACAGCCAACTCTCCCAGCTCGACGAGGCCGTTGGGGACGTTACCGACATCACCGGCGAGCTCGACCAGACGACAACGGTAATTACGCGTGGCGTACGCGGCGGGGTTATAAAGGTCTCGTCCGCCACCGCCGGGCTCTCGAAGGGAATCAGCGCGTTCTTCGGCTCGGGAGACCGTTCTCCAGATCTGACCGCTGAGCCGCGAGACGCTTACGAGCGCCCCGAGGAGAGGGCCTAGGGTTGCCGGGGTGGGGAAAGCTCGTTGCCGGAGCTGTTATCGGGGCTGCCGGGACGCTCTATGCAACGAACGAGGAGTTCCGCAAGCAGCTACCCGGGAAGGCGCTAGAGTTACCTGGAGCGGTCCGGCGGCGCTTCGAAACGGCCACCGCTGCGGCTCGTGAGGCATCGGCGCGACGGCGGGCGGAGATCCTGCAAGAGTTGGAGTCGCACGGTAGCAGGCACGTCGAACGCGGGTTGCCACCGGCCGAAGAAGATGCGCCTCCCGAAACGAGCCGGTACCCGGAAGAGCCAAGTACGCGCAAAGAAGACGTTTAGAAATCAGGAGGAAAGACCGTTTTGCAACCTGAGGATGCTGCCGGTTATACATACCTTACCGTCCCGCCAGACCCTAGCTTGCGTTCTTGCATAGGCCTCGTGGTCGCAGGGCTCGCTGCGCGGGCCCGTATTGGGGTCGCAGGTTTAGAGGACGCGGTAGAGCTTCTGGAGGGCCAGCACACCTCGGAGACTTCTACCCGCTACCGCTTCTGTGTTGACGACGATAGCCTCGTTGCCGAGGTCGAGACCCCGGCGGTAGTTCGGGGGAAAGGCCAGGCAGACGACCCCGCGGTCTGGCACACCGTGGTAGAGTTGGTGTCGTGAGCCGACGTTACAGACGTCCAGATAAAGCGCGTACTCGGCGCCTTCTGGCTCGCTATCACAAGCAAGGCGACCAGAGGGCACGCGAGCTTGTTATTCAGGAGCAACTCCCGCTCGTCGAGTTCCTTGCAAGGAAGTTCGCCGGTCGCGGCGAACCGGTAGAAGACCTTGTGCAGGTGGCATCGGTGGGGCTTATAAAGGCGGTAGACCGCTTCGACGTAGACCGGAACATAGAGTTCTCTACTTACGCTACGCCGAACATACTGGGGGAGATCAAAAGGTATTTCCGGGACAAGGGGTGGGCGATGCGCGTGCCTCGGGGACTTCAGGAACTAAGACAGTCGGCTAAAGAAGCGATCCGGGAGAGTACGATCAAGACAGGCCACTCGCCCAGCATCCGTGAATTAGCCGAGACGCTCGACTCCGACCTCGAGAGCGTCGCCGAGGCCCTCACCCTAGGCCGTGCCTACAATACCGCGAGCCTCGACGCGCCGGTAAGCCAGGACGACAAAGAGGGCGATACGGTCATGGATCTTCAGGCTGACGAGAACTCCCCGATAGAAGGCCTTGAAGACAAAATACTTCTGCAGAGAGCCATAGGCAGCTTGAAAGGCCAGCAGCAACAAATTCTAAAGCTCCGCTTTAACGAGGGTAAGACGCAGACGGAGATCGCCCAGACTATCGGCGTGAGTCAGATGCACGTCTCGCGCTTACTGAGACGCGCAATCGAGGATCTACGGAGCCAGCTTGGCGAGGTAGATGGGGCCTGGGATGGTGAGCAGGCGAGTGAATCAAGGCGCGCCGAGATGGAAAACAAAGCTTGAAAAAGTAGAATGCCGCCTATGCAGAGTCACGAGATACGCCAGAGATACCTAAAGTTCTTCGAAAAGAGGAGGCATAAGCTCTACTCGAGCTCGTCCCTCGTTCCTCATAATGACCCTACCGTCCTCCTGACCACCGCCGGAATGCAGCAGTTTATCAACTACTTCACCGGTCAGGACGAGCCTCCGACCCCCCGCGCCACGAGCGTTCAGAAGTGTTTCCGTACCGTCGACCTGGAGGAGGTCGGAGACTCGACCCACTTGACCTTCTTCGAGATGCTCGGCAACTTCTCCTTTGGCGATTACTTCAAAAAGGAGGCCATCGGTTGGGCTTGGGAGTTTCTCACCGAAGAGTTGGGTCTCCCATCCGAGCGCCTTTGGATCACCATCTTTGAAGGCGACGAGAACGCTCCCGAAGACCTTGAGGCGAAGGAGTTTTGGATGCAGGTCGGCGTTCCCGAGGAACGCATCTTTGGCCTGCCTAAGAGCGAAAACTGGTGGGGTCCACCCGGCGAGACTGGACCCTGCGGCCCATGTTCGGAGGTCTACTACGATTACGGCGCGGATCTCTCCAAAGGCGATCCTGCCGAGGACCCGAGGTACGGCCCGGGCGGTAACGATGGAGATCCGCGCTTCCTTGAGATCTGGAACCTCGTGTTCAACCAGTACGAGCAGCTTATAGACGGCTCCCTCAAACCGCTCGCCAAACCCGGCATAGACACTGGCATGGGCCTCGAGCGAACGGTCGCCGTATGCCAGAACGTCCGCTCCGTCTACGAAACCGACCTCTACGCTCCGGTCTTCGAGCGAATAAAACAGTACAGCCAAAACCGGAGGACAGAGCTTGTGAGCCCGGAGCAACTCGATCGCTCCCTCTACATACTCGCCGACCATGCAAGGGCCATGGCCTTTCTGATCGCCGACGGCGTCCGACCTGGCAATCAGCGTCGCGAGTACGTCCTTAGACGCATAATACGTCGGGCGACGCGAGAGGCATACCAACGTCTCGGCATGGGTGCCGAAGAGGTAGCGGGGCTAGCCGAGGTCGTGGTGGATTACATGGGAGACTTCTACGGGGAGCTTGAGCGGGCGAGGGAGGACATAAGACGCGTGGCCGCCGGCGAGGCGGCTCGCTTTATCGAGATCTACGACTCCGGGATGAACCTGCTGGAGTTCGAGATAAAGCGCCTGAGCGGGGGGAACTTTGCGGGCGACGTGGCGTTCACGCTGCATGATACGTACGGCTTCCCGGTTGAGGTCACGCGGGAAGTTCTCGCAGAGAGAGGCATCTCGCTTGATGAGGCGGGGTTCTTACGTGCGATGGAAGACCAGCGCGAGCGGGCGCGGGGGGCGTTGCAGGGTCACGAGCGGCTGGTCGCGGCGTTCAGAGATCAAGAGATAAAGAGCCGCTTCGTCGGCTACGAGCGGGAGCAGGTTGAGACTAAAGTGCTCGCCGTAGAGAAGGCGTTGGACGGAGAGCTGCACGTAGTGCTCGCGGAGAACCCGTTCTATGCTACCGGTGGCGGGCAGGTGGCGGATGAGGGTTGGATCTCCTCGGAGAACGGTCAACTCGAAGTGCTCGACGTAGTGCCGGCTGGTAACTACCAGGTCATCCGGGCCAGACCCGAGCGCGGGATGGTAGAGGCGGGCGAGATTGCGACTGCTTCCATAAACCGGGTGCGTCGCCAGCAGGTCGAGGCCAACCATACAGCGACGCACATACTACATTGGGCTCTCCGCGCGGTGCTAGGCAAGGATGTTGTCCAGGCAGGCAGCTACGTCGGACCGGATAGGTTGCGCTTCGACTACCGGCACACAGGGAAGGTGGACGAGGCCGACCTCAGACGCATCCAGGAGCAGTGCCTCTTAAAGATCACCGAGAACCAGCCCGTCCGCTACTACACGACTACCCTGGAGGAGGCGCGTAACCTGGGCGCCATGATGCTCTTCGGGGAGAAGTACGGTGACCTAGTGCGTGTCGTCGAAATAGACGGCTTCTCGCGCGAGTTGTGCGGCGGGACACACGTGCAGTGTACGGCTGAGGTCGGGGCGTTTAAGGTCACCTCGAACAGGAAGCATGGCGCCGATCTCTATCGCATCGAGGTTCTTACCGGCCGCGAGGCTCTCTATTATCTGCTAGGTGCTACCGAGCAGGCCGAGCGTATCGCGGAGCTTTTGCGCGTCGAGATCGCGGAGCTTCCCGGGGCGGTTGTCGGGCTGCAAGACGAGACGCGCGAGGCGCGCGAGGCCGCCAAGGAGCAGACCCTCAAAAAGGGGCTAGAAGAAGTCGGGTCCCTCGTCGAGAGTGCCGAGCATGTGGACGGGGCGAAGATCGTCACCGGTCAGGTGGTCGCGGCGGACGTGAAGAGTTTGCGGCAGATCTCCGACGATATAAAGAACCGGCTCGGAGGTGTGGCGGCGGTGGTTCTAGCCGCCGCGCTAGATGGCAAGGCAGTTCTGATCGCCAACCTTCACCCTGAGGTCTCGCAGAAGGTTGGGGCTGGAGAGATAGTTCGGGAAGCTTCGGGTGTGCTCGGGGGGCGTGGCGGCGGGAGCTCAACGATGGCCCAGGGCGGCGGCGGAGATACGCACGCAATCCCTGAAGCTCTCCTCAAGGCGAAGGATATCCTGAGCCGGAGGCTCTTGGGCTCCTCGGAGAGCTAGCCCTTATAGCCAACTCCACCTCCGTACGGGTAGCTGCCCTTGATCTCGGTGAGGTACGCACGGGGGTAGCGATCTCTGACCCTGGCGGCACGCTGGCACGTCCCTTAGCGGTGGTTGCAAGCGCCGAGTTGGGGGAGTACCTGAAGCGGCTCGTGCAGGATCAGGGCATCGAGGAGATAGTGGTCGGTATACCGAAAACGCTTGGTGGCGAGGTGGGGTTCCAGGCGAGGCGCGTGTTGGATAGACTTCAGACCTTGAAGGGGGAGTTACCCACGACGCGTTTCGTAGAGTGGGACGAGCGTCTGACAACCCGTTTGGCTCGCTCTTCGCGCGACGATCAGCAGAGAGGGTCGCGCGCCGGCGGCCGCTCCACACGGCGCAAGGGGGGAGTGAAGGAGCGGGTAGACCACCTGGCGGCGGCCGGCATGTTGCAGGAATACCTGGACCGAAGGGGAGCGCTTGGGACGGCACGGTAAGAGGGGTTACCGCAGGCGGCGGTACCCCGAAGAGGTGGACAACCGTCTCGAAGCCGTGCGGTCTTCCTCTCCGAGGAGGAGGGCTCGGGAAACGAAGAGACGCCTACCGAGGCGCCGTAAATCCCCGGTCTTATCTCTCTTGCTGGCTGCGATCCTGCTAATAGGCATCCTCTACGGAGCTTATCGGGTCGTGGGAGCAGCCTTTGGCGGCGAGGAGGAAACCGAAGTGATTCCTGTAACGGTGGTAGTCGAGCAGGGAGATACGCTCGCGAGCGTGGCCCAGAAGCTCGATGAGGCCGGCATAATAAGTAGCTCTTCTCTCTTTGAGCTTGAGGCGCGCGTCGGGGGCAACGCTACAGAATTAAAGCCCGGTGAGTACCAGTTCGAGCCGGGTCAGGATGGGGAGGAGATCCTGGAGGCTCTCTCCAGCGGTGAGACGGGTACGACCTATGAGATCATCATACCCGAGGGGCTGACGCTGGAGCAGACCGCACAGAAGTTCGCGGAGCAGGGCGGCGTGTCAGCCGAGGAGTTCGAGGTCGCGGCTAGAGAGACGGATTACGAGTACGCGTTCCTCGAAAATCCGGCCATCGAATCTACCGAGGGCTTTCTCTTTCCAAAGAAGTACGAGTTCCAGAACGACGCGAGCGCTGAGGAGATAGTAGACCGTCTCCTAGAGCAGTACTTGATAGAGACACAGAGCCTCGACTTCGCCGCGACCCAGAAGCGCCTAAACCTTAGCGAGTATGAGATCCTTACGACGGCGTCGCTCATCGAGAAGGAGGCTGCCAGTCCCGAGGAGCAGCCCGTGGTAGCCAGCGTGATTTACAATCGTATCCGCGCGCGCATGCCGTTACAGGTGGACGCCACGATCCTCTACGCTCTAGGCGAGTCGAAAGACAGGCTGTCACTCGACGATCTCGAGGTCGATTCTCCCTACAACACTTACAAGAACACCGGTCTCCCTCCTGGACCGATCGCCAGCCCTAGCCGTGGGGCCATTCAAGCTGCTCTCGAACCCCATGACACTGACTACCTCTACTATGTCCTAAAAGCCGAAGGTGGCGAGCACTTCTTCACCGACGATTACGATGAGTTTCTTGAAGCCAAAGCTATGGCTGAGGAAGGGCGCTGAGGACACGCGACGCGCTAAGTAACGTTGGCATGGGCTAAGGGTTTTGTGCTGCTTCGCCGATAAACAATATGGACCGAACCTGCGTCTTCATCAAATAATATAAGGATACGGTATGTTGACTGGAAGAACAAAATTGATGGGGGTAATCGGACATCCTGTCGGACACACTTTGAGCCCGCGAATGCACAACGCCGCGTTCGCCGCCGATGGGGCAGACTACGCATACCTTGCCATGGACGTAGCCCCTGAGCGCCTGGCAACCGCAGTTGAAGGCCTTTCTGCCCTGGGTTTCCTTGGGTTCAACGTTACGATGCCTCACAAGGAAGCAATGTTGCCCCTGGTCGATGAATTGGACGATGCCGCCCGTCTCGCCGGGGCGGTAAACACGGTCGTCGCGGGCGAAGGACGGAAGCTGCGGGGGTTGAACACCGACGGGAGCGGCTTTGTCGAGGCCTGTGCTGAGGCGGATGTATCGTTGAGCGGGCGGCGGGTCCTGGTACTGGGAGCCGGAGGCGCGGCCTCGGCCATCGCCGTCGCGGTCCTCGGGGAGGGCGTCTCGCGGCTGTGCCTGGCCAACCGTACCCTTGAGAAGGCTCGGCGGCTTCGCGAGAGGCTTGTGGGGTTTGCAGGGGGGGCGGAAGTTGTCGTGCGTTCCCTAGACGAGATCGGCGAAGCCGCAACAGAGGCGGAGGTTTTGATCAACGCGACCTATCTGGGAATGAGGGAAGAGCATCCTTTGCCATTCCCTGTCGCTTGTTTGAAGAGGGAGAAAGTCGTGTGCGATGCTGTTTACTCCGCCGGCAGGGAGACCGGGATAATACTCCGTGCGCGAGAGAACGGGGCTCGTACCGTCTCCGGCGATCGCATGTTGTTGTATCAGGGGGTTCAAGCTCAGCGAGCCTGGACCGGTAGAGAGCCGAACGTGTCGGTAATGAGCGACGCACTGGCCTGATAGCAACGGCGGGCGGCTCCCGCAGCGCAAGATGAGCGACATCTTCCTTTCTAAGGATACGTTCAATCAGGAGCAACTCGATGAAGCTTGCGAGCTTCAGAAGACAGACGACATGCCGATAGGCAAGGTCCTGATATCGTTGGGCTACCTGACCTACGAGAATCTAGCGCTCGCCCTTGGAGGCATCGTGGCGGGGTGGGGCAAGCTAGAACTGCACGAGAGGGGGTTCAAGTGCGGCGTGGCCAAGATCCTCGCCGTGTTCGCGCCGCACCCACGCAGAGAACGCATTCCCACTACGGCGGGCTGACCCTGGAGAACTGGGCTGCTCTGGAGAGGATATGCGCCGGTACAGACATCCCCCTGCTCCCGCCTGATGCCTTGAGTGACGATGCGGAGGTGAGGCGCTACGCTCGTGAGAGGGATCTCGTACTGCTTGAGGTGCAGCTACT